>NZ_KK073872.1:2547671-2861269 GCF_000585335.1 Cloacibacillus evryensis DSM 19522
CACATGGAGAACAGCATCCTGCTGGCTACCTACGAATACTTCTTTACACATCGCGGGCCGGAGGACAGGGCCTTGCAGCAGTCGCTTGTCAGCAGCCTGCACGACACGATCGCCGAGATATTGAACCTCGGCGCGAGACAGGGAGTTCTGGCGGACAAAGGCCTGCCGGAGCTCACGGAGAATTTTCTATTTGTATTTGAGGGGATGAGCGTGCTCGCGCTGCTCGGAGGCATCAGCGAAGAGCGGATCGACAGACAGCTCGCGCTGATGAGGTCGCAGCTGCCTTTGAAATGAATCCCGATCTTGAATATTCAAAACGGTCATGATAATGCGAAATTACCGTCTTGGGCGGTTATCTCCTTGAGGCTCGACGCCCAAGGCAAATGCGCAAAAAGAGACTACCGGAAATACCGTATCTCCGGATAGCCTCTTAAAAACCGCCGCTCTGTTTATTGCCGCGCCGCGTCAGATTGACGGCAAAAACGAAACTTAGGACGCCAGCTCCGAGATCCGTTTGTTGATCGTAACAAACTTTGCCACGACGCAGAAAACACGCATGGCTTCTTCCAATACCGCAAGCGACGCCGCGGAGGGAGCGATACGGAGATAAGTGTCATCCGGGTCCTTGCCATATGGGTGTGTGGCTCCGGCGGTGGTGACAGTTACGCCGTTTTCTTTGCAGGTTTCAAATATTTTTTTCGCGCAGCCCGCGGGAGCACGGTACATCACAAAATAACCGCCGTCAGGACGTATGCAGTCCCCCGCCCCGACAGGGACAAGCTCTTTTTCAATGGCGTTGATGACGATGTCAAAACGCGGGCGCAATATGGCGGCGTGCTTGGCCATTATGCGCATGATATTTTCTTTATTTTTCAGGAAACGCGCGTGGCGAAGCATATTTACCTTGTCCCACCCGGTCCACATGGCGCTCATTCCCTTTATTACATGCTGGATGTTCTCTTTTGAAGCGGCAAAAAGGGCGACTCCGCCGCCGGGAAAGGTCATCTTTGAAGTTGAGCCGAACATATATACCCGGTTCGGATTACCGGCTTTTTTGCATTCATCGAGAATATTGATTATTTCGACCATCTTATATACGTAGTGTACGGCATAGGCGTTATCATAGAAGAGCCGGAAATCACCGGCCGCTGTCTTCATATTCGCCAGGCGTCTGATAGTCTCGTCAGAATATGAGATCCCTGACGGATTTGAATACTTGGGCACGCACCACATGCCTTTTATCGTTTCATCCTTAGCGGCCAGGTCTTCCACTATATCCATGTCCGGCCCATTCTCTCCAAGAGGGACGGGGATCATCTCTATATCAAAATATTCGCAGAAACCGAAATGCCTGTCATAGCCGGGAACAGGGCACAGGAATTTGATCTTGGGATAAGCGGACCACGGCTTAGAGCCGCCGAGGACCCCCTTGCGCATCGAATGGGCGAGTATCTCGCCGATTATGCCCATCGACGAATTTCCCGCGACCATTATTTCGTCCATTTCAACTCCGAGATACTCCGAGAAGAGTGTTTTCGCTTCGACTATCCCCGTCATGTCACCGCCGTAATTTCGGCAATCCACACCATCCGAAGAGATATTGACCGTTTGGGAAGTCAGCGTATCCAGCATTTCGTTTGAAACCTCCACCTGCTCGGCGGAAGGTATCCCTCTTGCGATCAGCAGGTTCAAATCTCTCTCTTTATATGCTTTTAAAATCTCCTCAAGTTTTGCCTGTTCCGCGCGCAATTCCGCTAAATCCATATCTTTGTAGGGCTTCATGTTATATGCTTCCTCCAAGTCATGACATTACGTTATAAAACTAGATATTCCAATGTATTTTTTACATACTAACATTGTTGTAGAGACAAGAAATTTCCTATGGCAAATAAAATGGAGTCGATATCTTCTTCTGTTGTGTAATAATGCATGGAAACACGGATACCACCTGTCCAAGATGCACACCTTAATGAAACTATAATATTTTTTTCTAGTAAATAATCCATAAGTTTTTTCTCTTCTGACGATCCTCCTCCTTTAAAGCCTAAGTTAAAGGAGACTGTGGACGACATATGGGGTCTGTCTTTTGAACTGACTGTGTCTATTCCAAGCTGCCTAAGCCCCTCAGTAAACTTCAAATTCAGAGAGATAATTTTTTCTTCTATTTCCTTCAGGCCATATTCTTGTAAAACTTCAATAGCTTTTATTAACCCCATGGCTCCTAAATAATTTCTGTAACCATTTATTTCAAATTTTTGAGCAGTATTAATCATTTCCATCTCATCAAATGGGCTTCTATCTGGATTCTCAAGGTAGGTGTCATAGTCTGGGTAGTGTTTAGGGAGCAATGCATTGAAATATGTATCATATGCTGGCTCTAATATATCAATCAATTGCTTTTTTATGTACATAAACCCCATTCCAAAAGGTGAACCAATCCATTTTTTCGCCCCGGTACAGTAAAAATCAATTCCCATTTTTTTAACATCAACATGCATGGCGCCTACTTCCTGGACACCATCTATTGCGACATAACAGCCATATTGATGGGCTAGGTCACTTATAGCTTTCAAATCTGCACGATAGCCATTGATTTCTTGAACAGAGGATAAAATAATTAGCCGAGTATTTCTATCGATATATTTTTTAAAAATCTCAGCTGTAATTTCATTCTCTTTGCTTTTTACATGACGAATCTCAAAACCAATTTTTCTCTGTTTCCTCGTAAGGCAGAAATATGACGCCTGATACTCCAAATCACAGACTAACACATTCTCTTCAGGCTTTATATCTACAACCTCTGATACAATACCTAATCCATGCGACGTGCTTTCAACTAAAGCAACTTCGGATACGTCACAATTAACAAGCTCTGCAACCTTATTTCTGGCCTCATCCAAAAGGCCCTGAAGAACGACGGATTGTGGGACGAGACCCGTTTGTATCTCGTTTAATAGCGCAACAAAAATTTCCGCACAAGAGAGAACCTTCTGGCTGTAAAGCCCAGTACAGGCATTGTCTAAATATACAATTCGCTTGTTTGACATTCTTAATCACCTTATTTTGAGGAAGAGAATATTCTACATTCCTAAAATCAACCGCGGAAGAAAGAGCGAAAACTGCGGTATATACGTGGTGACAAGTAGCGTCGGCAGCCACGCAAAAAGCAACAGAATTACAGTTGGTTTTGCCATTTCACTTATAGGCGCTTTTGCCATATTGCCACCAAAATAAAGTAAAGGGGCACAAGGGGGAGTAATACCAGCCATACCTATATTAACAGCTAAAATTGCAGCCAACTGTACAGGGCTCACTCCGATCTCTTTAACTATAGGAACGAGAATCGGAGTACATAGCAGGACCGCACTTGTATCATCCATCAAACAGCCTAATATCAACATAAATATGTTAATCATAATCAAAACCATATATTTGTTAGTAGACACCGCATAGAACATTTGGAGGATTTTCGATGGCAGATCTTCCATAACATATATCCGACTAAGCATCATTACACAAAATATAAGAATCATAATACTGCCAGTTGCAGAAGCACCATGGAGCAGGCACTCTTTTAATTTTGTCCATGTCAATCCATGGTATACAAATTTGCCTATGAGGATAGAATATGCCACAGATACTGCCGCAGCTTCTGTTGGAGTCATAACTCCAGTATATATGCCACCCAACACGATCACTGGGAGCGCTAATGCTGGCAGTGCTGCTAATTGTTTTTTCCGTTTCGCCTGACATAACAATTCTGATTCGAGATGTTCCACCATAAGCAAATTTGGATCATTCTTAAGTAAAATGAAATTTAGCACAACAAACAGGGCTGTCAGCATCAGGCCAGGGAATACTATCGCTAAAAAAGAGGCCAATACTGACTGTCCACCAACCCATGCATATACAATCATTAGCGCACTTGGGGGTATAAGCATTCCTAAAACTGCGGCATGTGTAAGCAACGTCGCCCTATAACCTCTTGGGTAACCGGCCTTTTCTAATCTAGGAAGCATTATAGTCCCTATACATGAAAGGGTTGCAGAAGCACTTCCAGTAATAGAGCCAAATAAAGCACAGGATACCACCGCGATAGCACCAAGTCCGCCTTTTTTTCTGCCCAGCCAAGTGTCTTCCACCAAATCAATAAGCCTGTCCCCGATATTAGCTTTAGCTATGATGCCACCAGCCATAATAAACATCGGTATGGCAAACAGAACCACACTGCTCATCTTATTTACCCCTGTAGGTAACATAAAAGAAGGGTCATAACTGCCACTAACTAGGAAATATATCGCAGTTGTTAAAAAGGCGAAACAAACAGGCACTCCACTAAAAATACATACAAATAGTATTCCTATAGATATAAAAATCATCTTATTGCACCTCTCCCCTACGCAACTCTTTGGCAGTTATAACAAAATCACGAAAATGATATACCGACATTAATACCAGCCCAAGTACAATTGCAATATAATACGAGGTCACGGGTAAACGCAAAATTAAAGTTCTTTGTGAACGTTGAAATGCAAAATCAAAGAAAGCGAAACTAAAATACGTAAAAACGATTCCTACACAGGCAGACAACAATGATGTCATAGCGTTGATGATTTTTTGCACCTTAGGACAGTTTTTGCAAACAATATTTAGTATATCAGCAGTAATTTGGGTGCCATTATTACTGCAGTTAGCGCTGGCTATAAAATAAAGCCAGAATGCCACGCATACTTCGAGTTCGTCCATTCCTAAAACATCTCTATTAAAAATGTATCTCATAAACACCGTATACACTAAGAGAACCATCAGTATCAGAGAACTCCAGATCATGACAAATTCTTCAACTTTTTTCAGCCAACTGGCAAAATACCGCATATTAATACCTCCTTGAATATTTTTAGGCAACCAGAACCACTTATACAAAAGCGGTTCTGGCCAATTACATCATTCCGCCCATCTGTTGCTGCTTATTTCTCTAGTTTTTTGACCTCTTCACGCAATCTTCTTATCGCATCTTTCCCGGCTATGGAAGTAAGCTTCTCCCATGTTTTATTTCTCCCGTTTTCGAAAATTGGAGCTAGTTCTTTGGGAGTAAATGTGTGAATCGTTACCCCATATTCATCATGAAGTTTCTGGCTATATAACTTATCAAATTTTTCCGCACTCACGAAGCTGTTTTTCTCTTCGATGTTGATGGCGTTCTGGATGACTTTCTGCTGTTCCGCCGTGAGGCTATTCCATGCCTTATTGCTTGCAAAGAAACACGTTGCCTCTATAAAAAGATTAGTCGCGTAATAATGCTTGATGATGTCGCCAAACCCATAGTAATTATGAATAGGGCCGCCCCCCCACCATGCATCGCAGATACCAGTCTGCAACGCCGTATAGGTCTCCGCATACGGTACAGAAACCGTCCTAAAGCCTAAATCCTGAAGGGTGTAGACTGCGCTTGCAATACCTGAAGTCCTGATAAGCTCTGACTTTTTCACCTTTGGGTCCAAAAGCCCCTTCTCGTTCAGAGGTTTAACAGACGCGATGCCGGACATACATTCGGCACTAAAGCCAAGAAATTTCATTCCCAAATCATTGCACGCTTCATCTATGATTTTATAAAGAACTCCGTTCTTAGCATAGATTTTTTTGGCATCATCGTATGTTTTTGCCAGAAACATCATAGACGGGAGCATCAACCTTCCATCAAGCTGATGATTAGTAGAAATCAGGGCAAAATCAATTGTTCCTTTTAGAAGCTCTTCCTGAATCTGCTGAAAATCACCAAGTTGATTAGCTGGATAAACCTTTAGTTCGATTCCTCCTTTTGTCTCTTTCAGAACCATATCTCTGATACGCAACATTTGCTTCGTTGACTCTTGATCAACGGGGTTTTGACCAGCAAAACGAAACGTTTTAGCTGCGCTTGCGGTCCCAGTACTCATGACCATAAAGGACAACACCACCATGGCACATAAACCTTTCTTAAAAACATTCATCGTTTCTTCCTCCTGAAATTGTATTTTTGCTTCTGACTACTTTATGGTGCTAAAAACACATAATAATTTTCTATAAGATGTAAAAAGTATCATTTTTTATTAAAATTCTAGCAAGTTAGTCCAACTGTGATTCAAAAAACCTTCTAAAAATTTCTTGATGGTTTGGATAAGTTTTATCACTATATTCGAATCCCAGAGAATTACAAGTTACAGGGAGTTTATAACCATCAAGAAAATCTTTTGCTTGTGCAGGAGATATCTCAAAGTGGCATTGAAATCCCCACACAGGTTCATTTAAGAATTTATAAGCCATAATCTTGCAATTGTCTGAAGAAGCGATAATCTTTACCTTGTCCAAAGGCAGGTCAAACAATTCATACCCATGAGTGACAAAAGGAAACCAAATAGAACCTTTTTTACCTAATAATGGATCGTCATCTACGACAGTAACCTTTTCCCAACCATGATCTTCTTTTGGTTTCTGTCTCAGCTTTTCGTACCCCAATATCTCTCTAGCGATTATTTGATGCCCATAGCATATTCCAAGTGTAGGGATACCATAATCGTATGAGCTCCTGACAAAACTATATAGCCGCGACTGCCAATCACTCTCGTAAGACGTAACCATCGAGCCGCTATAAACTAGATGTGAATAACCCTCTAGACTATTTGGCAATTCTTCAAATTCAGGACTTACAAAATCGTGTGGATAACGTTCTAAAAATGGTTTGATATGTACCTTCGGATCATATAGCGGGCTTCCAGAACAATCGACGAATAGAATCTTTGACATGAATCCATCTCCCTTTTTCCTAAATTTTATTTCTTTTTAAAGAGCGACCTGGCAGGGTACCAGTGGGGCATCCGTCATATAAGGCTATTTGTCCATTAACTATGACGCATTTAATACCTTCAGGAGGTGCCATGGGCATAGCGTAAGTAGCTTTATCATAGACATCAGTGTATTTAAATATGGTAATATCAGCAAAATTACCTTCGGAAAGAACCCCTCTTTTGACTAACCCAAATCTATCGGCGTTAAATTTTGTAAGCTTATAAATTAATTTTTCTAGGCTATAACCATATTCGCGTGTTAGCCTTAGAACCTTTGCATAGCTGCCAAATGCACGCGGATGCGTATGGCTTCCACAATCCATACTATCGCTGCCTACAGTGTAATACGGTTTCTGCAAAAGAAACATAAAATCATCAAGAAGCTGACTATTAATATTAGCTCCCGCAATTCCGTCGGCTGACGTTATCGATACCCCTAGATCGCTTTCAATTAGTACCTCTGCTAGCATATCTCCTATTTTTTGACCGCGAATTTTAGCCACATAATCTAACGAATGCCCTTCGTATTCTGGATGATATTTCACATAGGCAAACCTGGCTGGTTTATAGTAAACAAGTGTTTCACAGTTATCTGTTATAGCTGATCTTACCTCTAAATCCTTAAGCCTTCTTATTATTTCTTCGCTAGTCCCCTCTTGCGCCCACGCTGGGAGGTAATAAATGCCATAGGTCTGGCCTCCAAAATATGGATAACTTTCAACACTTATATCAGCTCCGTTACTAATGGATTTTTCAAATACTTCTGCAATCACCTCCGGTTTACCACAAGTGACTGGATAGAGTGTCCTAGTGTGTAAAACATGTGTCCTTACTCCCAGCGATTCGGCGATAGAACAAACTTCCTCATTCCCTTCCATCATACTGCCATCGACACTACTCGGGCGCACATGCGCAAGAAAAACAGCGTTCTCTTCCGCAACTACCTTATTTAAATCTGTTAACTCATCGGAGGAGATAACACTAGAATGCGTAGGGAAATAGTCTAATCCTATAGAAAACCCCACTGCTCCCATTCTCAAATTTTCCCTAAGCAGACCTTTCATTTTTTCGGATAGCCCAGCGTAACCTACGCAATTAAAACCACCTGCACTTATGCGCAACGGGATGTGTCCAATCGCCGCAGCAACATTAACTGCTGCACCATCTGCTTGATAAAGATAATCCTCTATGTTGGCGGCAGTGTAATTGAAATTATCCCTATACCCTACCATGCCGGAATTTAGTCTGTTGACCTCAGATCTGTATTCTTGTTGTAAAGGAACGGTACCAAGCCCACACAGTCCTGTGATAACAGTGGTTACTCCCTGACACAAAGGAGCTACCATTTGTTTATCATAAAGAACAGTGTTATCGTAGTGCGTGTGAGGGTCAATAAAACCAGGAGATACGACATGTCCGGAGGCATCGATCTCATAAAACGCTTCATCATCAGCATTACCTATTTTGGCAATGATACCGTCTCTTATCATAATGTTGCTTAAATATGGAGAATTACCAGACCCATCATATATATAGGCATTTTTTATTAAGATATCAAACATCCCGCACACCTCCCTGCTCAATGCAAAATAATACCGTTCACACGGATGAACCTAGATAGCTTTGACCATACCGCCATCTACTAAGATAGATTGTCCTGTTATAAACGTATTAGCGGAAGAACAAAGGAACGCGGCGAGCTTTCCATATTCCTGAGGCGTACCGTATCTGCCAAGCGGGATACCCGCAAATGCTAGCTGCTGAATTTCCTCTACTGTCTTGCCTGCCTTCTCAGCGCGAACGCTATCTAGGTAGTCAATACGGGCGGTTCCAATGCGTCCGGGAGCAATTACATTAACCAGAATGTTATCTTTACCTAGTTCCTGCGAAAGCGTTTTCGCAAGCCCAACAACTCCCATTCTGAAAGTGTTTGAGAGAATAAGATTATCAAGGACAGACTTAATTGACGAAGACGTTGAATTAAGAATCCTGCCGCCATTATTAGCTCTCATATGCGGCAGTACCTCACGAATTGTACGTATATAAGAAAGCAGCGTAAGTTCATAAGCCTTTTGCCAAGCGCTATCGTCAAAAGCATCAAAGTTCCCTGCTGCCGGACCACCAGTATTATTCACAAGAGCAAAAACGGGGCCATATGCGTCGACAGTTGTTTTTACAAGATTTTTTATATCATCTGCGTTCGTTATACTACCGACGAATATTGAGGGGTTCTTACCTGTCTCCGAGAAGATATCTTGGCGCGCTTGTTTGAGTTCGTCTTCGAATGGACTGAACAGCATGACATTTGCACCTTCTCGCGCAAATTCGGTTGCAATTGCTTTACCAAGTCCAGCACTTGAAGCCATTACCAATGCACATTTGTCTTTAAGCCCTAGTTCCACGAAAAATCCTCCTTATTTGATATCCGCCTCAATTAAGCATGTTTTTGAAACAGATATGTTTATTCTTGTGATACGAGAATATTATTAGTTTTTCGCGAATCAGTCCAAGACGTAATTTCAAATATTTATATTAGTAAATCATTATGAGCTTTATTTAAATTTTGTAGAATTAACCTAATTTTTCCAACAGTTTCAAGGCCGCGCAAGTTATATAACGCACACCCACGGATAGAGTATCCTCATCAGGGAGGAATTTACTATTGTGAAGCGGTGGCATATCATTTACTAAAACATGACAAGGGCAACAACCTACATACGCAAATACGCTTGGAACCTCACGAGCAAAAAAAGCAAAATCTTCACCTATTGCAGGTATCGTAGGCAATGAGCAAAGGTTTTCATGCCCTAATATTTCCCTCGCCGCATTTTTGCATATTTCTGTAATATACGGATCGTTCATTACAGACGGACACCCTCTATCATAGTGCACATCAGCATTAGCTCCAAAAGCAGCTACCGTGTTTTTTATTGTTTGCTTTATAAGCTCTGGTAATTTGTCTCGGACGTTTTCATTAAAACTCCGAACGGTTCCTTCTACATATACATGATCAGAAATGATATTGTATCCGTCACCACCACAAATTTTCCCCAACGTGATAACCACAGGGGAAAACGGGCTTATTCTACGGGATACGATACTCTGCATAGCGGAAATTACAGCTGCTGAAGCAACTATTGTATCTATGCCCTCGTCCGGAATCGCCCCATGAGAAGATTTACCATTAATCGTAAAAGATAAATGGTCTGAAGAAGAAGATGCTGGGCCTTCTTCAATGCCTATCGTTCCTACTTTTAAATAAGGCCAGACATGAAGCCCTAACATAGCGTTAACTTTTGGGTTTTCTAAGATACCGTCCGCTATCATCAGAGAGGCCCCTCCCAATGGGGGCTTTTCCTCGGCTGGCTGAAAAACGAATTTTATGGTTCCTGCCATCTCCCCTTTAATCTCACATAATACCTTAGCCGCCCCAAGGAGAATCGCCATATGGGCATCGTGCCCACAAGCATGCATAATACCATCATTGAGTGAGGAAACAGGAGACCCTGTATCTTCCTTTATTGCCAGGGCATCCATGTCGGCACGAAGTGCTATTACAGGTCCTGGCTTTGCGCCATTAAGAAGACCAACCACTCCATAGCCACCTACATTTGTTTGGATTTCATCAAAATGTAATTTTTTTAATATGTTTATAATAAATTGTGATGTGTTCTTCTCGTCGTAGCTTAGTTCTGGATATTGATGTAAATAGTGATAAGGTTCTACAATGGAATCTCGATACTTTTTCTCAACACGGTTGATAACTGTTTTCATTACTTCCGATCTCCTCTTTTAATTCACAGTAAGACTAAAAGCATCATTAAATAAACCTGGGTAGCAGTCAAAGACGTATTGTCAAATGTTTATATTAGTGATTTGTAATGCCGTATTTGCTTACGACGACGCGCGCCGGACGCACGGCAAAGGCAGTGCCTGCGCCGCCGCGCCGCGCCTTCCATGCCGTTTTTTTACTCCGCCAGAAGCGTTTTATTGACGACGTAGCACGGCGTTTGACCTTTGAAGAACAGCGCGATCTCCTGCGCCGACTTGGTGCGCAGTTCAGGCAGCGCCTCTTCTGATATCCACGCGGCGCGGGGGGTCACGATCACATTTTGCAGGGCCGCCAGTTTGTTGATGCCGACCGGGGGCTCTTTACAGAGCACGTCAAGCCCCGCTCCCGCGATGCGCTCATTGATCAGTGCGTCGTAAAGATCATCCTCGTTTATCAATCCGCCGCGTGAAATGTTTATGAGGTAGGCGGTAGGCTTCATATACGCGAGAGTCTTCGCGTTGATTATTTCCTCGGTGTTTGGCGTGAGCGGCAGGTGAAGTGAAACAAAATCCGCTGCGCGGAGAAGCTCTTCCACGCTGTCGTATTTTTTAATGTCGTTCGACTTGAAGATCGAATCCGGGATATACGGATCATGGGCGATGACTCTCATGCCAAAGGCCTGGGCCCTCTCCGCGACCATGCGCCCCGTGTTGCCGCAGCCCAGTATCGCGAATATTTTGCCGTAGTTGCGCGGCACGTTCGAGGCGACGGATGAGTCCCAGCCGCCGTTTTTCGTCTGATTTGACAATATGTGCATCTTTCTCGAAATGCCAAGAACGAGCGCCATCGTATGGTCAGCGGTTTCGCTCTGACAGTAGTCGGGTACATTGCAGACGATGATCCCCTGATCCGTGGCCGCCGCGACGTCCACTTCATTGACGCCGACGCCGAGCCGGACAAGGATTTTACATTTTTCAAGTATGGCAAGGTTTTCCCGCGTCATCGGATTCTGATTTACGATAACGGCGTCGCAGTCCATTCCCTCCATGCAGATCTCTTTCGGAGTACCGCCGGCGGCGAGAAATATTTCCGCGTCGGCTTCGGCAAGTATCTTTCTTTCAATTTCAAGGTCAGGCCACAAAGTATCCGTTACGAACACCTTATACTTAGCCATTCTCACCATTCCTTTCTAAAAAACATTATAAAAACTTAATTTTCTAAGATGAAATTGTAATACACCACATTTATCACAGTCAAAGACGTGTTTTTTATACAAGGTATTAGCGGGTTATTATATCATGACCTCGTTTGCGTAATATTCTTTTACAATGTCGATGAATTTACGGGCCACGCTGGAGAGGTAGGCGTCCTTTTTATATACGGCCGCGAGCGGAGCGATGAGATCATCCGTCCGGAGGTCGAAGCATTCCAAATTTTTAGTGCCGGCGGACCAGTTAAGACCTCCGTCAGGCATGAAGGAAAAACCCATATCCTGCGCCACCAGATTGCACGCCGTCGCTTTGCTTGACGTAATGATGCGCCTTGCGGGAGAAAAATGTATCTTTTCCAGATATTTATATATCCATTCCGCACACGCCATCCCCTCTTTCATGAGGATGAAGCATTCGTCGGAGAGAACGTTTATATCTACTCTTTCATTTCGTGCCTCTGTCTCTCTCAGCCTTTTCGCCCACAGGTTATTTTTATTCGCAATAAGCAATATTTTTTCGTACTTTAAGAGTTCTGTGCTCACTATGTCGTGCTCATCCAGGGAAACGTTCATTATCGCCACTTCGACGATATTTTTTTCTATGAGGTCATAGAGCTGACGCGCGGAGTATTCATGGAGGTTGATCTGAACGTTTTTATTTTTCGCCGCAAAGATGGGGAGTATCTCCGGCAGCATCGTCGCCCCGCGCCACGGAGGAATGCCGAGATTAAGCGTATTTGCCCGCTCGCGGTTCAAGGCGTCAAAATCAGAGGTAAGCTTAGAATACAGCTGGTTGCTGGCCTGAAGGTAGTTGTAATATATCCTTCCAGCCTCGGTCAATTCTATCGGCACCTTCGAGCGGTCAAATAACTTGACGTCAAAGGAGCTCTCAAGCTTGGAAATATACTGGCTCAAATATGACTGCGAGACATACAATATCTCGGCTGCCTTAGATATATTGCCCTCCTTAGCAATCGTTAGAAAGTATTCAGGGTTCTTATTGACGATCGCCATAATAAATCCCCTTTCCAGATAAATATTCCAGCGTCTATTGATGATTCTATCACAGGCGGTATCTCATGCCCTCATTACAATTTGATAATGATAATATTAAATTTTAGGTCTTTGACGGCGCCAACGGCAAAAGGTAGTATGCGTTTGTAAATCAAAAGCTCATCCTGTTCGAGAAAGGCTGATAAATCATGAGGTTCGCAACCATTAAAACTTACGCCGGCGATATCGCGGTGGGAGAGACAGCCGCCGTTCTGACGAAAAACGGCGCCGTCCCCGTCAAGTCTATCAATGAGACTCAAAAAACATATTGGAGCACGGATCTTTTTTCGATGATCTGCAATGGGGAGATACCGAGGATCAATGAGTGGTACCTATCCGGCGGAAGAGAAGAATTGGAAAAAGCGGCAGAGATAACGGTTCCTTTCGACAGGGTCGAATACGGGCCATTATATCGCAATCCGGGCAAAATATTCTGTATCGGACTCAATTATCAGGCGGAGGCGGCCACGATCAACGATACCGCGGCGACAGACCTTCCCGGCAGTTTTTACAAGCCGCCGACGTCAATAATCGGAACGGGAGAAAAAATCATCATTCCCTTCCTCCCGAAAGAGGTGGACGGAGCCGGCGATTATGCGAAAGAGGTAGACGGAGAGGCCGAGCTTGTCGTAGTTATCGGCAAAGAGGGCAAAAATATAGAAAAAGAGAACTGGCTGGATTACGTCGCCGGATTTACCACATCAATAGAATCCACTGTGATCGACGTATTCCATAAAGGCCTGCGCAAGCTCTGTATCTCAAAAAGCTATGATTCTCATTTCGCCTTCGGCCCCGTGCTTATAACGCCTGATGAAATCGACGATGTCATGAAGCTCAAGGTCAGAACGATCCATAACGGCAGGCTTGAAGCGGAGGATTATGTTGGCAACATGATGTTCACGCCGGATTACCTCGTTTCATTCCATTCTGAAATCATGAAGTGGATGCCGGGCGACGTGATCTCGACAGGGACGCCCAAAGGCGCGATCGTCTCCGACGGGGATACCGTTACCACCGAGATAGACGGTTTCGTTCCCATAACATGCCCCGTGGCGAAGGAAAAAAGAGCTTAGATATCTTTTTCCGCATACGCCGAAGGATAACGCGCAAAACAGGCCTCCCCTTTGCATATAAAAGACGGAGGCCCGTTTAGTATTTTTATCTAATGGAATTAAAGCTTGCCTTTATCTATTCCACGTACTTTTTAAATTCTCCGTACCCCTCTTTGTCCATCTCCTCATAGGGGATGAAGCGCAGCGCGGCGCTGTTGATGCAGTAGCGCACGCCGTTCGGCGATTCGCGGTCGCCGGTAAAGACGTGGCCGAGGTGCGAATCCCCGGCGCGGCTGCGCACTTCGGTGCGGCGCATCCCGTAGGAGGCGTCCTCTTTGCGGACCATCGCGCCGTCGTCGATGCCCTTCGTGAAGGCCGGCCAGCCGCAGGAGCTGGCGTATTTGTCTTTAGAAGAGAATAGGGGTTCGCCCGTGACGACATCGACGTAGATGCCGCGTTCTTCGTTGTCGTAGTATTCGTTGTCGAAGGGAGGCTCGGTGGCGTTTCTCTGCGTGACCGCAAACTGCCGCTCCGTCAGCCTTTTCTTCAATTCGTCCGCGGCGGATTTCCGATAGAGCCCCGCGTCGACCTTTATCTTTTTCGCCTCATCCATCTCTTCCCGTGATATGTGGCAGTAACCGTTTGGATGTTTTGTAAGATAGTCCTGATGGTATTCCTCGGCCTCATGAAAAACCGCCAGCGGCTCGATGAGCACATGGAAACCGTCCTCGGCGCGGCCCTTTTCAATGGCGGCGACACGCCTGACGACGGCTTCGGAGGCGGCATCGGCATAGAATATCCCCGTCTGATATTGTGTGCCGACGTCGTTCCCCTGGCGGTTCTCAACACCTGGGTCGATGATCTTGAAGAAGGCGAAGAGCAACGTCTCAAGCGACACCCGCTTTGGGTCATAGACGACGCGCACCGTCTCTTTATAGCCGGTGCCGCCGGCGCAAACCTGTTCGTAGCTCACCCGCTCGCCTATTTTGCCGTTCGCGTAGCCGGATACGGCGTCAAGCACCCCGGGGATGCCCTCCATATATTTCTCCAGCCCCCAGAAACAACCGCCGGCAAGGTAAATGACATCTTCGCCCTCTTTTTTGGCATATGTCGGATCGTCAGCCATCGCCATCCGCGCCTCCTCTGCATTATTTTTTCTATTATCGCCCATGACTCCGGCGCCGTGCAGCGCAAAAGCCGCCGCCGCGGCAAGGAATATTAACGAAAATAATAAAATTTTTATTACCGGTTTTCTCATGCAGCCCTTCTTAATCATAATAGTTATTATTTTACAATATTATTGTAGCACCAGCAACTATGATAAGAAAGGCTAAAAGACGGAAAGCCGGAGCAAGCGCGCGAACGGACGCCGTTTCGGGGCTGAAAAGATCGCGGTATTTTTGCCCGGCGGCGTTATCTTAAAAGAGGGAGGTCTCCGGTCAGTTTGTTGACAAGTTTTCTCGCGCCGCATATGCCGATCCCCAGATAGCTGAGTTCGCGCTCTTCCACGGACGCGGATCTTTCTATATACTCGCCGTAATTCTTGCAGCTCTGGGCGACATCGGAGAAGTCCACCGTCAGCAGTTCGGAAAATTCGGGCTCATAGAGCCGCGTCCTTATCGCGCGGAGCTTTTCTTTGCCCGCCCGCAGTATCGGCACGGGGAACTCGATGACGCCGCGGTGTGTCCGCCCGCTCTTGTCAAACACGTCGCCGCCGACAGCCTCCGGCCGGTGTTTTCCCAGAGTGATGCCGATGATCCCCGCCGTGTTCGCTATCAGCCCCAAGGGCAGCTCCTCGTCTATCACCATCACACATTTTTCGTTCAGGATCTCCATTGCCATAGTTCGATCATACCTCTCTTTTTGACGAGGCGGCGTCGACGTCAAATATCCGCTGATACTGCTTGGGCGTCACCCCGGTAAACTCTTTAAAAAAATTGGTGAAGTGGCTCTGATCGGCGAAACCGGCCATAGCCGCAGACTCTATCGGCGGCACGCCCCGCTCAAGAAATTTTTTGGACATGCCGAGCCGCACTGTTTGCAGGTAACGATATGGGGAAAGCCCTGTTTCTTTTGTAAACGAGCGTATAAGGTAGGATTTGCCATACCCAGTCAGCGCCGTGAGCTCTTCAAGCGCGATATTCTCCGCGAAATGCTCTTCCATATAACCGCAGGCCAGCCTCACCCGTTCATCGCCGCCGCTTCGCTCACGCTTGATCACGGTACATTCCTCAACGAGCTGCTCAAGCAGTAAAAAGAGAGCCTCTTCACGCTCCATCCTCGGAGAGCGGGCCGCTACGGCGTCGTAAAGCGATGCCAACGGCTGGGCGATATCGCTCCGAAAGAGCACGTTTTTCGCAAAGCACAGCTTTTCCGTGCCGGCCGCCGTCTCGCGCAGGAGCCCGGACATTACCTCCGGCGTTATATTCACGGCGCGGTAATCCAAAGGTTCTTCGTCTATCGGCGAACAGTAATGGTTGTCGCGCGGATTGAAGAGAACGATATCTCCCGCCGCCAGCTCATATTCGGCCCCCCGGCACCAGAGGCGCCGCCGGCCTCCCATCATCACCCCGATGACGTAACAGTCGTGAAAGTGATTCGGGAATTTCTGTACCACCCCGCTGAGCCTATACGCTTCTATCTCAAGATCGCCGTCGTAATAGACGAGGCGCTCTTCCCTTTCGGCTGTCATGATCCGCATACCTCCCCGCGCCTGTCATACTATCACGCTTTGTACCGCCTTTCTTGAAGGATATTACACCTTCGCGCGGCCCGGTCAAAATCACCGGCTTAGCCGGCAGTTTTGAGGGCAAACAAAAAAGAGAGGGGAAAACTCCCCTCCCCGGTTCAAACATTGTACTCGTGCGGACCGCCGTACTCTGTCAACCGACCAGCGTCGTGATCTCGCTCACGTCTTTGCGGCTCTTCGGGCGCGGCGTCTCATCCGCCGGATATCCGACCGCCACGATCGCGCGCACCGTGTCGCCCGCGGGCAATCCGAAGAGCGCCTTGACCTCGGCGTCGCTGTAGGTGCCGATTATGCAGCAACCGAGTCCCTGTTCCGTCGCTTCGAGAAGAAGGAAGGCCGTCGCCATGCCGACGTCGCCCTCGGAGAAACGCTTCGTCCCATAATGTTCGACGACGCGAGGCATCAATATCGGCTCCGCCTCCTCGACGACGACGATGAAGGCCGGGGCCGACTCAGTCCACTTATTGAGGCCGATCTCCTGCGTCAGCTTTGAAAGCTCTCTCTTCTTGTCATCGTTCGTGACGACGACGAACTTCCATGGCTGGCTGTTGCAGGCCGAAGGCGCGAGCGAGGCCGCCTTCACGCAGCGCACTAGCAACTCGCCGTCGACCGCCTTGTCTTTGAAGCTTCGGCAACTCTGGCGGCTTTGCGCAAGTTCATAAAAATTTTTCATCGACAGGCCTCCTTAAAACTCCAGCATCTGGCCGGGAGACAGTATCACGATCTCCGTTCCGAGCAGATCGGCCTCGGCGACAGCCATCGCAAAGGCTTCGGGGTCGGCCTGTATCTTCGGGAAGGTGTCATAATGCATCGGGACCGCCTTGATCGGATGGATAAAATCGACGGCGCGCGCCGCGTCGTCAATATCCATCGTGAAATAGCCGCCGATCGGCAGGCAGGCGACATCGATCTTTTCCGCCTCAAGCAGCTTCATTTCCATCGTCAGCCCAGTGTCTCCCGAATGGTAGACCTTTTTTCCGTCCACTTCAATGACAAAGCCGCACGCGATGCCGCCGTAGCGAACCTGTCCATCCTCGATGATGGGGTCGCCATGCCACGCGGGAGTGAGTTTGACCTTGCCGAAGGGGAACCGGGCGCGTCCTCCGATGTGCATCCCCTCGGTCTTTACGCCCTTAGCTGATAGCCAGGCCGCCGTCTCGTTGCAGGTATAGACCGTCGCGCCGGTCCGCAGGGCTATCTCGACCGTGTCGCCGAGATGGTCCCCGTGGGTGTGGGTGAGGAATATCGCGTTGATATCGGTAAAATCGGCAGCCTTCGCCGCCGCTTTGGGGTTGCCTGTAAGAAAAGGATCGATGAGCCCCTTAAGTCCCGTGCCCTCGATGCAGAATGCGCTGTGTCCAAGATAACGAAGTTTTGGCATTACTTATACCTCCATGCACTAAATTTATTTTTAACCGCTCTTATTTAACTATTATAATATATATCAGTAAAAAACAAATATGGTATATTTGCCGATAGGGCCTTTAGCGTGATGCGTCCTTTACTGAATTTGGCTGCCGCGCCACATGACAATTTTTTAGTATATAATATTAATATAATTATGATAGGGAGATGATAGAATGTTTATAAAACCATCTACCGCTCTGCGCAACGAATACAATGAGATCGCCGAGCTCTGCAAAAAAGAGGACTCTCCGGTCTTTCTAACCAAAAACGGCGAGGGAGACCTCGTGGTGATGAGCATTGAGCATTACACAAAGCGTGAGGCAATGCTCGATCTGCGGGATAAGCTGCTGCGCAGTGAGGCAGAACGACTTGCCGGATGCAGGAGCTATTCCGTTGATGAAGTAAGCAAGCGTTTAAAAGAGCTGATCGATGGGTAGCTTCGAGGTACGCTTCCTGGAGGCCGCACTGTCTGACTTAGAGGAAATAACCATCTATATAGCGACAGAGAATAAAGAGGCAGCCAAGGAGCTGCACGCGCTGATCATCACACGCGCCAAAGAACTTTCAACTCTTCCTTATAGGGGACCGAAAATACCTGACGAAAAAATCTCCGCGATGGGCTTTCGCTATCTTTCGATCGGAAAATATCTTATATTTTACAAAGCGGAGAAGGACACAGTATTCATTCATCGGATACTTGACGGCAGGCGCGATTATCCGGGGCTGTTTTAACCAATGTATGAAGAACGACGGTTCCGATAGAAATATCCTCGGGATCAAGGCGAACGCGCCGATTTTTTGATGGAAACATTGAGCAGCCCCCGCTGCAGGGAGGCGGTATTTTTGCCTCAACAATAAGCGGACGCCGCGTTGATGCGGCGTCCGCCATTTTCTTCTATATCTTGATTTTACACGAGCGGCGCGACCGTCTTGATCGAGAGTTCGTCGAGCTGTTTTGTCTCGACCTCGGAGGGGGCGTCCGTCATCGGGCACTGGGCCTTCTGGTTCTTCGGGAAGGCCATGACGTCGCGGATCGACTTGCTTCCCGTCATCAGCATCACAAGGCGGTCAAGGCCGATCGCCAGTCCGCCGTGCGGCGGCGTGCCGTAGCTCAAGCCCTCGAGCAGGAAGCCGAAACGCTCCTTAGCCGCCTCGGGCGTGAAGTTGAGCGCCTGGAATGCCTTCTGCTGCATTTCGGGGTTGTGTATCCTTATCGAGCCGCCGCCGAGCTCCGTGCCGTTGAGGACGACGTCGTAGGCGCGCGAACGCACTTTGCCCGGTTCGCTGAGCAGGTATTCCATATCCTCGTTCATCGGCGCGGTAAAGGGATGATGGACGGCGGTGTAGCGCCCCGTCTCCTCGTCCCACTCAAAGAGCGGGAATTCAGTCACCCAGAGGAAGCGGAAGCTCTCTTCAACCAGGCCGCGCTCGCGTCCGAGCTCAAGGCGGATCTGCCCCAATATCTCGCAGGCCCGACGCCAGTTTCCGTCGGCCATGATAAAGAGCGCGTCGCCGTTTTCAATGCCGGAAAGCTCTTTGAGCTTCGCGATGCGTCCCTCGTCGAGGAACTTCACGAGCGGTCCCTTGAGCTCGCCCTCTTTGACCTGGAAGTTCGCCATGCCCTTCGCGCCCAGCGCCTTTGCGCGGCCCTCAAGGTCCGAAAGCTCCTTGCGCGACAGCGACGCGCCGCCGGGCAGACGCAGCCCCTTGATCGTGCCGCCCTTTTCGACCAGCGCCGCGAAGGGATTTTCGCCGCCGGCGAATACCTCTTCAAGGGCAGCCATCTCCATCTGGATGCGCAGGTCAGGCTTGTCGATGCCGTATTTGTTCATCGCCTCGTCCCACGTCATGCGCAGGAAGGGCGTTTCGACATCCACGCCCATGATCTCTTTGAAGAGCCCCGCGAGGTAGTTCTCAACGAGCGTCATGATATCCTCTTCGGTGATGAAGCTCATCTCGAGGTCGATCTGCGTGAACTCCGGCTGCCGGTCGGCGCGCAGGTCCTCGTCGCGGAAGCACTTGACTATCTGCATATAGCGGTCACAGCCGCTGACCATCAGCAGCTGTTTAAAGAGCTGCGGCGACTGCGGCAGAGCGTAAAATTTGCCGGGGTTGACGCGGCTCGGCACAAGATAGTCGCGCGCGCCCTCTGGCGTCGATTTCGTGAGCATCGGCGTCTCGACCTCGATAAAGCCGTTGTCGCCGAAATAGTTGCGCGTATAGCGCGTCACATCGTGACGCGTCCTGAGGTTGGCCTGCATCGACTCGCGGCGCAGGTCGAGATAACGGTACTTCATGCGCAGGTCTTCGTTGACGCTGTCGGCGTTGTCCAGCTCAAAGGGTATCAGCTTCGCCGGCGCGAGGACGATGAAGTCGTCTACAAGGAGCTCGACGGCGCCCGTCGCGAGATCGGGATTCTCCGTGCCCTCGGGGCGGCGGCGCAGCATGCCCTTTACCGCGAGCACGTACTCGCTGCGCAGGGCCCCAGCGCGCCCGTGCGCCTCGGCGTTCAGTTCGGGGTTGAATACCACCTGCGTTACGCCGGTCTTGTCCCACAGCTCGATAAAAATGATCCCGCCAAGGTCGCGGCGGCACCTGAGCCATCCGTTAAGTACAGTCTTTTTTCCTGCGTCCTCAAGGCGCGGAGCACCACAGTACATGGTCCTCTGCCACGAGGCGTCATAATGTCGGTCCATCGGTTATCCCTCTTTATTCTGAAATATACGTTTGACTACTTTAATTTGTTTATGACCTGCTCGACCGTCAGCTCTTCCTGCACGCCCTCTTTGAGGTTCTTCACGGTCACGACGCCCTTCTCGATCTCGCTCATGCCGAGGATGCAGGCGTATTCCGCCGAATTTCCCGCCGTCTTCATCTGCCCCTTCATCGCCCTGGCCATATAATCCATATCGGCCGAGATGCGGTTCATGCGCAGCGTGCGCATCAGGTCCATCGCCTCAAGGCGCGCGTCCGGTTCGGCGGCGACGACGTAGACCTTGTTCTCAGGTTTCCGTCCGAAGCCGCAGCCCTGCGCCTCCATCGTGAGGATGACGCGCTCGATTCCCGAGGCGAAGCCGACGCCCGGCACATGCGGGCCGCCGATCGCTTCGGCTAGGTTGTCGTAACGGCCGCCGCCGCAGACGGCGTTCTGCGACCCCAGGTCGCCGGAGAGTATCTCATAGGCCGTCTTTGTATAATAATCAAGGCCGCGCACGAGGCGCTTGTCGTGCTTCACCACCGCGCCGATCTTGTCGAGGCCGCGCCGAAGCTGTTCAAAATGATCCTTGCACTCGTCGCAGAGGTGGTCCATCACCGAAGGAGCGCCCTCCGTGATCTCCTTGCAGATCGGGCTCTTGCAGTCGAGGATACGCAGCGGGTTGCGGTCGAAGCGGCTCTTGCAGGTGTCGCAGAGTTCGTCATAACGTCCGCGCAGATAATCCTGCAGCGCCTTGCGGTAGACGGGGCGGCACTTAGGGCAGCCGACCGAGTTCAGCACCACCTGCAGATTCGAGAGGCCGAGCCGGCGGTAGAGCTCCATCGAGAAGTCGATCACTTCCAGGTCAACAAAGGCGTCCTGCGCGCCGAGCGCCTCGATGTCGAGCTGTACGAACTGACGGTAGCGCCCCTTCTGCGGGCGCTCGTAGCGGAACATCGGGCCGATGCTCCAGAGCTTCGCGGGCTGCGTGCCCTTATTCATCTCATTTTCAAGGTATGAGCGCACCATCGAAGCGGTCAGTTCGGGGCGCAGGGTGATGCTGCGTCCGCCCTTATCCGTGAAGGTGTACATCTCCTTCTCGACGACGTCCGTCGTCTCGCCGACTCCGCGGCAGAAGAGCTCTGTATGCTCGAAGATCGGAAGATGTACCTCTCTATATCCATAATCATCCGCAACATTGCGGCATATCTGCGTTACATAGGCCCATTTCCAAGACTCGTCCCCAAGTATGTCTCTTGTTCCACGCGGCGCCTTGACTGCTTCCATCCCAACCGCCTCCCGGTAAGTTTTTGATTGACGAACAGGGCTCGCCCGCGCGGAGATAAAAACCGCGTCTCGCCCTTCGGAAAAAATAATTCCGTTATTCAAATGAATATAATACTTCATAAGTATATTGCAAGACAAGACAAAATAGGAAAATTTTTTGACCTTTATCCGACTGCCGTTTCCCGCTCCCTCCCGCGGGACGGCGAACGCCGCCTTCAGCGCGCGGCCGCGCGGCGGGAAAACCAGCTTCACAAGGACCTCGCAAAGTTGCGTACTTTACCGATATTGCGGAGAAGATATCTTTATTATAAATAGGAATATGCCATTTTTATTAAAATATGATACTCTATTAGGAGTAAAGGAGGCGGTCTCATGGGATATGTTTGCGGTTTGCATAAGAAGTATTTCTGCGCCATGACGGTGACGGCCTTCTACATCATTGTACAGACGTTTTTACTGCTCGCCTATGAGGGACCGTCGGTCTCCAGCCTCCAGGACCCGGGCAGCATCTACGTGATGGAGGCGATGAAGAGCATCTCTTCCACAACGCTCTCTCCGCGCACGGCGGAGACGCGTTTCGCTCCGCTCTCCGTCAAAACGGACCCCGTGCCCAGGACCCTCTCCGAAGCCTTTTCCGAAGGGCTCAACCTTGCTGCCGAACGCACGAGCAGCCGGGCCCTCTGGGATGTATTTATCGGCGACGAACAGGAATCACAGCCTTCTTCCGATATGGTCGCAAGGAAATAGCCTCTATCCCCCTTTTATCTAAATACCTGAGTCTTTTTTATTGAGCCGCGCCCGCGGGGGCGCGGAGGGCCGTGTTATCAAAAAGCTGCGGCCGCCGGAGGGCGGTTCGCCGCCGCGGCATCTTTATCTACAACGATCAGGGGGGAACAGCGATGGAACTTCTTCACGCGGGACTCGACATAGGCTCAACTACGGCAAAGGCTGTCGTCCTTGATAAATATGACAAAATCGTATTTTACCGCTACAGCAGGCACTTTGCCGATATACGAACGGCGGTGGAGAGACTTGTCAGCGATATAAGGGAAAGTTTCTCCGAGGCGAAGCTCACGCTTGCGATGGCGGGTTCTGGCGCTCTGGAGATCGCGCGGGGCATGGACGTGCCCTTTACACAGGAACAGATCGCCTGTACGGCGAGCATCACGCGTTTTCTTTCGGGCGTCGACGTCTGCATAGAGCTTGGCGGCGAGGATTCAAAGATAACATTTTTTGACGAAGCGGGAGCCGAGCAGCGCATGAACGAGACCTGCGCCGGAGGCACCGGGGCCTTCCTCGACCAGATGGCCTCCCTCTTCGGCACGGACGCCGCGGGGCTCAACGAACTCGCCAAGGGGCATAAGACGATCTATCCGGTCGCCTCGCGCTGCGGCGTCTTCGCCAAAACGGACGTGCAGGCGCTGCTGAACGACGGCGCCTCGCGCGAGGACGTCGCGGCCTCGATATTTCAGGCTATCGTAAACCAGACGATAAGCGGCCTCGCCTGCGGCAGGAGGATCGCGGGGCGGGTCGCCTTTCTCGGCGGGCCGCTCTATTTCCTCTCGGAGCTGAGAAACCGTTTCACGGAGACGCTGCGCCTGCCGCTGGAGCAGTGCATCTTTCCGCAGAACCCGCACCTTTTCGTGGCTATGGGCGCGGCGATCAGCGCCAAGATGCAGGGCGCGGTGGATGCCTCCGTGCTGCAAAGGCGCGCGGAGGATTTCTTCATCTCTCATCGCGAAGAGCGGGGCTCGAAACTGCGCCCGCTCTTTATGAACAGGGGAGAACTCGACTCCTTCCGTGAAAGGCATTCGGCCTGCCGCGCCAGGCGCGTCGAGATGCGTGATTATCAGGGCGAGGCATTCCTCGGGATAGATGTCGGCTCCACAACGACGAAGATGGTCCTCATCGGCAGCGAAGGAGAACTGCTGTTTTCGCGGTACAGGCTGACCGGCGTCGGCGACCCCCTCCAGACGGTGCGGGAAACGCTGTCGGAACTCTATTCGCTGATGCCGGAGGGAATCAGGATCGCGGGCAGCGGCGTGACGGGGTACGGCGAAAAACTGATAAAAGCCGCCTTCGGCGTGGATACCGGCGAAGTGGAAACAGTGGCGCACGCGAAAGCCGCCGGCTTCGTCCTACCCGGAGCCGACTTCGTGATCGACATCGGCGGGCAGGATATGAAATGCCTGCGCATCAAGGACGGCATAATCAGCGGAGTCTTCCTTAACGAAGCCTGCTCCTCCGGCTGCGGCTCTTTCCTTCAGAGCTTCGCGAAGTCGCTGAATATGGAGATGGCGGAATTCGCCCGCGCCGCCGAGGAATCGGCCTCCCCCGTCGACCTCGGTTCCCGCTGCACGGTGTTCATGAATTCCCGCGTGCGCCAGGCGCAGAAAGAAGGGGCTCCGGTACGGGACATCTCCGCCGGGCTCGTCTATTCCGTCGTCAAAAACGCGCTTTATAAGGTGCTGAAGATAAAGGACCCCGCGGAACTCGGCAGCCGCATCGTCGTGCAGGGAGGGACCTTCAGGAACGACGCGCTGCTGCGCGCCTTTGAGATCGTCACGGGACGCGAAGTGGTGCGCCCCGACATCTCGGAGCTGATGGGAGCCTTCGGAGCGGCGCTGATCGCCAGAGAGAGGCGGGGAGAAAAGAGCTCGCTGCTTGACGCGGAGGCGCTGAACGGCTTCAAAACGACAGTGTCCACGCAGAACTGCGGCGGCTGCGGCAACAAATGCCTGCTGACACTGACGCGCTTTCCCGACGGGCGGAAGTACGTCTCTGGCAACCGCTGCGAGCGCGGCGGCTCCGCCGAAGAGCGGGGACCGCTGCCGCCGAACCTCTTTGAGAAGAAGTATAAGAGGCTCTTCGACCACTACCGGCCGCTGCCGGCCGAGGAAGCGCCGCGCGGCGTTATCGGCATCCCGCGCGTGCTCAACATTTACGAGAATTACCCATTCTGGTTCACGCTCTTTACTGAGCTCGGCTTCCGCGTGGAACTCTCCGCGAAGGCTCCCGACGAAAACCTCGGCATAGAGACGATCCCCTCGCAGACGGTCTGCTACCCCGCGAAGCTTGTACACCGCCATATAACGGACCTGCTGGAGCGCGGCGTGAAGAATATCTTCTATCCGCTCATCCTCCATGAGAAAAGTGAGTTCTCCGAGGCGCAGAACGACTACAACTGCCCCGTCGTCACCGGTTATCCCGACGTCGCGAGGCTCAACATCGACCGCCTGCACGACGAAGGCGTGAATTTCATCCAGCCCGCGCTCGCCATCGAAAACGAGGAGGCGCTGGTAAAGACGCTCGCCGGCGCGCTTGCCGCTTTCGGCGTCGCCAGGGGCGAGCTGCGCCGCGCCGCCAGGCTGGCAGAGGCGGCGCGCGCCGCCTATAAGTCCGACGTGACGAAATTCGGCAGGGAGGCGCTCGCCTACCTCAACGAACACGGCGGGATCGGCATCGTGCTTGCGGGACATCCATACCACCTTTCGCCTGAGGTCAATCACGGCATCCCCGAGCTGATAAACAGCTACGGCGTGACGTTATTCACAGAAGACTCCGTCTGCGGCCTCGCCGGCGAGCTTGATGAACGCGACGAGGTGGGGGCCGTCGACCAGTGGGTATACCACTCCCGCCTCTACCGCGCGGCGATGGTGACGGCGAGACACCCGGGCTTCAAAAATGTGGAGCTGGTACAGTTCAACTCCTTCGGCTGCGGACTGGACGCCATCAGCGCGGAGCAGACGGCGGAGATCCTTACGCGCCACGGCAAGCTCCACACGCTGATAAAGATCGACGAGGGAAAAAACAACGGCGCGGTCAAGATCAGGATACGCTCGCTGCTCGCGGCGATGAAGACCGAACGCAGCGACGAGGGGGCATATACTGAATCTTCCGTGAAAAAACCGCGTCCCGCCGTCCATCACGAGGGAAGGACCCTGCTCTGCCCGCCGCTTTCGCCCTTTCATTTTCAGTTCCTGGAAACGGCCTTCGAGGGCAGCGGCACAAACTTCAAGGTCCTGCCGGAGGGAACGCGCGAGACGGTGGAGCTTGGGCTGCGTTACGTCAACAACGACGTCTGCTATCCCGCGATGATGGTCGTCGGCCAGTTCATCGAAGCGCTGAAAAGCGGCCTCTACGACCCGGAGAGGACGGACTGCCTCTACGCCCAGACCGGCGGCGCCTGCCGCGCGAGCAACTATATACATCTCCTGCGGGGAGCTCTGGATTCCGCCGGTTTTCCGCAGGTGCGCGTGGTGGCGCTCAACCGCCAGAAAGAGGGAGAGGCAGAAAGGTTCGAACTTCCGACGCGCATCGGCTGGCGCGCTATGCTCGGACTCTTCTACGGCGATCTGCTGATGCGGCTGCTGCTGCGCACGCGCCCCTACGAAACCGAGAAGGGCGCGAGCGCGAGGCTCCATGATATATGGGTGGAGCGCATAAAGGAGAATATCCGCGGGGGAAGCTGGTTCCGCTTTAAAAGGGACGTCAGGGAGATGACGCGCGACTTCGCCGCGCTGCCGATAGAGAACGTCAAGCGTCCACGCGTCGGCATTACGGGCGAGATCCTCGTCAAATATCACGCCAACGCCAACGAACGCCTCATCGAGCTGATAGAGGATGAGGGCGGCGAGGCCGTGGTGCCGGATATGGGCAACTTCCTCTCCTACTGTCTCTTTGACCCTGTCTATGCCAACAGGCACCTCGCGGGAGGCTTATGGCCGCGCGCCGTCGGCGAGGCCGGAATGTGGGTGCTGGACAAGATAAAGGCTCCGATCGCCGAGGCTCTGAGGGGCACGCGCTTCGGAGAACTCCACAACATAGAGGAGCTGGCGAAGCTCGGCGGCACCGTCGTATCGCAGGCGAACCAGGCCGGAGAGGGCTGGCTGCTCACCGCGGAGATGATGGCGCTGATCGAGGGAGGGGTCAACAACGTTCTTTGCGTCCAGCCCTTCGCCTGCCTGCCCAATCACATCACCGGCAAGGGCGTCATCAAGGAGCTTAAGCGCCGCTTCAAAGGAGCGAACATCCTGCCGCTCGACTATGACGCGAGCGTCAGTACGACGAACCAGTTGAACAGGATCAAGCTTCTTATGGCTACCGCCCGGTAAATCGGCGTAAATCGGCGTTTATACGCACCGTCTGCGTCATAACTTCGGGGTCTGCGGTCCTGCGGCAAACGCACCCGCATGCTGCGGCAATATGGATAATTTGAAAGAGTTCCCCGCCAATGGCGGGGAACATTGCCTTGCAATCGCCGTATTAATATACGGCTCCGGGCGCAGACCCCAAAGTTATTTAGCATCCGGCACGTCTGGTGAACAAACTACGCGATTCACACAAAACGCAAAACCGGCGTTTTGGTTCACTGCGTATAAACGCCGATTTATCTAAGACCTTTGGCTCCCTCTCCGAGGGGGCTCCGGCGAAGCCGGTGGAGGAGGGTTGACTTTGGGTTTTGTTTTTCTGGTCTGAATTAAAACAAAACCCAAGGTCAAAACTCCTCCAGTCTCGGCGGAAAAACACCGCCGAGCCAGCCCCCTCGGGTGAACAGAGTCCCGCAAACCGGACAACGCTATAAAAGCTCCCAAGGGTATCAAAAATTTATTCAATAAAGAGACTTCGATATTGCATCGGAGCCTTTTTCAATTTTATCTGTATCCTGTCGTTATTATAATACCTTATATATTCGTCTATAGCATCTTTGGCCTCCTCGTAGTTCTCCCATTTTACTCGGTTGACGAGTTCTGATTTAATGTGACTAAAGAAGTTTTCTGCACAGGCATTATCCAAACAATTTCCTTTCCTTGACATCGAGACCTTGAGTCCGTATCTTTGTGTCAGGTTGAAATATGCATGGCTTGTATATTGAAACCCCTGGTCGCTGTGGAGGATTGGTCCATCAGCGACCACCTTATTATTATTTTCAAATGCTTTCTTCAATGTATCGCTTACTAACTTAATATTATTATTACGACTGATTTGATATCCCTGTATGGAATTATCAAAGAGATCTTTTATCATGGAGAGGAATATATTACCCTTTTTGTTCGTATATATGTGATATCAGTAACCAGTTTCTGGTTTGGTCTGTCGGAACGAAATTCTCTGTTCAGGATATTCTCATAGCTGTGGATATTTCCTGACATCACTTTAAACTTTTTCTTTTTCTTATTTCCGCTTGAAGTCCCGCTTTTTTCATAACACGCCTTCCCTCTTATTGTTTACATGAATGCCAATGAAGTTGTTGAGCCACAGAGTCATTCGCCTGTACCCATAAGTGTTTTTGTTGATATTCTGTCCCGTTCTTATTGCTTCTATGAGAGGACCGTCTTTATCTTCCATTCCACGCCGCTTTAGCCAACTGTAGTATGTCGAACGAGATACGGACAAAAATCTACACATTACACAGACAGAATGTTTTGTTGAAAATTCAAAAATGATTCTGTATTTAATATTTCTTTCTATCACCACCTTTGCAGCTCTAAGGCTTTTTTAATACATCGACCTGCATTTCCAGCTCTTTAATCTTTTCTATGCTATTTGTAACTTCCAATTTCTTATCTGGACAGTCTTGTTTTGAACTAGAAATATCCCCTTGTTCGATAAATTCCTTACACCATCGTCTTAAAAGAGAGGGACTTGAAATGTTAAAAGATGAGGTAACATCTACCATAGTACGTCCCTCTTCTAAATGAGCCGAAACAGCTTCAAGTTTTACAGCCTTGCTGTAGGTTCTTTTTTCCTTGTATCATCCAGTAAGTCCTTCTGTCCGCTCTTATATAAAGATATCCATGTTTTAACAGAATCATGACTAACACCAAGTTCTTCAGCAATCCGCCTTCGTGGAATTCCCTGTTTGTGCATCTCAATTGCTTTTATTCTTTCTTCTGTTTTACGTTTACGCATAGAAGAGCCCCCTTTATATGTATTTAGTTTTATTATAATCCAGGGGCTTTATTTGGCTGTCCGATTTTCGGGATGCTGTTCATCCCGAGGGGGCCTTTAAAGGCATAAATTAAAATCGCTGAATATCGATAAATTGTTTTTTGCGAGCGCCCGCTAAATCGCAGTTTATCGTTCCCTTCCAATCGCGTAAATCGGCGTTTAGAAGTGCGAGTTGCTAAATAACTTTGGGCTCTGGAACCGGAGCCGTATATTAATACGGCGAGGACGCCAGAGCCCTAAGTTATGACGCAAATCGCGCTTATAAACGCCGATTTATCTTGTCATGCAGGCACCCGGGCTTGACCAGGGGCCCGGCAACCGTACCGCTTATTTTACAAACCGTGAGCCGCCGGCCCGGCGGCATTTTTACCTCGGACGTCAGGAGCTTGGCGCGACGACGCCTGACTGCGGCTGGTCATAACTGCAATTGGCCTGGTACCGAGATATATAGGAGATATAAAACGCCCAGCCGGCGAGTATCAGCGCCCCCGCTATTATTTTTTCATACCCCGCAACTCCCTTCGTCGATAAATTTTTTATTTATTGAGACTAAATGTAATTATAAAAGTTGCAGTTAATATGTCAAGCGGAAATATTGCAATTCCAGCGTGAAGTACCTCTTGAGAGAAAAGCAAACAGCCCGGCCCCCTATCGGGAACCGGGCCTCGGTCGCCGGTAAAAAACGCTGATCTTTTATTTACATCAAAGCCGTGTCATATCTTGTCCTTAGCGGCAGTTAGGGAACCGCTGATTTCGGCTCTCCGGCCGTGATCAGCGGACGATGCGTTAGGCTTTATATGGCAAAGTGAATTGATCAGCGGTTCCTTAGAACTCCACTTTCTGCCCAAGTCCCTTCTGCGCCGCCTTTTCGCAGAGATAGTCCGCCGCCGCGATGTCGAAGAGCGCCATGCCGACCGATTTGAAAAAGGTGGTATCGCTCTCCGTTTTACGTTTGCCGCCGATCAGCTCCGCGAGCGTGTGGATGTTTTCGCGCCTGAGCGCGCCGTTTTCCAGCGGCGTTATGAGGTCGCCCGTTTCGTCGAGCGCGTGGGGCGTGTCTACGTAGACGTCGCCGCCCGTGAGCCGGAAGAGGGCGTCGGGGTATTCCCTCATCTCCGGCAGATAGGAGCCGATGCCGGTGAAGGCGTGTCCCGCGAGCAGCTTTTCGTCGTCGGGGAAGAGCGGGCTTCTGGAGGGCGTCGCCGTCATCACCGCCTCCGTCTTTTCAAGCAGCTCGGCGGCGCTTGCCGCGATCTTCACCGTCACGCCGGGCAGCGCCGCCCGCAGCTTTTCCGCGAAGGGTGCAAGCTTTTCCGTCAGCGCGTCGTATATCCATACCTCTTTGACGCCCTTGCGCGCGGCGCAGCCGAACTGTGCCTGCCAGAAACCCTGCGCGCCCGTGCCGACAAGCCCGAGAGAGCCGATATCGGCGCGCGCCGTGTTTTTGATTCCCGCGCCGCCGACGGCCCCGGTGCGGAGCGCCGTCACCATCTTGCCCTCGAGCAGAGCCTTCGGGCCTCCGGTATTCGCGTCAAAGAGCATCACCGCGCCGTTGATGAAGGGCAGCCCCTTTTGCGGGTTTCCCGGACGCAGGGTGAGCAGTTTGCAGCCCCAGGCATCGGGCGTCACGCAGGGCATGAGCATGAGAGAGTCGCCTCCGTTAAGCGAAACGCTGGAGCGCAGCGGCATCGCAAAGTTCCCCTCATCCGCGAAGAGCATCGTCTGTTCCATCCTACCGATCAATTCTTCAAGGTCTACGGTCTCAACGAGCGTTTTTTCATTAAGTACCAGCAATATCAACCACTCCTCTTTTAAGGATATTTATTCTTTGGAATGCACCGATCTCAGATAGGCATAGAGCGTGAATTTGCTCTTTTTCATCTCTTCCGAGAGACGTTCCATCGCCCCTTTGACGAGAAAGAAGCCCATCCCGTCGAGGCGAGCCACCACCTTCACCTTGTCGGAGCGCGGCAGCGCGGATAGGTCGCCGCCCCACTCTTTTTTGATCGCCGCGATCGAGCCGGAGACGACGTCGTCGACATCCTTTGAAAAATGCTCGCGGTACTCGGGCACGCCGGCGTTGGCGGGGTCTATACGGAAAAATTCGTCAAGCGCCTCGCGCGCGGCGCTGATTTTCGTGATATCCATGTTGATGCAGAGAAAGCCGATCACTTCCCCCAAAGAGTCTCTGATAAAACAGACGCCGCATTTGAGCAGCCTGCCGTCGTCGGTCCTCGCCCGATAGTTATAGATGCCAGTCAGTTTGCGGTATTCGGGATCTTTCAGCATCCGCAGCCCAAAATCGGTCATCGGCGAACCGACGCCGCGGCCGCTCACATGGGCGTTGGCGCAGGCGATGATCGAGCGTTCCGGATTTGAGACGTCGTGCAGCAATATCTCGCAGTCTTTTCCGAGTATCTCTCCCAGTCCCGCCACCAGGCCCTTATAGGGCAGCAGTTCCGCGGGCGTTTTATGTTTGTTCATCATCCGTCGCCCCCATTTTAGTCTATTCTATCATAAAAAAATTGTTAATGACAATATTTTTTCTCTTTTCGCAAAAAAAATGTTAATGCCGATGATTCCTTGAATTATCTGCATTATTCAGCCCGTGTTCCAAGACGAAAAACCCTCTTAATTTCCCGTGTCATGATATAATTGACAAAATATTGTTAATAACGTATAAAATTATCAAGAGGCAGAAAAGGGGGGCAACACCTTCATGATGAATTTTACGAGAACTATCGACGCCATCGACGCCCACACCGCTGGCGAGCCGATACGCGTCGTCACCTCCGGCATCCCGAAGGTCGAGGGACGGACGATGCTGGAAAAGATGGAATATTTCGCGAGCCATTATGACAATATCCGCTGTATGCTACTCAAGGAGCCGCGCGGCCATAAGGACATGTTCGGCGCGGTGCTGGTGCCGCCTGTGACCGACGACGCCGACCTCGGCATCCTCTTCATGCACAACGAGGGGATGAGCACCATGTGCGGCCACGGAACGATCGGCACGGTGAAGGCCGCCGCCGAGACGGGGCTGCTCGACCTGCGCGAGGGAGAAAACACGATCAGGATAGACGCTCCGGCCGGACGCATCACCGCGGAGGCGACCGTAAGAGACGGACACGTCGAGCACGTCGCCTTCACCAACGTCCCGGCCTTCGTATATAAAGAGAGCGTGACGATACCGGTGGAAGGGACCGGCGCGGTGGAGGCGGCGGTCGTCTACGGCGGCGCTTTTTACATCTTCATCGAGGAGGAAAAGCTCGGGCTGCGCGTGCTGCCGGAGCAGACGGCGGCGCTCGTCGCACGCGCGATGGAGATGAAGCGCTGGGCAAACGCCAACCTCGAGATCCGCCACCCGGAGAAGCAGGAGATCAACGGCATCTACGGCGTGCTCATCACCTCGCCTGTCGAAAGGACGGAATATGGCTGCCGGAGCCGGCACATCTGCGTCTTCGCCGACGGTTCGGTGGACCGCTCCCCCTGCGGCACCGGGACCTCGGCGCGGATGGCGCTGCTGGTCTCGCGCAAAGAACTTGATATCGGAGAAAAATTCCAAGCCGCAAGCATCATCGACACAAAGTTCGAGGGCACGCCGCTGGCCGCCGTCACCGAGAGCGGTTACGAGGCGATAATCCCGAAGGTCGCGGGCCCCGCCTGGATAACGGGCTTCAACAAGTTCGTCCTCGACCCGGCCGACCCCGTGCCGGAGGGCTTCCTGCTCTGAGGACCGGTCAAATTTTATATGAATTTATAGAAGGGATTGAGCACAAATGACATACCGCTCCAAGGAACTGGGACTTTTTTCCGGCAGGGGCTCCTCGTCGCGCCGCGCGATCTACAAGGGCTGCGGCTATGACGACGGAGACCTGGCCAAGCCGCTGATCGGCATCGTGAACACCGCGAACGACGCTGGGCTCGGCCACGTGCACCTCGACCGCCTCGCGGCGCGCGTGCGCGCGGGGATTTTACAGGCGGGCGGCACGCCCTTTGAATTCGGCACGATCGCCACCTGCGGCGCTGTGCCGATCGGGATGCCGCACTTCCGCTACGAGCTCGTCATCCGCGACGTCATCGCCTCCTCGGTGGAGATCATGACCGGCGTACAGCTGCTCGACGGCCTCGTGCTGCTCGCCTCGTGCGACAGCATCATCCCGGGGGTCCTCATCGGCGGCATTCGCGCCGGCGTCCCCTGCATCATGCTGACGGGCGGCCCGCAGGAGGTATGTAAGAGCGGAGGCCGCAGCGTCGTCATGAGCGAGCTTGACCAGCTCGTCTTCGGCGCCGACTACGCGAGCGGCGAGGCGCGCGAAAAGATACGCTACCTCGAAGACCACGTCTGTCCCGGCCCCGGAGCCTGCTCGCTGATGGGCACCGCCAACACGATGCAGATACTGGCCGAGGGGCTAGGCATGGCGCTGCCAGGATCGTCGACCGTCCCCGCCGTCTACGCGGAGAAGGAGCGCTTCGCGACACAGACGGGCCGCCGCATCGTGGAACTCGTCAAAGAGGGAGTGAAGCCGAAGGACATCCTCACGCGCGAAGCGCTCTTGAACGGCGTCATCCTCACGATGGCGCTCGCCGGCTCGACCAACGCCGTGCTGCACCTGCTCTCATTCGCGCGCGAGGTCGGCGTCGAGCTGACTCTCGACGATTTTGACAAATTATCGGAGACGATCCCCGTCATCAGCCGCGTCATCCCGACGGGAAAAGCAACGGTCATCGACCTTTATAACGCGGGCGGCGTCCCCGCCGTCCTTGGTGAGATGAGGGACTACTTGCATAAGGAATGCCTCACCGTGTCGGGGCACACCATCGGCGAGATCGCCTCTCTGCGCCGCTCCTCCGACCATGAGACGCTGACAGCGGCTGAAAGCCCCGTCTTCAAAAGCGGCGGCATCGCCGTCATGAGGGGGAACATCACCCCGAACGGCGCGATCTGCCGCACGACGACGATTTCCGAAAAGATACGAAAATTCGCGGGACCGGCGCGCGTCTTCAACTCCGACGAGGAGGCGCACCGCGCCGTCGTGACTGGAGACATAAAAAAGGGCGACGTCGTCGTCATCCGCTACGAGGGGCCGCGCGGCGCGCCCGGAATGCGTGAGATGATGATGACCACGGACGCGTTGGTAGGAATAGGCATGGGACAGGAGGTCTTTGTGCTGACGGACGGACGCTTCTCCGGCTTCACCGAGGGGGCGGCGATCGGCCACATCTCCCCCGAAGCCGCCGTCGGCGGCGTCATCGCGATCGTCGAAGATGGAGACTTCATCAGGATCGATATCCCCGGACGCACGGTAAACCTCGACCTGCCCGATGATGTGATCAGAGAACGCCTTGCGAAATGGAAGCTGCCGCTCAAAAAAGAGCGCGGCATCCTCGGCATCTACGCGAAGAGCGCGCTCCAGGCCCACGAAGGCGCGATGATCGACGACCGCGTGGAGGACGAGGGGCAGGTGCGCCGGGAGTTTTAGGCGGCCGGCGGTTGATAGGGCGAGGGGCGGCGATTCTATTTAAACCAACAAATATTCAATCAATTATTGATAATATTTGATATTAAATTTATAATATATTTTAGTTTCAACACTATTTACCAAATATATCTAACGCCGCTGAAAACAGCGCGAAAAAACGGAGAGGTGGAAACAATGAAAGACAAAACTCTTTTGGGGCTTAACCTCTCCGCTTTTTTGATGATGATCGGCGTCGGGATGATCGTCGCCCTGCTGCCGCAAAGAATCATAGAATTAGACGGGAACGGCAATAATGTAGGCTACCTGGCCTCTATGTTCGCCGTCGCATATATCGTGCTGCAGATACCGGTCGGCGCGATGGCGGACAGATTCGGCTTCAAGCGTTTTTTGGCGTCCGGGTATTTCCTCTGTTTCCTGACCGGGCTCTGTTACTATTTTTCCACCGGCTCGGCCATGATATTTCTCTCGCGCCTGCTGCAGGGCGCTGGAGAGGCTCCCGTCTGGGCGCTCGCGCCCGCGCTGCTCTCAATAAAGTACGCCTCTTCCAAAGGCTCCGTTATGGGGTCATATAACGCGATAATACACATCGGGCTTACCATGGGGCCGATCCTCGGAGTGTTCCTCATTAAATTCCTGGCGGCGAAAAATCTCTTTCTCATCTACGCTTTCGCCTGCCTCGCGGGGGCGCTTTTGATCGCCTGGCTGGTCGACGACATCCGCCCGGGGAAAAATGCGGAGAATATCTTCAATCTGGCGAATATTATGGCGATGATCAAAGACTCGTCCATCTTTGCCGCCCTGCTTGGCATTACTTTGTATGGGACCGGATACGGGATATTTCTTACGACGATACCGGCCTACCTCATTGAGGAAAAGGGTTTTGACTCAACTTATATCGGCATTTTTTTCTCGCTGTTTTACATCGCGATCAGCATCTCCCAGCTGATAACCGGAAAACTCTGCGACCGTTTCGGTGCCAAAATCTTTATGGTCTCCGGGCTCTTCCTCGCCTCACTGGGGCTTGCGGCGACACGGCTGCTCCCCGCGGCGGCCGGGATGTTGTCGGCGCTCACCATATCAAGTATCGGGCTCGGCATATTTTACCTCGCTTCAATGATTTTCTTGAATGACGCCGTTGACGAGAGATATAAGGGCACTATCTCCGGAGCCTATTATCTGTTCTGGGGGATCGGGATGTTTTTGGGCCCGCCGTTATTATCATTATCGTCAAGGATAAACGGCGCAGACCTTTCTTTAGCCTGCTACGCCGGACTGTATTTGGCGCTCTCCGCCGCCATGGCGATACTTTTCAGCCGCAGGCAGGAGAAGTGATATTTTTCCCATCCCCGCCATGCCGAGGTAAGATAAAAGGCGTTCCGTCAATAAAAAAACGGAACGCCTTTTACTTCATTTGCCCCAGACAGAGTCCAGAGGGATTCCTTATTCCATTTACAGCCTCATCAATTCCAGCGCGAGGCGTGCGGTATCTTCGAGGTTTTTCACCGTTATGCGCTCGGAGGTGGTGTGCACCTTGTCCATGCCGGTGCCGAGGACTACCGCCTTTATGCCGTTGGCGTTCATGATGTTCGCGTCGCTGCCGCCGCCGGTGGAGCCGATGACGGGCTTCAGGCCGAGTCTTTTGCAGGCTTCCACTACGGTAATGACGAGCGGCTCGTCGTCAGACTGGGTATAGCCGGTGTAGCTGGTGGCCGCCTGGCAGTCGAGCTTCGCGCCGAAGTCGCGGCAGGCCTTTTCCAGGCATTCCACCATGTGCTTCGTCTGCGCTTCGAGCTTCGCGTTGTCGCGGCTTCTCACTTCGGCCTCAATGCAGGCGCAGGGGCTGACGATGTTCGTCGCGCCAACGGCCTTGAAGGTGCCGATGTTGGCCGTCGTCTCCTCGTCGATGCGCAGCAGCTTCATCGCGGAGACGGCGGCGGCCCCGACCTGTATCGCGCTGACGCCCTTTTCTGGGGCGAGCCCCGCGTGCGCCGCAACGCCCTTTATCTCGGCACGGATCTTCGTCTGCCCCGGCGCGGCGGTGATTATCTTGCCCGCGTCGCCGCTGGAGTCAAAGACGACCGCCTCTTTCGCGGAGAGTTTAGAATAGTCGAGGGACTTGGAGCCGATCATGCCGACCTCTTCGCCGACGGTGAGGACCACCTCGACGGCGCGGTGGGCGATCCCCTGCTCGCGCGCCGCCGTGATCGCCTCGATGATCGCCGCGACTCCGGATTTGTCGTCTCCGCCGAGTATGGTGCTGCCGTCGGTGTGTATCACGCCGTCGGTGATGATGGGGCGGATACCTTTGCCCGGCGTAACGGTGTCGATGTGGGCGCTCATGAGAAGCGCCGGCGCCTCTCCCGCGAATACCGCTACGACGCTGCCTGCCTCGTCTATGCGGACGCGGCAGCCAAGCGCTTTAAGGTCGGCCGCGGCGCGGCCGGCCATCGCCGCCTCGTTTCCGCTTTCGCTGTCGATCGCGAGGTATTCAAGAAAGTTTTTTAAGAGACGTTCTTTGTTTATCAAAAATTTCATCTTCTTTCACAGGTTTTTATCATTATACTTCCACCAGGGGTTATTTTCAGGCTATTATCGGCAAAATTATCCCGAGATGAACGATGCCGGGGGGCCGCAAGGGATCGCCTGACCCCTTATTTACATAAATAACCCCGCGCCGGGACCCAGCGGCAGGCCGAAGAACATCCAGACGACGAGCAGCAGCGACCAGCCGATGAGGAAGAATATCGAGTACGGCAGCATCGTCGAGATCAGCGTGCCGATGCCGGAGTTTTCGTCGTATTCCTTCGCAAAGACGATGATCATCGCGAAGTAGGACATCAGCGGCGTGATGATGTTCGTCGTCGAGTCGCCTATTCTGTAGGCGACCTGCGTCAGCTCCGGCGAGTAGCCGAGTAGCATGAACATCGGGATGAATACCGGCGCGAGGATGGTCCACTTCGCGGAGGCCGAACCCATGAAGAGGTTGATGAAGGCGCTGAAGAGGATGAAGAGGATCATCAGCGGGATGCCTCCGATGCCCGTCGATTCGATGACGTGCGCGCCTTTTAGGGCGATGATGGTGCCGAGGTGCGTGTAGCTGAAGTAGTTGATGAACTGCGCCGCCACGAATGAAAGGGCGATGTAGGCTCCCATCGAGGACATCGCCTTGCCCATCGCGCCGCAGACGTCTTTGTTGTCTTTGAATTTGCCGGAGGCATAGCCGAAGACCACCGAGGGAATGAGGAAGAAGAACATGATGAGCACGATGATGCTCTGCATGAGCGGCGCGCCGGCTATAAGGCTTCCGGTCTTGGGGTTGCGCATGAATGAGTCGGCGGGCAGGCATACGGCCACGACGATCAGGGTCATTACGAGCAGCGCGGCGTTCGCCATCCTAAGGGCTTTCCGCTCTTTTTCCGTGATCTGGTTCGATTCAAAGGCTCCCTCAAGAAATTTGCCGTTGTATTTGCCAAGGCGCGGCTCGACTATGTAGTCTGTGACGATCGTGCCGATGATCGTGATGAGGAATGTCGAAGCGATCATGAAGTACCAGTTGGAGGTCGGCTCGACGGAACGCGCCGCGTCAAGGATGTGTACGGCCTCCGTCGAGATGCCGGAGAGCAGCGGGTCGGTGGTGCCGATGACGAGGTTGGCGGAGAAGCCGCCCGAGACGCCGGCGAAGGCGGCGGCCAGGCCGGCCATTGGATGACGCCCGTAGGCCATGAACATCAGCGCCCCGATCGGGATGAGAACGACGTATCCGGCGTCGGAGGCTATGTTGGACATGATGCCGAGGAAGACGACGACGGGCGTGATGAGGCTGCGCGGCGTGACCGCCACCGTGCGCTTGAGGATCGTCGGGATGTAGCCGCTCGTCTCGGCGACGCCGACGCCGAGCATGGCGACGAGGACGACGCCCAGCGGGGCGAAGTTCGTAAAGTTCTTTACCGCCGAGGTGAGCATATAGACGACGCCCTCCTTGTTAAGCAGGCTTATCGCCTGGATCGTCTGCATCTCCACGGTATTTGTCGCGCGGTTGATAAGTTCGCCGGTCGCGGAGACGCCCATCGCCGCGAAGATCGCGGAGAGCGCCGCCGTCACGGCGGCAAAGATCGCAAAGAGCGCTATCGGATGCGGCAGTTTGTTGCCCACGCGCTCAACTCCATTGAGAAAACGGTCGAACAGAGAAACCCTCTTCTTTGTTTCGGCTGTCATTACAAAAATTCCTCCTGATAAAGATATTTATGAATAACTGCAAAGAACCCAGTTGATTCCGCCGTTGTTGGCGCTGCTCGTGTATATTTATTTGTAATAGCGCCAGTTGCTCGCCAAATAAAATAATTAAATATAACATACTTGAATATTTAAAAATTGTCAATAATTTTTTAAAACAAGCCAATATTATAAGGAGAAATGCTTCTAGTACAGTTATTAATAAATATCGTAAAAATAAACTTTACAACGCCTGCGAAACTGTTTAGAATACGTGACGAAAGCGGGAACGATTCCCGCGTGATTTATGGGGAGCCTGGATATTTCGGCTGAGAGGAGGCGCGGCCTCGACCCGATGAACCTGATGTGGGTAATGCCACCGTAGGGAGAATAGCTCGAATTCAGTGACGGCTGTCCTTCTTGGAGGGGCCGTCATTATTTTTAAGGAGTGTTTTTGATGAATGAGGAAAAGAGAACGACAACGGCAAACGCGCTGATTTGGTTCGGCGCGGCGGTCTCCATCGCGGAGATATACACGGGGACGCTGATGGCTCCGCTCGGGATGGCGCGCGGCATGGGCGCGGTGGTCGCCGGACACCTGATCGGCGGCTTTCTCATGTATCTCGCGGCGCTGATCGGCGGGCTTTCCGGGCGCGGCGCGATGGAGAGCGTCAAGCTTTCCTTCGGAGAGCAGGGGGCTAAGTTTTTCGCGGCGCTCAACGTGCTGCAGCTCGTAGGCTGGACCGCGGTGATGATCGCGGGCGGCGCGATCTCGCTCGGCCTTATCCTGAACCCGGTATTCGGCACGGACAACATGCTTTGGTGCGGCGTGATCGGCATCATGATCGCCGTCTGGATATTGCTCGATATGAAGAACTTTGAACGCGTCAACAAGATCGCGATGGGCGCGCTCTTCATCCTCACGCTGGTGCTCTCCTTCATCGTCTTTAAGCGCGGTGAGACGGAGGCTGCCCGCGGCGTAATGAGCTTCGCGGACGCGATGGAACTATCGGTGGCGATGCCGCTGTCGTGGCTGCCGCTGATCTCCGACTATATGCGCGACGCGCGCGAACCGAAAAAGAGCGCCGCCGTCAGCACGGCCGTCTATTCGCTGACCAGCTGCTGGATGTATTTCATCGGACTCGGCGTCGCGCTCTACACAGGCGGCTCCGATATCGCGAAGATCATGCTCGACGCCGGGCTCGGCGCCGCGGGCGTGGTGATCGTAGCCTTCTCCACCGTGACGACGACCTTTCTCGACGCCTATTCCGCCGGCATCAGCTTCCACGTCATATTCAAAGGGATCAGGGAAAAGGCCGCCGGCGTCGCCGTCTGCTTTATCGGCACGATGATCGCCATTTTCGCGCGCTCCGACAGTTATGAGAGCCTGCTTTATCTCATCTCCTCCGTCTTCGCGCCGATGGCGGCGGTGATGGTGACCGACTTTTTTATCTTGAAGAGGAACTGCGCCGCGAGGCAGCTCTCGCCGAGGAATTTGATCCTCTGGGGCGCCGGCTTCGCGCTCTACCGGTATCTTATGACCGCCGGCAGTCCCGTGGGCGCGACGCTGCCGGTGATCGCCGCGACCGCCGCGCTGACATGGCTGGCCGGCAAACTGATACCTGAGAAATAATAACAAAGATAAATATTTCACTTTACGATCTTGCGTCATTTCCTTTGCAATATCCATGTATAAGGGCTACAATTAGTCTATAAGCACCTTATTATAAAAATTTCTCAGGGGGAGATTCCAATGGATGTAAAGAGCAAAGCATATCAGGAGCTGCTGAAGAAGCGTCCGCTGAACGTGCAGGCACGTTTCGGCGATACGGAGATGGGGCTTGTCAGCGGGCGTGATATCGCGGCGGCGGCCAGAGAAGTCGATTCCATCGTGCTGGCGGCGAACGCGCGTCATCCGCTCGTGATAAAGGCGGTGCTCCAGGCGGCAAAGAAAAAGAACGCGGCGGTGCTCATCGAGCTTGCAAAGTCGGAGTCGACTTACTGCGGCGCGACCTACGACAACATTTCCGAATACGCCCTGAAGTATTCCGAGGAGATGGGACACGGCGCGGTCTTCGGGCTCCATGTCGACCATTATGCCATTAAAGGTTGGGCCGACGTGCTGAAGGGCGTGGGACATCTCACAAAGATCCTCAACAACGGCTTCACCTCGGTGGCTATCGACGCTTCACACCTGGACGACTATGACAACTTCGCCGCCACCCGCGCGCTCGCGGACTGGCTGCCCTCGGAGCTCGGACTTGAGGTCGAGGTCGGCGAGATAAAGGGCCCCGGCGAGCTTTCAACGGTCGAAGAGGCCCTCTATTATATCGGCGGACTCAACGCCTGGCAGATATTCCCCGACTACCTCGCGATCTCGAACGGCAGCCTCCACGGCACCTACGACCCGACGGCGGGACAGATGGAGGGCATCGACCTGGCGCGCACGAAGGAGATCGCCGACGCGATCGCGCCCTACGGCGTGACGATCGCGCAGCACGGCATCTCCGGCACCCCGCTCGACAAGGTCTCGACCTTCCGCAAGTACGGCATCCGCAAGGGCAACGTGGCGACGCTCTTCCAGAACGTCTACTTCGGGATCAAGATGGACCCGAACACCGGCAACGCGATCACCGAGGGCGGCACCTATACGAAGGAGGCCGACCGCGGCATCTCCGTCGAGCTCTGGGAGAAGATCGTCGCCGCCGGCGACGAAAAGGGCATGAGCCGCAAGAGCGGAGATTATAAGAAGCTCAATCTGCCCTTCTGCGATATGATACTCGCGGAGCCGAAGCCCATCGTAGACAGGATAGTCGACGAAATGGCCTGGTGGGCCGAACGCTTCATCGTCGCCTTCGGAGCGGAGGGCAGCGCCGAGGCGGTCGCCGAAGTTATGGCAAAGCGCGTAGACCAGAACGCCGCTCCCGACCGCAAGGTCCTCGGCGAGAGAAAGAACTACACCGCGGCCACCGCGCCGGGCAAAGGCGGGAATGACGGCAAGAATTACGACGACTAAACATAAGACGGAAATAATTTATTAAGGGAAAGGCCCGCGCCGGAGATTTCCGCGCGGGCCTCTTTTTTGTCTTTATTGCTTCTCGATCTTCATCTTCCGCAGCTCGCGGCGCAGGATCTTGCCCGTGGGAGAGAGCGGATATTCGGCGACGAAGCCGATCTTGCGCGGCACTTTGTAGTGCGCCAGCCTCTCGCGGCAATAATCCATCAGCTCTTTCGACGATGCCTCGGCCCCCTCGTTGAGGATGATAAAGGCCTTAACAAGTTCTCCGGCGACATTGTTCTTCTCGCCGACCGCGACGGCAGCGTGCACAGCCGGATGGGCGCAGAGAGCCGCTTCGACCTCCTGCGGGTATACGTTGAAGCCGCTGACGATTATTATATCCGTCGCGCGGTCTACGATCTTGATGTAGCCGTCGTCATCTATCTGAACGACGTCTCCGGTGTTGAACCAGCCGTCATGGAAGCGTTCCTTCGTATTTTCCTCGTCGCGGAAGTAACCGGGAACGACGGACGGGCCCTTTACCCAGAGCACCCCCTCCTGATGGATGTCGAGCAGCCTCCCCTCGCGGTCGCGTATCTCTATCTCGTAATCCGGATAGGGACGTCCCACCGTGCCAAGCTTTTTTGCCGCCTCCGTGGAGTTTACTGCAACGACCGGCGAACATTCTGTCAGGCCATAGCCCTCAAGGATGCCGACGCCGAGATATTCACGGGAGCGCCCCTCCATCTGCACGTTGAGGCGGTCTCCGCCGGTGATGACGTGAGTGATGCCCTTCAGGTGCTGATCCTTCTTAGCGAGAGCCCCCAGCAGGAAAGCCATTATCGTCGGCACGGCGATGATCCTGTTTACCCCAGACTCCTCGATAGCCTTTATCGTATTGTCGACCGGCACAAAGCTCGGGACCACCGCCTGGCGCAACCCAAAAGCAAGCGGCATCATTCCCGCCAGGTTATAGCCAAATGTGTGGAAGTTCGGCAGCACGTTGAGAAATACCGCGTCGTCATCCAGCAGGCCGGGAACGTGCGCCTCTATCGGCGCGAGATTGCCGAGCATGTTCGAATGGAGGCAGGCGACCGCCTTCGGCAGTCCCGAGGTCCCGGACGTTGAGAAGATCACGGCGGTCTCCGCCGTATCCGGGCTTCCCTCTCTGCCTCGCCACACAGGCAGCGGCCCTTCAAGCGCCGAGGGGACGAGCGGTATGTCAGCGGGAAATCCCTCCGCCTTTTTATGGCCCTCTTCCGTAAGGATGACGGCGTTTACGTCGAGCATCTTTATAGTATCTATCAGGTTTACGGCCCCGGTACGCGCGTTGAGGGGCGCGACGGCTCCGCCGAGCCGCCAGCAGGCGACGGAGAGGGCAAGCGCCATCGGAGAGTTTGGCAGCAGTACGGCAAGGCGCTGTCCGACGCCAAACCCGGAAGCCCTCAGCTTCTCTTCGCAGTCGGCGACAAGCGTTTCAAAACGCCGCCAACTCCACCACCGCCCCTGCCACCAGATGCAGTCCGATTCTTCTTTTCCCTGCCAGGCCGCCCTTATAGCATCATCAAGCCGGTCTTCATTGAACTTCCTTACCATCCTCATGCCACCCTGCTACGCTTTATTAAGGAGGCGCTGATCGTATGCACCATCCGGTATCACTGCCGGCCTCGATGACCGAAAATCAAAGATTTCGGCTCTCATCTAATGATCAACGCCGCCAGAGCCGACCGTAATCCCCCGCAAGGGAGCTGTCAGCGACCCTCTTAGTATTATCACAGATTTTTCCGATATTATCCACTGCCGAGCATTGCCGCGTAAGATTTTTAGCGGGCGTTCATCATCGCGGATATGAGTCCGCCCTTTCGTCTTTCACAGGTTCGGCCGCCGCCGCTAATCCTTGCTTATCCTGACGCGCCGCTGAAATATTCCTTTGTCGTTCGCACAGAAGACTATCGCCATGGCTTTATTCAGCGGCAAGTGGCTGCGCGGGTCGATGGTCAGGGTCGCGTGCGTCAAAGCCAGATTTTTCGTGGCAAGCAGCGTGTGCCGTATCGCCTCGCCGCGAAAACCCGGCGTGCTCTGGAGAGCCGCCGCGATCCACATGACGCCGTCATAGGAGAGAATGGCGGGCATAACGTCTTCGGGCGGACAATTTTCGTTGTAAAGGCTCTTGTACTCTTTTAAAACGGAACGTATCGGCGGATCAAGCGCCGATACCTCGTTCACCCACCAACTGCCTTTGAGCGCCGCGCCCGCGTCGGCGTAGGTTTTTTCGGTGTATCCCTCACCCAGAATGGCCTCGCTGAAACCGGCGGCGCGCGCCTCCGAGATGATCTTGGCCGAGTTTTTCCCTCCGCCGGGAATTATCAGCAGGTCGGCCCCGCTCTCGGCTATCGCCCTCATCGCCGCCGAGTGGCCGCCGTCGCGCTTGCCGTTGTATGAGAGTTCCGCGACGACCTTAGAGCCAAAACCCACAGCCCACTTGCGCGCGGAAAGGTAGGTCTCCTCAGGGAGCCTGCCTGACGAGTCATAGTAAAGGGCGATCTGTTTTTTATGCAGCGCCTGCGCGGCAAAATAGGAGAGGACTTTGCCGCGCGCCTTAGCGTCGTTCACGAGGCTGAAGGTGTAGAGGTACGGCAGCGTGCCGTCCAGCAGGTCCTCTTCGCTCGGCGGTTCCGGCGACGTAATGACGAGCGGCGCCTCGACGCTTTCGGCAAGCCGCGCCAGGTCCGGGATATTCCCATTGTTGGCGCCAAGCATCATCACGAGGAAGCTCTTGTCCTTCATCGCGTTTCGGACCGCGGCCACGGCCTTCGCCGGGTCCTTTGGCAGGTCGAAGCCGATCACCTTAATCTTATATTCTCCCCGCAGCGGTCCCTGCATGTTTATGCGTTCCACCGCAAGCTGCGCCGCGCGAAGCTGCACATGCGAAAGCCGCGCCTCCGGCCCGGACATGGGGGCAAAAAAGGCGATGCGCAACTCGTCGCCGACAGGGGTACGCTGGCTGCCGATCTGAAAAAAGAGGACGCCCAGCACCAGAAGCGACGCGATCAGGATAATGCCGTTGTAGAGGGATTTTGTGCGTATTCTCGTAGTTCGCGGCCTGTTTGAGATGCCGCCGGATATCCGCCGCAGATTGCCCGGCGTCGCGACAAAGCTATCCTCCGCGGAGTTTTCTTTAGTGAACCTATCGGCGACCGCGCCGTTTATCAGCGCCGTTACATCCCGCGACTGCGCGGCGGTGAAGCCAAGCTGCTGACATAAACGTTCTTCCTGTTCCTTGTCCAGAACGGCAGTCGCCGACGCGGCGCGCCAGCCGCCTTTGAGAAGGTACCGAAGGGCGAATGTCAGGTGAAAGGCCTCCTCGGCTTCCCGCGCGCAGCGGTCTTCAAGAAATTGAGACAACCTGTCAGGGTCTTCCAGAATATTTATTCCATAACTGTCTATCAAATCGGACAATACATCCCGAATATTTTCGGACATCGTTCCACTCCTCATCTTAATATCGATAGTATACAGCATAGGAGTTCATAAATGAATCGGGGCAGAACCATCAAGCCCTCAATTAACGAACGGAGCGGCCAGCCCTGCCGTCCGGCTGCGCCGGCGCAGCCGGCGAACTTCACGCGCCGCCCTGATATATGAATTTCATAATTTGTAAAAACCCTCTCCAGGTGATAATGTATAGCGGAAACGAGGTGAAACAATATGCATAAACATATCCCGGTCTTCCTGCTCTTTTTTTCTCTGCTCGGCGCCTCTTTTTTCATCGCCGCCCTGGGTTGGCGCGTCGACTCGCTGCTCCTCACCGACGACGAACGCAACGTGCTTTTTTCTGTGCCCGTGGCTTTCGGACACCACCTTACGACGACATATATCCACTCGGTGGAGCTGACCCCTGTCGAAGACGAATATATTGTGATCGGCGGCAAGATATGGACATGGCAGGAGCGCGTAAAATCATCGAACGCGGGGATGCCCTGCCTTAAACCCGACAACGGACGCTATATAAAAACGGCCGAATGGATGATATTCCAGGGCGGCCGCCAGTCATGGGACCGCTATTATCTCCGCGTCGGCAACGATACCTTCGGCCGCAACAAGATGACGCTGCCGCCATTCGGCACGGCATGCCTGTTCAAAGCATTTCCGGGGAAACGACTGACTGTCGCCGTTAAGAACGGCCCGCTGATGTTCGCAAAACTTTACAGGACGGAGGCCCTCTACGAACGGCTCCCCCAGCAGAGGCTCTTTTCAGCCTACAGGTAGAGGTTTATAAGAAACAGTACGACGCCGCTGTATGAGAGGAAAAGATAAGGGGACGACTTCCAGCCGTGAGGCAGCCGCTTTTTCATATTCAGGTAGGCCGCACGTATGGGCGGGATGACGGCCGTCTGCACGACCAAGACCTTAAACCAAAAAAAGGCGAAGTCTGCGGCGTACATCGGGACGCCGGCAAGCTTCAGCGTCAGGCCGATGTTCATCGGGATGAATATCGCCGTTATTATCGCCGGACACAGAGTCGAACGCACGGCGTCATATACCTCGAGCAGCGAGGTGTATTCCGTAAGCCCGATATCCCTGACCTTGCGGCAGGGAGAGACGACCGCGAGAGAAAAGAAAAAGAACGCCATACCAAGATGTCCCCATACGTTTGTGACGCTGGACAGCGGCATCGCGGCATAGGTGCTGAGGCTGAAGATGCTCCCAGGCACCCCAATATTTATCACGAACCAGGCAAGCGTGATGAGGACGAGCAGCAGCGCCATCGTGAATTTGAACAGTACGTTTATAAGGTTGCGGTCGATGGAAAGATACATTCTTTTTGAATATTGCTTGAGCCCTCTGATATAGAAATTCTGCGCCAGGACAAGCAGCGCCACAACGATCAGAAAACCGCCCTCCGCCGATATAAACTGCGGCAGCGAGCCCATCGGGATGAAAAAGTAGACGGCGATGAGAAAGAGACATGAAAGATACAGTGAGCGCGGGGGCCTCTTTTTTACGGGGAGCATCTTCCCCCCGATAAAACGTTTGAAGGGGGAAAATACAGATTCCCTCTTATCTCCCCGGATATTGAAGATCACATTTTCTATACCCATGAATAAAAGCGCTATGCTGATGATGAGGTAGATAAAAGCCGCCGCGGAAAACGGCATAACGATAAGGTCTATCAAAATACCAACTCGCCCCGTGATTTAGATTTTTATTGATACCTTAGACAAAAATATCATAACTCCGTAATATTATACAATAAAATCGCCGGTAATTTTGCCCGTATCCCCCTGAATTTCCAAATAATCAACAATAAAGAAATTTCATTTATAATGAATCCTCAGCTTTTTTGCCGGTTGTAATTATACTATCGCGTATAAATGATAAAAATCATTGATAATGCGTAAATTCATCAAAAAACATAACAAAAAGGAGCCGCCAGAACGACGGCTCCCGCAGATATTTTCAAAGTCTCAAAACTACTTGATGAGCCCCTTCTCCTTGTAGAACTTCTCCGCACCGGGGTGCAGCGGCGCTGTGAGTCCGTCGAGCGCGCCCTTAAGGGTGATCTCTTTGCCCTTCGCGTGAACGGCGGCGATATCCTTAAGGTTATCGAACATACCGGTCAGGAACGCATAGATCTGGTCAGCGGGTACTGAATCGTTGGTGATGAGGATCGCCATAACGGCAGGGGTCTTCGTGTCTGTGTCGATTCCCTTATAGGTCTTCGCAGGGATCGTGCTGGCGACAAAGAAGGGATACGCCTTGTGCAGCTTCGCGAGGAAAGCGTCGTCAAAGCTCATGAGGTCGACATCCTTCGTTGTCGTAAGGTCCATGATCGAGGCTGTCGGGAAGCCGGCAACGACGAATCCGGCGTCGATCTGGTTGTCCTTGAAACGGCTCGTTACCGCGGCGAAGTCGAGGAAGTCGGCTTTCTTAAGGTCCTTGTAGGTAAGTCCGGCCAGCTTGAAGATAGCCTGAACGTCGCCCTCAACGCCTGATCCGGGAGCGCCAACGCCTACGCGCTTGCCCTTAAGGTCAGCGATGTTCTTGATTCCAGCACCTTTCGCGACGACGACCTGGACGTGCTCGGGATAGAGCGAAGCTACCGTACGGATGTTCTTAAGGGGCTTGCCCTGGAACATGAGTTCGCCATTGTAGGCCCAGTAGGTGATGTCGTTCTGTACGAACGCGATCTCGATACCCTTTGTCGCGATAAGGTTCGCATTCGCTACGGAGGCGTTGCCGGTCTCAGCCGTGCACTGGATCTTTCCGCCCTTCGTTACCGCGGCCGCGAGAGCTCCGCCCACCGCGTAATAGGTGCCGGACGTGCCGCCTGTCGCTACCGACATGTACGTCGGAGCCGCGGTGGCTACTGTTGTGAGGGAAAGTGCTGCAAGAAGTGCTACAACTGTTACGATGATGCCTTTCTTCATTTTGTTTCCTCCCCGAATTTTGTTTTTGAAACATGGGCTCTTTAACCTCAAGCCCGCTCTACGCCTCTTATAATACTCTTTTTTGCCCAAATACTCAATGCACAATTTCGCTCAAAGCGGCTTATCACTGATATATTACGCAGCGGCATTCGCCGCCAGCTTCTTCGCTTTGGCCACCTGCACCGCATAGATGACGACGAGCACGGCAAGTCCGGCGAGGTCGGAGGCAGTCCCCGGTATGAGCAGCCCCAGGGCTCCGGCGAAGGCAAGTATCCTCATATACCACGCCATTGGCGCTTTAAAGAATCCTATCGTGAACATCGCGAGCAGGAATACGCCGATCAGCGCCGTGCAGATCGCCTGGACCATCTCCAAAGGCACGACGTCGATAAATAGCAGCATCGGGCTATAGACGTAAATATATGGGACGAGGAATCCCGCCAGCGCGAGTTTAAAAGCCGTCATCCCCGTCTTCATCGGATCTGACCCCGCGATGCCGGAACCCGCGTAAGCCGCGAGCGCGACTGGCGGCGTCAGGTCAGCCGCGATGCCGAAGTAGAAGACAAACATATAGGCCGCCTTAGCGGGAACGCCGAGCTGGAAGAGCGCCGGAGCCGCCATCGTACTGGTGACGATGAAGTTTGCCGTCGTCGGCAATCCCGTTCCGAGAAGGATGCTCGCGCACATCGTAAAGACGAGGGTCAGTATCTTGCTGCCGCCCGCGGCTGACACTATCGCGCCGGCGATGCGCAGGGCAAGTCCCGTAAGCGTTCCCATACCGACGACCATACCGACCGTGGCGCAGGCGCAGGCCACGCCGATCGCTCCGCGCGCGCCGCTCTGGAAGGCTTCAAAAATCCGTGCCGGGGTCAGGCGCGTCTCCTTATTGAGCCAGGAGAGCACGAAGCTGACGAGGATGCCGTTGAAAGCCGCCATAAGCGGCGTGTAGCCGGCGAGCAGGAAGTAGATGATCGCGATAAGCGGGATGAGCAGGAAGCCCTTCGACCTGAGCAGCGGCCAGATAGGCGGCAGCTGCGCCCAGGGGATTCCCTTGAGTCCGAGACGGCAGGCCTCAAAGTGTACCTGCACCATGACGGCGAAGTAGTAAAGAAGGGCGGGGACGACGGCGGCGATCGCCACCTCGATGTACGGCACGCCGAGGAACTGCGCCATGATGAAGGCTCCCGCTCCCATGACCGGCGGCATTATCTGCCCGCCAGTGGAGGCGACGGCCTCGACCGCGCCCGCGAAATGAGGTTCATAGCCGACGCTCTTCATGAGCGGGATCGTGAACATACCCGTCGTGCAGACGTTGGCGACCGAGGAACCGGATACCGTGCCCATCAGGCCGGAACTCACGATGGCTACCTTCGCGGGACCGCCTGTCGACCACCCTGCGAGGGCCATCGAGAGGTCGATGATGAAGCGTCCGAGCCCCGTCTTCTCAAGCACCGAGCCAAAGAGGATGAACATGAAGACGAAGGTCGACGACACCTCGAGAGGCGTTCCGAAGATACCTTCCGTCCCGAGATACATATGGTTTACGATACGCGCGACGGAGAATCCCCTGTGCGCGAGCATCTGCGGCATATACCTTCCAAAGTAGCAGTAAAGCAAAGCCACGACCGCCAGACATGGCAGGACGGGGTTAGATATTCGCCGCGTGGCCTCAAGCAGCGTAGCGATCAGGACGAACCCCATTACAAGATCGACGGTCGTCGGCAGTCCGGCCCTGGTCACAAGGTCGTTAAAGAAGACAACCAGATACATCGCGCTGGCGACGCCAAGTCCAGCAAGAATAAAATCATAGAAGGGGATGCCGCTCGTCTTCGACTGTTTCGACGAGGCCGGATAAAGAAGAAATACCAGCGCCAGCGTGAAAGCCAGATGGACCGCGCCCTGTTTCTGTGCCAGCAGCAGCCCGAACCCCGAAGTGTAGAAGTGGAAGCAGGACATTGCCACGGCGAGCAGAGCCACCATCTTGCCCTGCCAGCCGGTAAGCGCCCTGAAACGCGCCTCCGTGTCGTACTTGCGCATCAGATCGTCAAGGTCGATCTGCGCGTTTTCCTCCACCTGATCAATTACCTTTGCTTCTGTTTCGCTCACAAAAAATTCCTCCTCCGTGGAGAGTTTGAGACATAAAAAATAATTTCACGGGAACGGGGGGTTTTCACACACCCCACAATAAAATAAATTCCTGATTGCTCAAGATTCCATACTTTTTTATGCAAAACGCTGTCGTTCCGGTAAATTATCAAAAGTCTCGTTAATTATTATATACTTCTATCAAGCAAGTATCAACTGTCAGCTCCTTAAAATACAGCCATGCGGACGTGTTTACAGTTATGCATATAAATGGAACAAGGTTTTCGTATCACAATTACAAGCGCTCTAAAGAATATGATACACCGCCGGCAAACCGCCGCGGCATTATCAGTATGGAGATAAAAGAATTCGGCAGAAGGTTAAGAAAATACAGGGGAAAAATCCCCCAAGAAAAACTTAGCGAGCTGTTGGGATGCGGCCAGACCTATATCAGCAGTTTGGAAAAGAGGATATCTGTTCTCGATATGGAACTTGATTCGCTGTCATCATTTTTCCGCGATCGTGTAAAGTATGAAATCGAGGACGCGAAAGATTCGACTCTGAAACGCGTGCAGGAAGATATCGAGGAACTGTGTCTTTTTCTAAAAAAATATCGGAGAGACGCTACGTAAAATATATCTGCGTAAAAAGCGGGCTTCTTTTCAGAAAGCCCGCTTTTTTATGCCGGTATTAAGGGGCGTTATGCCGCCGCGTTTGCCGACAGTTTTTCCTGACTTTGTCAAAAAAATGGGTAAAAAAGAGAGCCCGCCCCGCTAATACCAAGAGTTAAGCTCTCTTTATCAAGTGTAAATCAGCGTGGTGTACAGATTACCGAATAATTTTATGATGAAGCGCTTTTTCCAGTTCTACCCTCATACTGTATGTATGAAGCGGTTCCATACCAAGCATGCCCGATATCTGCTCATATAACTCGCCTGTCTCGTTCTTTATGTATATCGTCTTCGACTGTACCGTTATCGCCGTAACGTTAGCCTCGCGTATAGCCTCATGGATCATCTGCGTCCCAGCTTGGATACCGGCACGTTTCAGTTTCAGTTCAAGCAGCCTCTGAAGCACAAATGCCAGATAACAGGAAACAAAATGGCCTTGTATTCTCCGAGGGGTCCAGACGAAACAGGGACGAACCTCTAAATCGGTCTTCATCACGCGGAAGCTCTCTTCTATCTTCCAAAGCCTGTGATGAATAGCCGTAACAGCTTCTGCAGAAAGATTTATGTCACTGCTTATAATCCCATAATAACCGTCAAATATACTCTGAGACGCTATCTTTTCTTCATCAAGCCGGAGAGTTCCTCCTCCAATATCCGCCACTACAAAGCTCTTGCCTCCCTTTTTAAGCTCAGCTTTAAACTGAGCAGGATTACCTACAAGCTTCACCGCCTTCTTCACAAGCCTCTCCCTGTCACGGCGGTCCTTTTCCGCTCTCCTGGCGGAGTAACTTATCACAAGGCTGTCACTTAAAACCACTTTTTTCTTATCTTCCGTTATCACCTGAATATGAGGCATCGCCTTATAGCGATATGAAAGTTCGCCGTCTTCACCGGCAACGCTGCAGTAACCCTCATCTGACAAAATGGCTTCCTTCACATCTGACGGCGCGGAACGGACCTTAAACGCAAGGATATACTCAAAACCCAACTTCTTTATCATCGACAAATTACTCTTGGAATTTAACCCGCGGTCCGCTACCACAATGACCTTCTTTATCTTATATGAACTCTTCAACTTCTTAAGAGCTGATGCAAGCGTCTTAAACTCGGACGTATTGCCAGGGTACAAATCATAGCCGAGCGGAATGCCGTCTCCGTCAATCAAAAGGCCCATCACCACCTGGACCTCGTTTACACGGTGATCCTTTGAAAAACCAAAACCCTTAAAACCATCTGCGGCGACACTCTCGAAATAATATGTGGTCACATCATAAAAAGCGACCGAAACCTCCTCGTCACGACCATGAAAAAGACGTTTGAAAAGATGAGACTCCAACCTCTCCTTATAATCCGCCAAAAGATCCAAAGACTTATACATATCACACTCGCGGACATCTGAAAAACCATACAGATAATCACCCCGTCTGCGAAAAGTCGCCGCTTTGGAACATGGCTCCATATTCCTCAGAGCCGCCAACAAAAAAGCCGTACGCGGCAAATGAACGGGCGAACCGGCGGAATCGGAAATACGACGCAAAACATCATCCAGGCGCAGCTCATCCCAAAGCGCACGATAACAGAAAATGCCATAATTCAGAACTGGCATCCCAGCAAAAGAAACCTTAGCTGGCTCCTTCTTGACGAACTCCGCCAAAAGTTCATCAACACCGCGTACGGGGACGGCGTTGGTATCCTTCAGTTCCGCCTCAAGCTTGAGCAGCGCGTCGGGATCTGCCTTGAGTAAATCATCCAAACGTCCAAACGACCTTACAATACGGTTTCTTGACTGTTTAGAGACAGGATCCCTGTAACTCTCCATGAAATACACATAATCGCCGCAGCGCGCATGTTTAATATAAAGCCTCATGAGGACACCCCCCTGTGAGGTATTATATCACAACAAAACAAAATACGCCACTAATACACCACATAATTTGCGCAGAAAATATCGGCATGGATCCGGTAGTTCCATGCCTTTTTGATGACTTTTTTGCGGCTTTTTTGACAAAGTCGGGAGACCTATATCAGCAGTTTGGAAAAGAGGATATCTGTTCTCGATATGGAACTTGATTCGCTGTCATCATTTTTCCGCGATCGTGTAAAGTATGAAATCGAGGACGCGAAAGATTCGACTCTGAAACGCGTGCAGGAAGATATCGAGGAACTGTGTCTTTTTCTAAAAAAATATCGGAGAGACGCTACGTAAAATATATCTGCGTAAAAAGCGGGCTTCTTTTCAGAAAGCCCGCTTTTTTATGCCGGTATTAAGGGGCGTTATGCCGCCGCGTTTGCCGACAGTTTTTTCTCTTTAGCCTTCTGGACAAAGTAGATCAGCGCGAGAATCGCCAGCCCGCAAAGGTCGGAGATCGTGCCGGGGATCATGAGTCCGAGGGCTCCGGCGAAGGCAAGTATCCTCATATACCAGGCCAGCTGCGCCTTGAAGTACCCCACCGTAAACATCGCGAGCAGGAATACGCCGATCAGCGCCGTGCAGATCGCCTGGACCATCTCCAAGGGCACCGCGTCGATGAAGAGCAGCATCGGATTGTAGACGTAAATGTATGGCACGAGGAAGCCGGCAAGAGCCAGCTTGAAGGCCGTACAGCCCGTCTTCATCGGGTCCGCGCCCGCGATGCCGGCGCCGGCGTAGGCCGCGAGCGCGACGGGCGGCGTCAGGTCGGCCGCGATGCCGAAGTAGAAGACGAACATGTAGGCCGCCATCGGCGGAACGCCGAGCTGGAAGAGCGCCGGAGCCGCCATCGTGCTGGTGACGATGAAGTTTGCCGTCGTCGGAAGCCCGGTTCCCAGTACGATGCTTGCGCACATCGTGAAGATGAGCGTCAGTATCTTGCTGCCGCCGGCCGCCGCGACGATCGCTCCGGCGATGCGCAGGGCGAGGCCCGTAAGCGTACCCATACCGACGACCATGCCGACCGTGGCGCAGGCGCAGGCCACGCCGATCGCTCCGCGTGCGCCCGCTTCAAATGCCTGGAATATCCTGTCGGGCGTCAGTCGCGTATCTTTGTTGAGCCAGGAGAGCACGAAGCTGACGAGGATGCCGTTGAAGGCCGCCTTGAGCGGCGTGTAGCCGGCGAGCAGGAAGTAGATGATCGCGATAAGCGGGATGAGCAGGAATCCCTTCGACTTCATCAGCGGGAGGAGCGGGGGCAGCTGTGACCAGGGAATGCCCTTGAGTCCGAGACGGCTGGCCTCAAAGTGCACCTGCACCATGACCGCGAAGTAGTAAAGAAGGGCGGGGACGACGGCGGCGATCGCCACCTCGATGTACGGCACGCCGAGGAACTGCGCCATGATGAAGGCGCCCGCTCCCATGACCGGCGGCATTATCTGCCCGCCAGTGGAGGCGACGGCCTCGACCGCGCCCGCGAAGTAGGGCTGATAACCTACGCTCTTCATGAGCGGGATCGTGAACATACCCGTCGTGCAGACGTTGGCGACCGATGAGCCGGATACCGTTCCCATCAGGCCGGAGCTGACTACCGCGACTTTCGCGGGGCCGCCTGTCGACCAGCCGGCAAGAGCCATCGAGAGGTCGATGATGAACCGTCCGAGCCCAGTCTTCTCAAGCACCGCTCCGAAGAGGATGAACATGTAGACGAAGGTCGAGGATACTTCGAGAGGCGTGCCGAAGATGCCTTCCGTTCCGAGGTACATGTGGTTTATGATGCGCGGAATGGAAAAGCCCCTGTGCGCAAGCATCTCCGGAAGGTATCTTCCGAAGTAGCAGTAGAGCAGCGCGGCTACGGCGAGGCAGGGCAGGACGGGGTTAGATATTCGCCGCGTCGCCTCAAGCAGCGTAGCGATGAGGATGAACCCCATGACGAGGTCCGCCGTCGTCGGCAGCCCGGCTCTGGTCACCAGGTCGTTGAAGAAAAAGACCAGATACAGCGCGCTGGCGACACCGAGCCCCGCGAGGATGAAATCGTAGAAGGGGATGCCGCTGGTCTTAGATTGTTTCGACGTGGCCGGGTAAAGAAGAAAGACCAGCGCCAGCGTGAAGGCCAGATGGACCGCGCCCTGCATCTGGGCGAGCAGCAGCCCAAATCCCGAAGTATAGAAGTGGAAACAGGACATGGCGACGGCAAGCAGCGCCACCATCTTGCCCTGCCAGCCGGCAAGTATTCTAAAACGCGATTCCGTATCATATTTGCGCATAAGATCGTCAAGATCGATCCTCGCGCTCTCTTCCATTGCTGCCGCGGTTTTTACCTCTGTTTCGTTCACAGTAACTCCTCCTTTATAGTGGAGACTTTAAAGGTACAGTATTTAGATACATTCGCGCGGGCCGGGGGCCGTGGATTATATACCTCTGCCTGGGGCGGAAAAGCGGACTACTCCGTCTGTTTGTTTTTGCCAGTCTTACGAAAAAGCAAACATAGGAATAAAAATCCGATCCCGCCGGCAGTACCACAACAGCAAGCCGCGCTGCAACAGATGCGGGGCGCCGTAAAAATTAAGTTTTGTTCCCGCCGCGTCCTTGGGGACCCGGCAAGCGCGTGGCTATGTCAGTACGTCAGCGCGCGGAGATCGCTCACTACAGGCAAGAGCTCCCCGCTCCGCAGATTTCGACCGATTTGGAGGCCCCTATGCGGTCCGCTCCCGCCATGATGAGGCGCGCGGCAAAATCCGCGTCGCGGATGCCGCCGGCAGCCTTGACCTTCATGGCCGTTCCCACCGTTTCCCTCATCAACCTGACGTCTTCCTCGGTCGCCCCCGCCGTTGAGAAGCCGGTGGAGGTTTTTACGAAGTGCGCGCCAGCCGCCATCGCGGCATGACAGGCGCGTATTTTCTCCTCTTTCGTGAGGAGGCATGTCTCGATTATCACCTTTACGATACATCCGGGGGCGGCGTCGACGACGGCCCTTATATCTTTGGCGGCCTCTTCGTCGGTGCCGTCCTTTATGAACCCTATATTGATCACCATATCGATCTCCGACGCGCCGTCTTCCGCGGCTTTTTTCGCCTCAAATGCCTTGGCGGCGCTGGACGCCGCTCCCAGCGGGAAACCGACGACGGCGCAGACTGCCACGCTTGAACCCTTAAGGAGTTCCGCCGCAAGAGCCGCGCGCGAAGAATTTACGCACACGGAGGCGAAACCGCATCTGAGAGCTTCCTCGCAGAGCTTTTTTATATCTTCGGCTGCGGCCTCTGGTTTAAGATTCGTATGGTCGATATAGGGTGCCAGATTCATATATTATTTCTCCTTTTCCTTGCCGGTCAGTTCGGCGATCCGCTGTTTCAGGACCTCGTCAAATATCGCGAGACCGGGTATCGAGCTCGATTTCGGATATCTGTGAGTCAGCTTATAATATACGATATCAGGCGGAGAATCGTAAATTTTCTGGAATACCGCCTTCGGGGATTCCTTCCTGAACTGCTCCGCGGCAGATTCAGGGATCATGCACCACTGTCCTGGATGTTTCATCAGGGACGTTACGAGGTTGACCGAATCAAGTTTTACCTTGAAGGATTTCAGCGGGTCCCAGATATGGTCATGCCATAACCGGTATCCGCCGCTCCATTCAATGTAGAACTCCCCGTCCTGCTTCAGTTCCGCGGGTTTTATGAATTCTCCGGGGATCTCGCCGGGATAGGGAATGCGCGCCGTGACAAAACCCTCTCTGTAAAAAGGTTCTATCTGGACATAGCGCGTATTTTCCTCGTGTAAGGTGATCGCGACGTCTAGAGCGCGGCTTTCCACCGCCTGGTACATCTGATCGGAGGGGTCGGTCATGATGCGCAGGTATACGGGCGGCTCGTGCTCCAGCAGTATGTTGTATATCTCAGGAAGCAGGCGGCAGTTGACACTCTCTGAGCCTCCTATGGTGAGAGAATAGGCCGAACCGGGACTGCGTGCGTTTCCGATCTCTCTGCTGACTTCCTGCCATTTGAGCGCGAGCGGAAGAAAGCCCTCGCCGGACGGCGTCAGCCGGATCGATTTCATGCCCTTCTGGCGGTCGACTAGGATCATGCCCATTTCACTCTCGAGTTCGCTGAGGTTATAACTTATCGTCGACTGTGTGACATTGAGAAGCTCAGCCGCTTTCCCGAGGGTACGCGACATGGCGACGGCAAGAAAGGTCTCTATTCCCTTTTCGTGCATTCTCATCACCTCCTTAAAGTATTTTATTCTATTTCTATCTTTTTATCAGCCTATTTCAACAGGGTGAGCATCGCTCCCGCGGCAACCGCCGTGCCGATGACGCCGGCGACGTTAGGTCCCATGGCGTGCATCAGAACATACTGGCCGGGGAACTCCTTTGATACTACCTTCTGGCAGACACGCGCCGCCATCGGGACCGCCGACACTCCGGCAGCGCCGATAATGGGATTGATCTTGCCGCCCGAGAGGACCTTCATGAGCTGGCCGAAGACGACTCCGCCAGCCGTGCTGAATATGAAAGCTATGAGCCCCAGGCAGATTATCTTGATCGTCGCGAGCGTAAGGAAGGTCTCGGCGTTCATCGTCGCGCCGACGGAGATGCCGAGGAATATCGTCGTGGCGTTGAGCACTTCGTTCTGCGCGGCGAGCGATAGGCGCTCGGTGCAGCCGCATTCACGCATGAGGTTCCCGAACATCAGCATTCCGATGAGCGGGACGGCGGCCGGAAGCACGAGTCCGCAGGCCAGCGTCGATATGATCGGGAAGAGGATGCGTTCGGTACGGGAGACCGGGCGAAGCTGTTCCATCTTTATCGAGCGGTCGGCCTTGGTCGTCAGCAGTTTGATGACTGGCGGCTGGATCAGCGGAACGAGCGACATATAGCTATAGGCCGCCACCGCCACCGCCGGCAGGATCGCGGGGGCCAGCTTCGCACAGAGATAGATCGCGGTCGGACCGTCAGCTCCGCCGATGATGCCGATGCCGGCGGCCTCCTGGATCGTGAAGCCCATCAGCATCGCGCCGATGACGGCTACGAAAACGCCAAGCTGGGCGGCGGCCCCGAGCAGGAATGTCACGGGGTTCGCAAGCAGCGGGCCGAAGTCCGTCAGCGCTCCGATGCCCATAAATATTATGATCGGATAGAGTTCATGGTTGATCCCGAACATAACATAGTAAAGAAAGCCTCCCTCGTCTATGATCCCGGAAAGCGGGAGGTTCACCAGCAGGCAGCCGAAGGCTATCGGCATCAGGAGCAGCGGCTCAAAGTCCTTCCCTATTGCAAGATAGAGCAGGATAAACGAGATGAACAGCATCAGAAGGTTGCCGGTCGTGAGAGCGATAAACCCGGACTGATCAACAACGCCTTTAAGAGCGGTCATGTAAAGTTCCATTGTTATTTACCCTCCGGAGCCTTTTTGTCGAGCATAGCGGCAACTTTGCCGGTAACTGTCATTACCAGCATAAGCCCGATTATCACGAGAAAAACAATACTCATCGAGATGAAGGACATAATAAGCGCCCCCATAGGCCCAACAAAATAGGAACTGAGTGAAGCCGTAACAGGCATATCAATTGCCTCCTAATATTTTGATGTGGAATGCGTTTCCACTACACAGAATAAATATTGAACAGCACTATCAGTATATAAAAATATGAGGTGGGTATTTCTCCGGGGGTTTTATTCTCGTTTTTGGACAGTTTTAGGATCGCTGATGCCGCAGTAATGGGCATTAGCCATATAGACGTCTGCAAACAGGCAGGCGGCGGAGACCGGTCCCGTTCCAATTTCCGTCAGGACGGGAAGGCTGACGCGGAGCGTATCGAACGAACTGTCGTCACGTATCCGCAGGCTCTTTTCCACCGTGACCGGAACCGAATTCACAGGCACGCAGATGGTGCCGAAGGGGATATCGGTATTGGCTGAAAGGTGCGCGATATCGGAATCGGCCTTTGCATACCCAGGCGAGACGAAGGAAAGCGGAGAACCCGCCACGAAGAGCATGGCGATGAGTACGAACAGAGCAAGCGCCGTCTTTTCTTTAGACTGTGTAGAAGCGATCGTCATCCACCATGCACTCCTTCCTTGTTAAATCAAAAATCCCGTATAGATTAAATACCATTTTACTTAATATTTCAACTGCGTATTCTTGCCTAAATATTTAACCCATGAATTTTTTCATGAGATACGTGCAAATTATCACCACCACGCACATCACTACGATCCCGATGGTACCGGAACCGCTGATTATTTCAGCCGACGCCTCAGCGGGAAGCGCGGCAAAGGCAAAGATGGTGAGCAGCAGAAGGAGCAGAAAAGTTTTATTTTTCATTGAACAGCCGCCTTTCTAAGGGCACAAAAAAGGACCTACCAGAATAACGCCTCTGATAAGTGCCGTTCATTTATTTTTATATCATAAAATCGCAGGAAGTCAATAATAAAAGGAGAAAAATTTATCGAAAAAAAGACTACTTCCGGGGATTCTCTTCCAAATTATCACAAAATTTGCATTATTCTAGTACAAGCGCGGCCGCCCTCACGGCGGCCGCGCTTGTAAAGAGAGAGTTTATTAAATGAACGCAGGTTCGAAGAAGAGGTCGTTTTCCGCAAATCTTGAAAGGCGGAATCTGTGCAGATCGACAAATGGCGCCTCTCCCATGAGAAGTTCCTTGCAGACACGCCCGCCGGAAGGACCGAACTGGAGCCCGTGGCCGCTCCAGCCACAGTTGACGAGAAGTCCCTCCACGGGAGTCCAGTCTATGATCGCATTGTGGTCCGGCGTGTTGTCATAGGCCCCCGACCACTGGCGCACGACGCGGATTCCGCGAAGCGCCGGTATCCTCTTAAGGATGCTGGTGGTAACTCCTTCGAGGAATTTGGCGCTGTTGCCGGCCTCTACCGTATGCGGCTCGCCTGGGTCGTCGCGTCCGAACATGAATGTGCCGTTCGGGCACTGCTTGAAATACGCCCCGTCGTCAAGGCAGAGGACCATCGGGCAGTTAAAGATCTCGACCGCCTCCGTGATAAGTATATTGTGGCGTTCGGGGTAGACCGGAAGCTCCACGCCCACAGTCGCCGCAAGCGGCGTAGACCAGGGGCCGGCGGTAAGGAGCACCTTCGGCGCGTGCCATTCTTCCCCGCTCTCGGTCACGACTCCCTTTATCCTGCCGTTCTCCGCAAGCAGCTTCGTGACCGGCGTGTATGTCTTTATCTCAGCGCCGAGGCGGCGCGCGGCGTGCCCGTAAGCCAGCGTCAGCGTCTGCGGGTTGATATGCCCGTCGTCGCCGCAGAAGGCGGCGCCGAGGATGCCGTCAAGGTTCAGATAAGGCCATCTGTCGTGGATCTCCGCGGGAGTCATCATCACAGACGGTATATCGAGACTTTTCTGAAGCGTGACGTTTTTATTGAGCTGCTCCATGCAGGGGTCCGAATAGGCGACCCACATGTAGCCCCATTGAGTGAACTCGAGCTTCATGCCCGTGTCCAGCTCCTCTTCAAGCGTCGGGAACACGGAGAGGTTATATTGAGCCATACGCAGGTTGACCTCGGTCCCGAAATGCTGGCGAAGCCCGGCCGCCGAACGCCCGGAACCGCCGGAGGAGAGGTATTCCTTTTCAAAGAGGACCGTCTTTACTCCGGCCTTCGCCAGTTCATAGGCGGCAGACGATCCATGCACGCCGCCGCCAACTATGATCACATCAGCAGTTTTTACTGTCATGGCATACTACCTCCCTAGTCTTCGTCAGCCAAAAGCATGGCCTTTATCGGCTTCACGGGCGGACGGATGACCCCGGCCCTCACTTCGGCGATCGGTTTTCCGGTGGCGCGCGCAAGCTCGCGGATGATGATGTCGCGGCATCCGCGTCCCTGGCATGGTCCCATGCCGACGCGCAGGATGCGCTTCAATTCGTCAAATTCGGTGTAGCCCGCCGCTATCCATTTGCGGATCTCGTCGATCTCTACCTCTTCACAGCGGCATATCACATTCACTTTCGCCATTTCAGCACTCCTCCTCCGGGCGCAGGCATGCGGGCGCGTTCACCGCGACTGCGCGGATTTGATCCGTCAGCTCTTTTGGTATGACTACGCTGACCACATAGGTACGGTCTTTGGAGGGTTCGGTGACGGCGATCACTTCTCCCTCGGCCACGACTTCCCCGACGCGGTTGAGGCATTTGACCGTCTTGCCCTTTTCCGGCAGCGGCAGCATTTCGTAGGGCAGCTTGACGACGGCTTTGTCCGAAGCGTAGGTCATGTCGATCACGAAGCAGGCTAGCCCAGGGCATCTCGATACGCAGATGCCGCAGCCGGTGCATTTGGCGTAGTCTATCCGCGGTACGTCGTTTATGTCTTCAAAGGGAAGGACCGCCCCTGTCGGGCAGCTTGTGTAGCAGGGGTTGCAGGGGATGCGTTTGGGGCATTCTATGACCGCGTAGCCGCCTTTTTTTGCTTCCCACGCCTCTTTCGGCGGCAGGACGGCTCCCTCCGTGTGTTCCACGAGGACGCCGCTGTTGAACAGTTTTTCTTTATCGCATGCGCATGTGCAGCCCATTGTCTACGCCTCCCATCTTTCTACGAGGACCTGGTCTATTCCCGCGAGGATTTTTTCTCCCACTTCTCCGGCGCGGAGGTGGTGAAGGCGGGTCCAGTATTCGTCGAATTTCTTGTCGTCTATTTTGTGTCCCAGGGCTTTGGCCGCCGAGTGACCCGCTATCCTTCCCTCCACCATGGCGGCGGAGGCCTCTTCTATGCCGGAGGCGTCTCCCGCGACCCAGATGTCGGGGTTGCTGGTCTGCATGGTTTTGTCTCTGAAGGGCACGTAGCCGCAGAGCTGGGGGACGAACTGCATTTTGCAGCCCGACTGCCAGAAGAGTTCCGTCGTAGGCGTGAGGCCGACTGCCATGCAGATGATGTCGCAGTCGATTTTCTTCGGTTCGCCGATGAGCTGGAATTTATCGTCAAGCTCCTGAATGACCGCCCCTTCGAGGATTTTATCGCCGACGGCTTCTACGATGGTGTGTCTGAGAAGGATGGGGATGCCGAGGCGTCTTATCTTTGCCGCATGGACCCAGTAGCCGCCGATTTTCGGCATGGCTTCCACGACCGCCGCCACTTCGACTCCCGCCTGGGTGAGCTGGTAGCTGACGATAAGGCCGATGTTGCCCGCCCCCACCATGACGACTTTTTTGCCCGGCACGACGCCGTAGACGTTCATAAGTGTCTGGACCGCTCCCGCGCCGTAGACTCCGGGAAGGTCGTTGTTGGGGAAGGGGATCATTCTTTCCTGGGCGCCGGTCGCCACAACGGCTTTTTTGGCTTTGACGCGGTAGTAGTTTTCTTCGCCCGCCATTACGGTGTAGACGCCGTCCTCGGGGTAACAGCCGGTGACGGTGGAGTTGCAGTTGATTTTTACTTTGTCTCCGAGAGAAGCTATTTCGTCCAGGAGGATGTCGGCGATCTTATAGCCTCTGGTGCCGGCGTATTCGTCCTTGGAACCGAAAAATTTGTGGGTCTGCTTTACGAGCTGCCCTCCCGGGTGGAGATCGCTCTCTATCACCGTGACTTTAGCTCCCGCCGCCGCGGCTTCGGCCGCCGCGCAGAGGCCCGCCGCTCCGCCGCCGATCACGAGGAGGTCTGTCTCATGTACTTTTTTCATCTTAATATACCCCTCCTTAGCAGGCGTCCATGGGGACGCGGCCCTTGTCCCTTTGCGTCTCGACTTTCATCCCCGCCAAAAGCGGAGTGACGCAGGTACGGACGTTGGGGACTCCGTCTACCACCATGAAGCATGAGCTGCATTTGCCGATCGCGCAGAAGAAGCCGCGCGTCCTTTTCATCTCCGGCGTGACACGGTAGATGAGAACCCCGTTGGCGTGCAGCGCCATCGCTATCGGCTCTCCCTCGTATCCCTTGAACTCCTGCCCGTCGAAGGTGAATGTCACTTCCCTACCGTGCTTGTAGTCCAGTATCGGGTGTCTCTGGATCAGTTCCATGCCCTCTCTCCCTCCTTGGTCTTGATAATAATGTAATCCATAAAACAATCTCATTAAAATAACTAAACAATAACATAATACATCGCTTCATATTGTTTGAAAAATGATGTTTATGGCTATATATTATCGATTTTTTCAATATTTAATTGCCGCGTTTTTGCAGCATTTATCTTATTTATTTAATATAAAATCAACTAAAATTATTTTTTAGGAATTTTGAGCGCGAATAGCACTTTTATACAAATAAAAACAGTTGATAACTCTTTTATATTCTTTTTGCTCACTTTCTTGTTCATTATTAATTATCGAAAACATGTGAATTAACTCGCAAAATAACTTCTTTGATATTTTGATATAATGAGCGTTGACACAAGAGGGGGAATTTGTTTGAAGATCGAGGGCGTGCCTTATCAGACAGTGGACTGGAATAAAATTGAGCCCGTCGCGCACGGCGGCGAGAGCGGGGAGGCCCTGTGGAGGACCTTTGAAAAGGGCAACGTCCGCGCGCGCGTCGTGGAATACGGGGCCGGCTATCTTGCGGACCACTGGTGTCCGCGCGGTCATGTGCTCTTCGTGCTTGAGGGATCGGTGATCTCCGAGCTGGAGGACGGTACGAAAGAGGAGCTCACCCCGGGGATGGGCTACGTGGCGGAGGACGACGGGAAAAACCGTCATCGTTCATTTTCGCCGAACGGCGTGAAACTTTTCATCGTAGACTAGAAGAGGGCGGCTCCGCCGCCCCTTTCCGTCTCTTTTATTCTTCTTCCGAATTGTCTTCGGTTATCTTGATCTGCCGTATCTTGTCTTCGAATCCGAAGACGGAGGCGTCTATTTTGTTGACCGCGATATCTATCTGATCCATATTCGAAAAGCGGTAGCCCTCCGGCAGGCGGTTGGCAAAACGTTTTATCTTCAGCAGCGCCTGCAGGTAGTTCCTCTCCGTCTTTCGCAGCAGGTCGGCGCACTCCATCGCGTCGGGCATCTCGTACTTCGCGAAGAGGCGCGCGATCGCGATGTTCACCTCGTGCTCCATCTCGTCGCTCCAGATGTCGCCGAGTATTTTTCTGACGCGCTTCCTTTCGTCCTGATCCTTTATCAGAGCCAGCATCTGCGTTATTTCGCGCAGCGCCGCTTCGACCTCCTTCGTTACGGAACGGACGCCGCGGCGGGGCATCGAACATTCGGCGATCGTCTGCGCCTCGGTTTCGACGGTTATCTCTTTTTTCAGCAGTCTGCCGATCGCCGGAAGCAGCTTTATCTTCGCCTCTTCGCGGGGCTTGTCAAGCGTCTCAAGGTAAAGTATCGCCGTATCGTAGTCGAAGTTCTCGCATTTGCTGCGCGGGATATAAGAGACGTATCCCGTGTCGAAATATCCCTTGCGTCCGGCGCGGCCGGCCATCTGCATGAATTCGTTCTTCGTCAGCGGCCCGTCGATGAATTTCGCCATCTGGCCGAAGACGACCGTCTCCGCCGGCAGGTTCACGCCGAGCGAGAGCGCGTCGGTCCCAGCGACAACGTCTATTATCCGCTCGCGAAAGGCCATCTCCACCAGCAGCTTTTCTTTAGGCAGCATCGAGCCGAAGTACATGCCGACGCCGCGCAGCATCGTGTCCGGGACCTTTTCGACCTCCAGGATCTGCGACATCTCGCGCAGGCGGTCGCGTTTGTCGCGGTCCACCTTGCGGCGGGTCCTGGCGATCTGCGCCGCGATCCATTCGACGCCTTTTTTGGAAAAGGCGAAGACAAGCGCGTCGCGGATCTGGGCGAAGCGCAGCCCGCGCTGTTTGTAAACGAGCTTCGTGACGCGTTTTTCCGTCTCAAAGAGGGCAAAATCGCGCCGCGCCATCTCCTCAAGGTAGCCGCGCACCTTATCCGGGTTGCCGAAGGTGGCGGACATCACGAGGATGCCGCTCTCGTCAGAGGTGCGGCGCAGGCCGTCTATGTAGGCGCGGGCGCGCTCCGGGTCGTTGAAGATGAAATGGAACTCGTCGATTATGACCTTTTGTCCGGGGATGTGGGCATATTTGAGGGTGTATATCTCCTGCGTGCAGCAGAGCACCTCGGCACCGGCGTTTTTCTTGAAATCGCCGGTCTCGAGCCCCACGTCGAAGCCCATCGATTTAAGTTCAAGGTAGCGTTCGTTGGAGAGGGCCTTGATCGGCGCGGTAAAGATCACGCGCCCTTCCGGCATCTGAGGCGTGCCGTCGCGGCTCATGAGTCCGGCCCATATATAGGCGACCCAGGTTTTGCCGCTGCCTGTCGGAGCGGAGAGGATCGCGTCCTTCCCCGCTATTGTCTCAAGCGCTTTTTCCTGCCATTGATATAGCATATTATAGTTTTATGCGCATCACGGGAAGGAGCCGTTCCGGCAATCCCTCCGTCCGCTCTTCTCCTATCTTCTCCGCTCCCATGTGCCGGTAGAATTCCTCGGCGTTCGGGTCGGATACTATGTAAAGTTCCTCGGCTCCCATCGTCTCGGCGATCTCGCAGGCGTGAAGGAAGAGCTTTCCGCCCAGCCCGGTGCCAATTTCATCGGGAAGCACCCATAGATGTTCGAGCCATAATTTCCCGTCCTTTTTCTCAAGCGCATAAAAACCGACCTTTTCGTCTGTCTCCTCGTGCTCTATGAGATAAGAGGGATTGTTTTCGATAAAATCCTGCTCGATGTTGAGCATCTCCCGAAAGATGTTCATCACATCCACGGGGTAATCCCAGTAAGATTTGGATCTCCAGGCTATGTCTGTCAGTTCTTCCGCCTCTTCTGGCCTGGCCGGACGTATTCGAACGTCGTCATCGTACATTTTGTTTATCGTGCTCCCCTTATATAAGATATGCGAGGTACATTGTACCACAACACTAATAAATAAGTTCAGCGTATTGCGCGCAGCTCTCCCAGCGGTCCGCGCCGGCCGGCCTGTTATTAAGAGTTTCTTTTCGATATCTCTCTGACCGCCCTCTTGAGCAGCTCCGGCAGCACGTCGAGCGAGTAGCTCAGGTGCAGGCGTTCGTCTCTTTTATGGGGGGCCTCGCCGCTCGGGCCGAGGTTCATCACGGGAAGGCCTAGCCCCTGCATCTCCGCGAGCGGGATATTATAAATGCCGCCCCAGCCGGGCATATTCTCGCTGAGCGCACGCACGTCGTCGTCGGAAACCTTCGCCCCTACGTAGCTGAGGTCGCAGAGTCCGGCGAAAAGCTCTGTCTCCGTCATTTTAAGCCCGTATTTTGCGGCGCACTCCTCCGCGACTGCGCGCGCAGCCGCGACCGCCGCCCTGTCGCGCGGGTCGTCCGTAATGTCGGTGCGCACCGCCAGCCACGGCGGCAAGAAGAAGCAGACGATATAGGGCCCCTCCGCGCCGGAACGGTCGGCGATGAAATCGACGGCCTTTATGCCGCGAGCGCGCATATCGCCGGGGGGCAGCGTCTCTATATAGCGGCTCAGCTCATCGTCGAACGAAGCGCCGTGACGCCCGCGCGCAAGCTCTTTTAGCTCCTCCAGCGTATAGACTGCCGGTTCCGCCGGTTCAAACTCCGCCCCCTCATAGCCCAGCGCGAGAAGCGCGCGATAGGAGGCGGTGAGCTGCTCCGAGCTCTGGCGCAGCGCGTAGGCCGCGATGCCGCGCATCTGCTCCATCACCAGCGCGGGGGTGTTGTTCGTCGTGAAGCAATTGAAGTAGGCGTAAGCCTTATCGGGGACGGTAACGCTGTAAAAGTCGCGCAGCGCCTTCATGTCGAGACAGATCCACGAGGGCTGGCAGACGCCGTGCAGCGGGTCCGCGAGGTAGGGGTTGCCCTCCGCGTACGCGACGAGCCGCGAGGCTGCTAGCAGCGCGGAGAAACCGTTGTAACAGCTGCCGACATGGGCGTCGCGCCCGCGGATGTAGAAGCCCGGCATCAGCTTGCCGAGCGTGCCGAGGAATACCATCGGGCCGACAACGCCGGACTGCCCCGCCTCCCCCGGCTCGGTGTTCAGCGCCGCGAGAAAGTCAAGCCCCTCCGCCTGCATCGCCGCGATGGCCGGCAGCACGCCGCGCATACCGGCCGAGGCGTTCTCCTCGTCCCCGACGAGGGCCATCACGAGGTTTACGTCAAAGAGGCCGCGGTCCTTCGCGAACTCCTCAATGAGCGCCGTTTCGACCGCGACGCCGCACTTCATGTCCATCACGCCGCGCCCGTAGAGGATGTCTCCGCCGGCCCCGAATATCTCCGCGAGCCGGTCGGGAGCAAAGGCGTGTTCGGCGATATCGCCGTAGCATTTTATATCGACGACGTCGTAATGGCCGATGAGCAGCACCGTGCGCGCCGTCTTTTTGGCGGCGTCGACGCGGGCTACCAGCGATTTCAACTTATAAAGCGAGCCCTCCAGCGGCGTTTCGGCCAGCTTAAGGTGAGCTCGATGTTCCTGGAAATAGGGAAGCTTTGAGAGCCTTTCAAAGAGCCATTCGCCGGGAGCGCTCTCCGCGGCGCTCTCCGTAACGCTCGGTATCGCAACAAGTTCTTTTATCATCGATAATAGATATTCTCTGTCCACAGCTACCGCCTCCTAGGTCGATTAAATGATATCACAATAGGCGGCCTGCCAGCGCGCAGGGAGAAACTTCTCCTTGACATTCGCCGCCGCGGCTGTAAAACTTGTGGCAGAACGCTTGAGAGGATGTTTTACTGAATGGCGAAACCATTTATCAAGCCCGTCATCACCGCCGGCGAGGCCGCGGCGTACATATCGCCGGGGAGCTCGCTGATGATCGGCGGCTTCAATTACGGCGGCGCGCCCTATACGATCATAGAGGCGCTTTGTGAGAGCGGCGTGAGAGATATCGACCTCATCTGCGTCGACACCAGCTACTTCCAGACTAAAGTACCGGGCCCGGTCGGCGTGGCGCGGCTCGTGACGAACGGGCAGCTCCGCTCGCTCGTCGCCTCACACATCGGCCTCAATAAAAAGACACAGGAGCTGTATACGAGCGGGGAGCTGAAGATAGAGCTTATCCCGATGGGCACCTTCGTCGAGCGCATCCGCGCGGGCGGCGCCGGGCTCGGCGGCATCCTCACGCCGACCGGCGTGGACACCGTCTATGAGGAGGGGCGCGACAGCGTCGAGCTCGACGGGCGGCGCTACATCATCGAACGCCCGCTAAAGGCCGACGTCGCCCTCATCCGCGCATACAGGGCGGACGCGGCGGGAAATCTCATCTACTACGGAACGAACCGGAATTTCAATCCGACGATGGCGACCGCCGCGGCAAAGGTCGTGGCCGAAGTGGACGAAGTCGTGCCAATCGGCGGGATAGCCCCGGACGACGTCGTAACGCCGGGCATCTTCATCGACGCGCTGGTATTGAAGGGAGAGGGCGAATATGCTTCCAGAACTTAGCGAGAACGAGGCGCGCGCGCGTATAGCGAGGAGGATAGCGGCGGAGCTCGAGGACGGCGCGCTGGTAAACCTCGGCATCGGCATCCCGCAGCTCGTGCCCGACTATGTGCCGAAAAACGTGCGGCTCATACTGCAGACGGAAAACGGCGTCATCAACGCCGGCCCGGGCAGGGACAAAGACGATCTGCGCGTCATCGACGCCGGCGGAACGCCGGTCTCGGTGCTGCCCGGCGGCGCGCTGATCTCCTCCGAGCTGAGTTTCGCGATCATGCGCGGCGGCCACATCGACGTCACCATTCTCGGCGCGCTTGAGGTCGACCGCGAGGGCAGCCTCGCGAACTGGATGATCCCGCAGGTACGCGTACCCGGCATGGGCGGCGCGATGGACATCGTTGCGGGAGCGAAGAAGGTCTACGTCGCGACGCGCCACTTCGACAGGGATGGACGCAGCAAACTCGTGCAGAAATGCTCGCTGCCGCTGACCGGCCATGGCGTGGTGGACGTGATCGTCACCGAATACTGCGTCGTGCGTAATATTTACGGACGCATGGTGATGACCGAAATAGCCGAGGACGCGAGCCTCCAGCTCCTGCTCGACCGGACGGAGATGCGGCTCGACGTCAGCTCCGGACTGAAGCGGAGCCGGTTTTAAGGGACGCGTGGAGTCCGGCGGCAGGCGGCGCAGACCTTTCAGCGCCGCGCCGCCTTTCCGGGCGGCCCATTCATACCGGCGTCCGTTTAAAAAGATTCTTCCATCGCCCGGATCTGCCGCAGGTAGGTACGGTTGACGGGGACGGCGAGCCCGTGCCTGTCAGCGATATCGACCACGGTCCCCGCGAAGGCCTCGACCTCTGTCAAACGCCTTGCTTCGATATCCTGCAGCATCGAGGTCTTTCCCTCGGCGCCAAGCATATCCATTATCCTGAAACAGTCATCTATCTCCCTCGTCCCCAGGGAGATCCCCTCGGCGCCGGCCGCGGCCGCGGCCTCCTCCATCGCCGAACGCATGAGGGCGCGCGCGCTCGGGGAGCGCTGCATCATTCCGTACGTGAAGCCCAGTATCGCGGAGGTCTGGTTAAGCCCCGTATTCATCATGAACTTTTTCCACAGGCTCGTTATCATGTCTTCGGGAATCTCATATTCGATGCCGGTGCGCAGAAAAAAATCCTCCACCGCCGCGACATTCTCCGAATAACGGCCCGGCTCGTTGCGCGCCTCCCCGAAGGGGATGAAGCCGGTATTCCCGCAGAACGTGCTGTCGCCGACACGCGTCGCGTCTATCTTCATCGCGTAGGAGTAGAGGACCCTCTCCGCGCCATAACGCGACATCAGCAGCCGTTCGCTCGTGACTCCGTTCAGCGGCGCGATGATCACCGTCCTGGGGCCGACAAAATCCCGAATGTCATCTATCGCCCCGGCAAGCTGGGTGTTCTTCACGGATACGAATACCAGATCGGCCGGCGGTTCGCCGGTGCCGGGTTCCGCGACGTTGAAGCGGCAGCGCCTTCCATTATAGTTCATCCCATTTTGGCGGCAGCGCTCGGCGCGCTCCCCCGCGGCAATGACACGTATCTTCTCCATGGGCAGGCGCTCCGCCATCGTCGTCAGATAGGCGCATCCGACCGCGCCAAGCCCGATAAGGGCCACGTCCTCTATCTTTTTCATTTTCATCATCCGTTTCGTTAAAGGTTTGTCTTCTCCGTTCCTTAAACGCCGGCGCCGCGCGATCCTCAAAACGCCCTATCGGCCCTTCGGCATATGCGGGTATATTATATACGTTCGCACGCTGCGAAAGGCGTTTGCCGGCCGCCGCGCGGTGTATAATTTGAAATATCCCGATCCATATTATGGCCGGCGTATATAAAGAAACGTATATTTCATACAAGATTGGAGGAACAGGCATGGGAATTGAAGCTGGAATAATGGTCCCGCACCCTCCGCTCATAATACCGGAGGTCGGCAAAGGCGGGGAAAAAACCATCTCAAAGACCGCCGCGGCGTACGAAAGGGCCGCTTCGTTCATCGCCGGCGCCGCGCCGGAGACGCTGATCGTCATCTCGCCGCACGCCGCCGTCTACCGCGATTATTTCCACATCTCTCCCGGCGCACGCGCGTCTGGAAGTTTCGCGAACTTCGGCGCTCCGCGGGCCGCCGTCTCCGTAGATTACGACGCGGAATTTGTAAGCGGGCTCGAGACATTGGCGGAGGCCGGCGGCCTGCCCGCGGGAACGCTTGGGGAGCGTCTCGGAGAGCTTGACCACGCGACGCTCGTGCCGCTCTATTTCCTTGAAAAGACTTGCGGCGCGATAAAAGCAAAGGTCGTGCGCGTCGCGATCTCCGGACTTCCGCTCACAGAGCACTACCGCCTCGGAATGCTCATCAGGGAGACAGCCGAGCGGCTCCGCCGGAGGACGGCGATAATCGCCAGCGGCGATCTCTCGCACCGCCTCAAGGAGGACGGCCCTTACGGTTTCAATCCGGAGGGTCCTCGCTACGACGCGCTCGTCATGGATGTGATGGGACGCGGAGCCTTCGGCGAGCTTTTTGACTTTTCAGAGGGATTCTGCGAAAGCGCCGGAGAGTGTGGGCACCGCTCATTCGTCGTCATGGCCGGGGCCTTCGACGGCACGGCGGTCAAGGCCGAACCTCTGTCATACGAGGGCCCCTTCGGCGTCGGCTACGGGACATGCCTCTTCCGCGCGGCGGGGCCGGATGAAAACCGGCGCTTCCTCACGGAATTCGCGGATAGAGAGCGCGCGCGGCTTGCCGCGCTGAAGGAAAAGGAGGACGCCTATGTCCGCCTCGCGCGCGCCGCCGTCGAGACATACGTCACCAGCGGCAAAAAGATCGCCGTACCGGCCGGACTGCCGGCGGAGATGCTTTCGCGCCGCGCCGGCACCTTCGTCTCGCTCAAAAAAGATGGAAGACTGCGGGGCTGCATCGGAACCATCGCTGCCGCCTCGCCCTCGGTGGCGGCGGAGATAATCAACAACGCCATAAGCGCGGCGTCGAGCGACCCGCGCTTCGACCCGGTCGAAAGAAAAGAGCTGCCCCAGCTCGTCTACAGCGTGGACGTCCTCGGCGAAACTGAAAAGATCGGCTCCGCCGCCGAACTCGACGTAAAAAGATACGGCGTGATCGTAACCAGGGGCGGGCGGCGCGGCCTGCTGCTGCCAAACCTTGAGGGCGTCGACAGCGTCGAAGAGCAGATCTCCATCGCGAAGGAAAAGGCCGGCATCGGCAAGGGCGAGAAAGCGGAGCTTGAAAGATTCGAGGTGGTGCGCCATCACTAGCATCAACTGCCCCGTATGCTTCCGGCACTGCCGGCTCGCGGAGGGCGAGACAGGCTTCTGCCGCGCGCGGCTGAACGCCGGCGGCAGAAGCGTCAGCGCGAGCTATGGGAAGATAACCTCCGCGGCGCTCGACCCGGTGGAGAAAAAACCCTTCGTGAATTTTTACCCCGGCAGCTTCATCCTCTCCGTCGGCACCTTCGGATGCAATATGGACTGTCCCTTCTGCCAGAATTACGAGATCGCCGGCGCCGGAGCGGGGGAGGTCCCGACGCGCGGCATATCCCCCGCCGAGCTCGCCGCGCTCGCCGTCGAGCTGCGGGAACGCGGCAGCATCGGCGTCGCCTATACCTACAACGAGCCGCTGATCGGCTGGGAATTCGTGCGCGACAGCGCCGCCGAGGTGAAAAAACGCGGGATGAAAAATGCCGCCGTCACCAACGGCTCCGTCACGCAGGAGATACTCCGAGAGCTGCTGCCCTACATTGACGCATACAATATCGACCTTAAAGGCTTCACGCGCGAATACTACCGGAAACTTGGAGGCGACCTCGACACGGTAAAGGGTTTTATAAAGACCGCCGCCGCTCACGCCCACGTAGAACTGACGACACTCATCGTACCGGGAGAGAACGACGGCGCGGATGAGATGGCGGCGCTCGCCGCCTGGGTCGCTTCCGTCGACAGAAAGATCCCCCTCCACATCACGCGATTTTTCCCGCGCAGGCTCATGAAAGATAGAGAGGCCACTGATACGGGGCTGCTTCGCCGGCTGGCGGAGGCAGCGAAAAAAGAACTCGAAACCGTCGTACTGGGCAATATATAGCCGCCGGAAACGGAGAAAAAAGGAACTCCAGACTTAGCCGGGAGTTTTCTTCAGAGAACAAAAAGTGCGGCAGATAAACCTGCCGCACCGGTCTGAAGGAAGTGACATAGTCTGTGAGTGGGGGACAGACTTTGTCTCTGAACAAGTCGTTTGGGCTTTTACATCGCCCTAGCGGCAGTTTTCGCGTGCCCTTTATCATCCTTAGCGCAGTCGCGCCATACCTCGCCGATCACCATCACGAGCGCGAAAACCAGGCTGCCGGCCGCTGTAAAGGCTGTGGCTCCAACCATGATCATTTCTCCGTACGTCATTGTGACAACCTCCTCAAGCAGTGCTGAATTTTTAATTCCCTGGAACGGCCGCTCCTGATGGCATTAATAATAACAGCCGCGTATCAATTAGTAAAACGACGACTTTGAATGAGAGCCATGCGATAATTTCATGTAAAAAGACAAAAAAAAGAGCGGCCATAAAGGCCGCACCTCTTCCTAGGGAGGAATATATTAGCAACCGGCTCTTTTTACCTCTGTCTGAGGTATCTTTGATTCGAGCGGCTCACTCCAAATTGTTATCTTCAGCATGTACAGCGTGAATACGGTCGAAACCAACGCCGTAATTCCCATTACGCTCATCAGGACCATTTCTCCTATCGCCATCCTTATTACCCCCTTCGCGTCTCTTCGTTATGCGTTGAGTATAGCCAAGCGGCAATAAATAAGTAAATCAAAACATTTCTCTATTTTGTCTCCGGTGCGTAGATTTGCTTAGACGAAAAAAGCCTGTCCCCACGCGGCTTTATCGGCATTTTTAAAAACACCCGCCGGCAATATATGGTACAAGCCAATATCAAAGCCGATTACCGGCGCAAAAACCGATAATAGGGTTCTTATAGTTATCTTCCTTATGATTTTATATATATTATTGATTCAAAAAAAGAGGCTGACGCGCCCTGACACAGGGGTTTCACGCGCCTAAAGCCTCCTTAAACGGAGAAACTGCGTAGTATTGCCGATCCGTCTTCAGTGAAGGAGAAAACCAGGAAGCAGCGGATCGTTCTCGTGGCTGATGAGCCAGTTAAAGCCGACGATGTTCGCGCTGCCTTTGATAAAGGGAATGATCGAATGATAATCTCCGATCATCGGCCCCTCTTCATAACGGCCCTCAAAGAGAGTGCCGAGTATGCTCTCGTGAAGAAAAGGTTCATTTGGCGCAAGGTCGCCGCGGTCGGCCAGCAGCGCCATCTTCGCGCATGTTCCCGTGCCGCAGGGCGAGCGGTCCACATTACAGGCCCCGAAGATCACGCAGTTGCGGGCATGTTCGCCGTCGCGGTGCAGACCGAATTCCGCGAGCAATATTTTATTGTTCATCGGGATCTGCGGATGGTGTACCGTATACTGCCTGTTGGCCTCCTCTATAACCTCGACGCCAAGCCTGATGAGGCGGGGCGCCTCCTGCGGCACGAGGTCAAGGCCGAAATCCGCGGCGTCCATGATCGCGAAAAAACTGCCGCCGAAGCAGATATCGAACTTCACAGTCCGCCCCAGCGATGGAAGATGGAGGTCGAGGCCGCGCGCATATACGAAAGAGGGGACATTCTGCAGCGTCGCACTGACGGCCTCGCCATGTACGACCTCGACCTTAAGCGTAACGAGGCCCGCGGGAGTATCGAGCTTCACATAGGTGTAGGGCTCATAGACCTGGACCATATGCAGGTTCACCATCGCCGACGCGAGGCCGATGGAGCCGTGGCCGCACATCGAGACGCTGCCGCCGGAGTCGCAGAAGATGACGCCGGTGTCGGCCTCCTCGTTGACGGGAGGCACCATGATCGCGCCGAACATGTCGGCGTGGCCGCGCGGCTCCGTCATGATAAAGCGGCGGAAGTCGTTGTGGTTATGGCGGAAGTCCACCCACTTCTCCGCCATCGAGGCGCCGCGAAATATCGGCGCTCCTCCAATAACGATACGTGTCGGTTCTCCGCATGTGTGCGAATCAACGACGGCGACCATCTTGCCGATCTTCATGCTGCCATCTCCTTCCGTCTACGGTGGGCGAAACCTTTTTTATAATATCAGAAAAGGGAATATATGGCAACTATAGGTTAGTTTTATAACAAATAAAAATTTATTTATACAACATGGTTTGAAATATTCAGACAACACATTCAAAAGGCCCGGCTTTTCTTATTATTTCCCGTCCTTATTCCGGGCGTCGCTCCTGTCGTCGTCTTTGATTTTGACCTCCGTCTGCGGGAAGGGTATTTCGATATTATGCTCGCGGAAGACGTCAAGGATGCTCATGCGCACCGCACTCTGCACGTTGGACTCAAAGACCTTGCTCAGGTCGACAAAGAAAAAAGCGGTGAACTTTATCGCGCTGTCCTCAAATTCCGAGAGGATGATGCGAAAGGGCGGCGTTTTGAGAACGTTGGGGTTTTCGCTGAGAACGGTGCGTATCAGCCCCATCGCGAGGCTGACGTCGCTGTCATAGGCGATGGAAATATTTATCTCCGTGCGGGAGAGAGAATTATTGAGCGTAAGGTTCAGCACCGGGCTGTCCAGCACCTTGCTGTTGGGGATTATCAGATGACGCGACTGCTGGCACACCAGCACCGTATTCTGCAGCGTTATCTCGCTGACGATGCCGTGGGTGTTTCCGATGATCACCTCGTCGCCGATACGCAGCTTTTTCTGGAAGAGCAGCAGGATGCCGGAGAGGGTGTCCCCCATTATCTTCTGCGTGCCGAGGCCTATCGCGATGGCCGCGGCGCCTCCCATAAAGGCGAAGGCCGTCAGCGGTATGTGCAGCATCCACAGCGTGATCAGGAATGAAACGATCAGGCCGAGATAAAAGACGAAATTCTGGATGAGCAGAGAGCTGTGGCGGCTCACATGCTCGGCCCTCTTTTCAAAGTGGCGTCTTGTGAGCACCACGGCGTAATGAGTGACCATCAGGCCGAAGAGGAAGATCACCATCGCCAGGCTGAGTTTCTTCGCCGTTATCGGGTAGTCGTCGATGCTCCAGACTTCCGTGTCCAGGAGGCCGCCGATATTGTCGCGCCAGATACTCTCGATCCTATCGTCGGCATTTGCCTCCCCTATCAGGCGGTCTGTCTCAGCGATCAGTATCTCGAACTGTCCCGACATCTCGCCGAGCATCACTATGTAGGAAAGGTAACGATTCTTCCGCGCGTCGATGTTCATGCGGAACTCGTCGCGCATCGCGATTTCGTCCTTCGTCTTGAGCCAGCTGTCATCGCCGAAGCGGCGCGACACCTCCTGATTTACTCTCCGCAGGCTCTGCAGGTCATCGTTGACGACTTTCAGGTCGACTCGGCACTGTTCAAAGATCGCCTTCGTCCTTGCCTGCAGCTCACGACGCTGTTTCAGCGTGAATTTGCCGGAGAGCAGGTCGTCCATAGAACGCCAGGTCAGGCGCGTGGCCGACCACAGCTCGACAAGGTCCAGTACGAGCAGCGTTTCGTCTTCCACCAGATTCTGTTCCGTCGGGATCCAATACTTTGTAAAATCAGTCTGATACTCGGTACTGCGGCGCGCCGCGCCGAGACTGTTGAACTTGTCGTTCAGCATGACGACGGTATTTTCCAGCAGCCGTACCTTCGCGTTGACGGTAGCGTCGAGAAAGGCGAAATCGTCCGCCGAGAAGTCGATATTCGCGCGCACGTTTCTGATTATGGGCTCCAGCGTGTCAAGCTTCTCCTTCAGCTCGGAGGATTCCTGCATCGCGATCTTAAGATTAGTCTCGTAGAAGGTGTAATCGGCGTAACAGTGTTCAAGTTTAGCCTTGATGATCAGCAGCTCGAAGTTGTATTTGAGGCGGTTTTCCGTCGAAAGCGAGCTTTTCTCACGGCAGAGGCGGTAATCCCTCTCTATGTCGTTCTTCCGCCCGCTGAGGTTCTGAAGCGCATCCCTGTAACGCGCGATGCTTTCCTGAAAGCCCAGAAAGGACTGGCGGCAGTTGTCGATATCCTCGATAACGTCCAGATAAAAGACGAACGGGTAGGGCGGCTTCGCGGCGGCCAGCTCCTTTATGCGGTTGTCGTCAAGAATGAAGGTGCTGTCGGCGTCAGTGCGTTTCTGAAGAAAGTAGATGCTGTAGTAGGTGTTTATTATCCCTTCAAGCTCATATTCGTAATTGAGCACCTCGGAGACGGGGATGTCATACTGCCGCGCGAGGCCTCCCTCGATATCCCTCACCTTGCGGAGGTCTTTCGCGATCTGAGCGGCGCGCGCGGCCGGCTCCGTCTGGTAACGGACAAGTTCCTCGCGCAGGTCGGCGAGGGTGGAGGCCTGCGCCATACCGCCGGACAGCGAAAAAAGAAGCGCGATCAGGAGAAGATAAAGACCTTTCTTATGGAAATCCATGCGCATTGCCCCCTGCCTTCCTTTTATAACTTGGTATATTATATAGGCAAAAGCTTAAAAAGATAAACGACAGAGGGAGGCGTCCCGTGGATATCAGAAAATATGAAGTGATCATCAAAGCCGCAGAATGCGGGAATTTGACCAAGGCGGGAGAGAGCTTCGGTTATACGCAGTCCGGCGTCAGCCACATGATAAAGAGCGTGGAGGAGGATTTCGGCTTCCGCATCTTTCTGCGCGGGCGCGACGGCGTAAGCCTCACCCCAGACGGAGAGCGCGTGATCCCTGCCCTGCGCGAGATCGTGAAGTGGAACGAAAGCCTCGGGCAGACCGTCAGCGCCATCAACGGCCTCATACGCGGACAACTGCGCATCGGCTCCTTCACCAGTATCGCCATCCACTGGCTGCCGAAGATAATCAGACGCTTCCAGGAGGATTACCCCAACATCAGCATAGACATAACCGAGGGCGGCATCAGCGCGCTCGAGAGCGCGCTCGAAGAGGGAGCCGTCGACCTTACCTTTATGAGCGTGCAGCCGGGGCGCAGCTTCGACCGCATCTTGCTGAGAAAGGACCCTTTTCTCGCGATCCTGCCTAAAGGACACCCGATGGCGGGCGAGAAAAAATTCCCGCTGGAAGCCTTCAACGGAGTTGATTTCATCCTCGTAACGCATGGTTTCGACTACGATACGAACAGGATCTTGAAAAAGCACTCCCTGACTCCCAATATAAAATTCACGTCGCACGACGACCATACCGTCTTTTCAATGGTGGAAAACGGCCTCGGCGTGAGCATCCTGCCCGAGCTCGTCATGCGCAGCTACAGCGGGCGCGGCGTCACGCTGCCGCTGGTCCCCGAGGTGAGCAGGGACCTCGCCCTCTGCGTCCCCTCCTTCGCCGACGCCTCCCCCGCCTGCCGGCGCTTCATTGAGTACGTCAAAAAGATGATCTCCGCCGACGGCAGCGTCCGCGAAACCTGATAAATAGCGTTTTATGCGATAGGAAGTGAACGATAAACTGCGATTTACCGCTCTGCCCTCCCGTCGCTCCGGCCTCCGAGCCGGAGCCTATGATTGTTGGCTTGGTTTATCTTTTTAAAAGGCTCCCTCGGATGAACAGAGTCCCGCAAACCGGACAACGCTATAAAAGCTCCCAAGGGTATCAAAAATTTATTCAATAAAGAGACTTCGATATTGCATCGGAGCCTTTTTCAATTTTATCTGTATCCTGTCGTTATTATAATACCTTATATATTCGTCTATAGCATCTTTGGCCTCCTCGTAGTTCTCCCATTTTACTCGGTTGACGAGTTCTGATTTAATGTGACTAAAGAAGTTTTCTGCACAGGCATTATCCAAACAATTTCCTTTCCTTGACATCGAGACCTTGAGTCCGTATCTTTGTGTCAGGTTGAAATATGCATGGCTTGTATATTGAAACCCCTGGTCGCTGTGGAGGATTGGTCCATCAGCGACCACCTTATTATTATTTTCAAATGCTTTCTTCAATGTATCGCTTACTAACTTAATATTATTATTACGACTGATTTGATATCCCTGTATGGAATTATCAAAGAGATCTTTTATCATGGAGAGGAATATATTACCCTTTTTTGTTCGTATATATGTGATATCAGTAACCAGTTTCTGGTTTGGTCTGTCGGAACGAAATTCTCTGTTCAGGATATTCTCATAGCTGTGGATATTTCCTGACATCACTTTAAACTTTTTCTTTTTTCTTATTTCCGCTTGAAGTCCCGCTTTTTTCATAACACGCCTTCCCTCTTATTGTTTACATGAATGCCAATGAAGTTGTTGAGCCACAGAGTCATTCGCCTGTACCCATAAGTGTTTTTGTTGATATTCTGTCCCGTTCTTATTGCTTCTATGAGAGGACCGTCTTTATCTTCCATTCCACGCCGCTTTAGCCAACTGTAGTATGTCGAACGAGATACGGACAAAAATCTACACATTACACAGACAGAATGTTTTGTTGAAAATTCAAAAATGATTCTGTATTTAATATTTCTTTCTATCACCACCTTTGCAGCTCTAAGGCTTTTTTTAATACATCGACCTGCATTTCCAGCTCTTTAATCTTTTCTATGCTATTTGTAACTTCCAATTTCTTATCTGGACAGTCTTGTTTTGAACTAGAAATATCCCCTTGTTCGATAAATTCCTTACACCATCGTCTTAAAAGAGAGGGACTTGAAATGTTAAAAGATGAGGTAACATCTACCATAGTACGTCCCTCTTCTAAATGAGCCGAAACAGCTTCAAGTTTTACAGCCTTGCTGTAGGTTCTTTTTTTCCTTGTATCATCCAGTAAGTCCTTCTGTCCGCTCTTATATAAAGATATCCATGTTTTAACAGAATCATGACTAACACCAAGTTCTTCAGCAATCCGCCTTCGTGGAATTCCCTGTTTGTGCATCTCAATTGCTTTTATTCTTTCTTCTGTTTTACGTTTACGCATAGAAGAGCCCCCTTTATATGTATTTAGTTTTATTATAATCCAGGGGCTTTATTTGGCTGTCCTATTTTCGGGACTCTGTTCAGCCGAGGGAGCTCCCCGCGAAGCGGGGTGAGGGAGAGTTGACCTTGGGTTTTGTTTTTGTTCTGGCCTTATCTTCTCCCACTGAAGAGGCGAAAGAAGATAAGATCAAGAGCAACACAAAACCCAAGGTCAAAACTCCTCCAGTCTCGGCGGAAAAACACCGCCGAGCCAGCCCCCTCGGAGAGGGAGCCTTTAAGAGCAAACACTAAAAATCGCTGAATATCGACAAATTGTTTTTGTGGATGCCCGCTAAATCGCAGTTTATCGTTCCCTCCCAATCGAGTAAATCGGCGTTTAGACGTGCGAATAACGAAATAACCGAGGGCCTGCCAAGCGGAGGCGCACTAGTGTGCGGTGAGCATTGGCAGGCCCTCGGTTATGAAGTTAGTCGTGCGTATAAACGCCGATTTACGCCGATTTACGCCGATTTACAGCAGGGAGAGGAAAAGATCGTAACCCTCCGCCGCCGTCGCCTTTTCGTGCACTACGGCCCGCACCGCCTGCAGCATCGCCGCCGGGTTCTCCGACTGGAAGATGTTGCGCCCCATATCGACGCCCGCTGCGCCATCACGGATGGCGTTGTAGGCCATCTCCAGCGCCTCCTTTTCGGGGGTCTTTTTGCCGCCCGCGATGACGATCGGCACAGGACAGGCCGCGGTAACCTCCTCGAAGCCATCGCAGTAGTAGGTCTTGATTATCTGCGCGCCGAGTTCGGCCAGGATGCGCGTCGCGAGCTGGAAGTAGCGCTTTGTGCGCTCCATCTCTTTGCCGACTGCCGTCACGCCCATCACGGGGATGCCGTAGCGGTTTCCGGCGTTGATCATATCGCTGAGGTTTTTGAAGCTCCCCACTTCGTTTTTTGAGCCGACGAAGGTCTGGACGACGATGCAGGAGGCGTTGAGGCGGATGGCGTCCTCAACGTCCACGCCTATGCGCCCGAAGCTCAGATCCTCGTGCAGCACGCTGGTGTCGGTGGTGCTGCGCAGCGCGATCGCCTTATTGAAGGTGGGGGGCACGCAGGTTTTTATCGCCCCGCGCGTCGCCATCAGCACGTCGGCGTAGGGCGCGAGCGGAGGGATCGCAAGGTCAAGGCGTTCAAGCCCCGCCGTCGGCCCCATGATGTATCCGTGGTCGAAGGCGAGCATGACGGTGCGCCCGCTCTTGGGGTCGAAGATACGCGACAGGCGGTCCTTCATGCCCCAGTCGCAGTGTTCGGCGCCTTTGACGTAGAAGCTCTTCTGTTCCACCGGCCTGTCGAGGCCGTAGTCTTTCGCCAATATATTTCCTATCTTGTCTGCCATCTTAAATTCTCCTTAGTTCTCCGCCGCCGTTTTCGCGAAAGCCTTGAATATGATCGAGACGGAGACCGCGCCGGGGTCGGGGACGCCGAGAGCGCGTTCGCCGAGATTCTTGGCGCGGCCAAAGTGCGCCACGTAGTCTTTGGTCTTCATACAGCCCTCGTGTGCCGCGAGCCGTGCCGCCTCGAGCGACGCCGCGATATCGCCGCCGCACTCCGCGAAGGCCGCGACCGCTGGTGTCAGCGCGTCTACCATTGTCTTAGCTCCGAGGGGGGCTTTGGAGAATTTCAGCAGCCGCGCTTCGCCGCTCTTGAGGGCCTCCGCAAGCTGCTCTTTCGTCAGTTCGCTCACGCCTTCGGGTATCGCGCGCGCCATGCCCGAGAAGAGGGAACCGAAGAGCGGCACGGTGGCTCCGCCGCCCATATTGAGCACGGCCATGCCGACTGCCGAGAGCATTCCTTTGAAATCGCCGCCCCCATAGCTTTCGGCGGTCTCCCGCACCTTCTCCATCACTTTTACCATCGTCGTGCCGTGGTCGCCGTCGCCTATCTGCGAATCAAGCTCCGTAAGCTCGTCCTTCGCCGCCGCGATCGCCGACGCGGCGCTGCCGAGCATCTCTACGAAACGGCTGTATTCAAGTTTTTCCATTGTCACGCCTGCCGCTCTATTTCACCGTGTAGTAGGGCGTGTCGCAGGGAGCCTTCCAGTATTTCATCATTTCGTCGTCCATGCGCGCCATGAAGAGCTGGAAGCCGGCCGCCTCCTGCACCGTCAGCAGCTCGCCGACATGTGAGGCAGCGACTTTGACGCCCTTGTCTTTAAGATATTCGACGCAGTCTTTGAAGACGATGAGCTGTTCCATAAGCGTCGTCGCCCCCGAGCCGTTGACGATGAGCATGACTTCCTCGCCCTTTTCGATGGAGAGGTCGTCAAGCAGGGCCTGGGTCATGATCGCCGCGGTCTCCCGCGCGCTCTTCATCGTCATGCGCCCGCCGCCGCCCTCGCCGTGCTGTCCCATGCCGATCTCCATGTCCTTGTCGTCAAAGTGGGATATTTCGGCTCCGTTTGCCGGGTGAGTGGCGCCGCGGCAGGCGACGGCGATCGTCGCCATGTTGTCGGCGAATTTCTGCGCGACGGCGCGCACCGCTTCAAGGTCCCTGCCCATAGCGGCGGCTCCGCCGGCGATCTTCGCGAGGGGGATGCAGCCTACGAGCCCGCGGCGGTTGCCGCCGTCGGAGCGCGGCGCGTTCGAGATATCCTCCTGCGTCGTGACGCGCGCCACTTTGATCCCCGCGTCCTCCACCTGTTCCATCGTCATTTCGGCGGTCATCATGTCTCCCGCGTGGTTCAGCACGACGAAGAGCGCCCCTTTAGGCGCGGCGGCGAGGGAAAGCGCCTCAAAGCAGGCGGCCGGTCCGGGGGCGGCGAAGACGTCGCCGACGACCGATATATCGAACATGCCGTCGCCGACGAAGCCGGAGAGCGCCGGCTCATGGCCCGCGCCGCCAAGGGTGACGATATGGACGCGGTCGGCCTTTTCTATATTTTTGTTGATGACAAGATTGTTCCCGCGCACTTCGATCTTATCCGGGAAGGCAAGCGCCATGCCCTTGAGCAGTTCCTTCGTGAGTGTCTCCGAGTCGTTGATAAATTTTTTCATCGCCATTTTATTATCCTCCTCCGATTTATTCCTTGCATTCCATTAACTCAAAGAGCACCCCGTCGCGCCAGGCGAAGGCGATCTTTGTCTTTTCGTCGACCGGCGTTGCGGGGAGGACGATTTTTTCACATTTTGCGAGCTCTCCCTCAAGATCCTCCACCTTATAGGCCACGTGAGGGTAATTCTTTAGATCTTCGGGCATCTGCGAATCGGGCTCGAAGCGCAGGCATTCATACTGATACGGGTGGTCCTTCGGATCGGTAAGAAAGAGTTTCATCTCCGGAGAATAGACTTCGTTGGGCTGCGGCGTTTTCACCGGTACGCCTAGGTGCATGTACTGTGCCATTTGTATAGTCCTCCTTCATTATTTTTACTCTGCTGCCGCCGTCTTGCTGTACCTATATTTTAACATAGCGGTATTATTACGGGCTTTATTTTTTTGCCGGTCGCGGCCACTTTCCCTCTGTTTTGTATATAATGAGGGTGAAATCAATGAGAAGGAGAGCGATGGATATGACGTCCGCAATCATGAAACGCCGGAGTATAAGAAAGTTTACGGCGGAAAAGGTCCCCGCCGACAGTGCGATGAGGATAGTCGAGGCCGGAGCCGCCGCGCCCAGCGCCATGAATAAGCGCCCCGTGCGCTTCATTCTGCTTGATAAGGCGGCGATGGCTGCCCTCGCGGAAAGGATAGACCAAAAAGGCCCCTTCCTTGAAGGGCAATGGGCTATCGCCGTCTGCGGCGACCGCCGGGGCTACGGCCCGGGAAGCGGCTGGCTCGAAGACTGCGCCGCGGCGATGGAAAATATGCTGATCGCGGCGACGGAGCTGGGACTCGGCTCCCTCTGGTACGGCGTATACGCGCGCGCCGCTAAAGAACCTCCGGTGAGGGAATTCCTCAAGCTGCCGGATGAGGTGGAAGTCTGCGGCATCGCCGTCATCGGACACGCCGCCGAGGAGAAGGAGCCGCACCGGGGAGTAGATTCTTCCATTCTTCATATCGGCTGCTGGAAGGAATAGGACGGATGCCGGGCGAGGTGAAAAAGCGGTGAAAAAAATCATTATGCTCGCGGCCATAACGCTGCTCATTTTCTCGGCAGGCGATGCCTGGGCGGCGCGGCGTTATATCACGGAGAGGCCGCTGCCGACGACGGCGAGCACCGACGTCCGGGAGATCAACGTCGATGCGGCGCTCGACGGAGATTTTTCCGTCACGCTTGACGCCCCAGTTATGCCTGGATATTCGTGGAGCCTCTATAATTCCCTGCCGCCGGGAATATCGCCCGTATCGACATCGAGCGCGCAGCGGCCGGCCGTCTCGCCCAACGTGACGCCGACGGCAGCCGAGACCCGCAGGTATCACGCCTCCGCCACGGGGCGCAACCGCATCATCTTCCAATACGCGCGGCCCGGAGACGAAGCGCCGCTGATCTATGTAATATGCAGCCTGAATGTGAGGCTGCCCAATCAATAGCGGCGGCCTTTTTCCTTGAAGTAGGCGAGGGCCTCTTCGACAAAGCCCTCCACGGAGGCGTCTCCGTTGTCCTTGCCGCAGACGAGATAGCAGCGGTGGACAGGCGGCGTTACCGCCAGCGCGAAGGACACGAATCCGTCCAGCTCCATCTTCACCGCAACGGAATCCGGGACGATGATCCAGTCCTCGGGGTCTGAAAAATAACGCTCCGCGGTCGGCGTCGTGTTTACGCGGATCTTCGCGCCGGACGGACGCCACCAGTAATCATGCCAGTGCTGGAACTCGCTGTCGAATGCCTCAAATATCTCATGCTCCGCGGGCAGCTGCTCCGGATGGACCGCCCCTGCGTGCAGGCCGGTGCCGGAGGGACGCATAACGACGCGGTAGCCCTCCTGAAAGAGAAGGAGCGAACGCAGGTCGGGAAATGGCGCAGGGGCCTGCGTGATGCCGATGTCCACCATCTTCTTTTCCAGCAAAGGGAATATTTCCACCGAATGGTGATCCTCTATTGTCACGCACAAATTTCGATCCTTCCGCTGAATCTCGGTGATGAAGGGCGGCAGGATATAATCCTGGACGCTGTTGATACAGGCGATCGTCAGCGTCCGCCGTTCCGCGCCGCACTTCAGCGACAGAGCCTGCCGGTGGAGCAGCAGGATGCGCTCGGCGATCTCCGCAAATGACTCCCCCGCCGGCGTGATCACCGCGCGGGATCTGCCTTTGCCGCGCTGAAAGAGCTGGACGCCAAGTTCCGCCTCAAGCATCGAGAGCCTTTTGCTCACGGCGGACTGCGTTACATAAAAGGCATTGGCCGTGTTGGTGATATTGCCGGAATTTCGCACCTCTATAAAGAATTTCAAAGATTCAATATCCATGACACACCTCCTAAATATTCCTGCAAGGAATATTTTATAGCTTAAAATATCGTTTTACAATTATTTATCGGTTCAGTATGATATATGAAAATCAAACAGGGAGGGCTTCACATGCCGTTGACAATCACTGAGATCGAAGAAGCAAAAAAGCGTATCGCACCATATATCGTGGAAACGCCTTTGATCAGGCTGCAAAATCTGGACTCCTATCTTGGCTGCAAGGTCTACGCAAAGCTTGAATCGCTGCAAAAGACCGGCTCCTTCAAACTGCGCGGGGCGGTCAACAAGCTGCTGACGCTTTCGCGCGAGCAGCTTGACCGCGGGATCGTCGCCGCCTCATCCGGCAACCACGGCAAGGCGCTCTCCTACGCGGCGGGGCTGCTCGGCGTGAAGTGCACCATCGTCATGCCGCGCACGGCGCCGCAAAATAAAATCGACGCGATCGGAAAGCTGGGGGCGGAGGTCGTCCTCTGCGAAACTTCCGAACGTTTTAAAATCGCCGGCGAAATATGCCGCGAACGCGGCTGCACGATGGCGCCGCCCTTTGACGATTATGAGATAATGGCCGGACAGGGAACCGCCGGCCTTGAGATATTTGCACAATGTCCGGAGCTCGACTGCGTGATCTCACCCGTAAGCGGCGGCGGACTGCTCGGCGGCGTCTCCGCGGCTCTGAAGGCCCGTTCCGGCGGAAGGATACGCGTCGTGGGCGCGGAGCCGGAATTGCTGCCGCACTACAGGCAAAGCCTCGCCGCGGGTGAGCGCGTCACCGTCCCGCAGCGGCTCACCGTGGCCGACGCGCTCGTCTCGCAGACGCCGGGCGTTAAAAACTTCCCCGTCGTCGCGGCCAATACGGACGAAGTCGTCTGCGTTTCGGAAGAATATATCAAGAAAGGTATGAAGCTGATGCTGACGGAGGGCAAGCTGCTCGCGGAACCGGCCTCCTGCATCGGCGCGGGAGCTCTGCTCGAGGGGCGCGTCAAAGTGAGGGAGGACGAAAAGGTCTGCCTGCTCATCTCCGGCGGCAACGTGAGCTTTGAACGGCTCGAAATATTGAAGGATGTAAATATATAGCGGCCCGCAGGATAAGGCCCGGCGCGGCAACATCGCCGCGCATACATATACGCAGAAGAAGAGAGGCCCGAACGAAATATACGCGCGGGCCTCTTTTTATGGGAAGTTTTTTAGTAAGCTGTCGGTATTATTAGAGATAGTTCGCGGCAGTAAGAACTCCCTTGACCTTCTCCTCGTTCTTCTTCGCAAACTTGATGACGGGTCCGGTGCAGCCCATTGAGGATTCTGCGTAGATGCCCGCCTTCCAGAGCGCCTTGACGGCGTTCTCTATCTCAAGGACGTCGACGCCGTGGATCTCTTCGTCGGTCGGCTCGGCGGCAGGCGCTTTGACATCTTCCTCAGCCGCCGCCTGTTTGGGCTGCATAGCCTCGATCAGCTCGTCTAGTCCGGCGGCCTTGGCCGCGGCCAGCTCCTTCGCCACGATCGCGGGAAGACCGTTCTTCGCGGCGCTCGCGTTGAGCGAAAGCGCGGAGGCGATCACGGGAGCGCCCGAGGCGCGGGATATGATCGAGATGACTTTGTTCCAGCCCTCTCCCGCGGAGGGACCGTAACCCCAGCCCATCGCCTCATAGTTGCCGCCGGTCGTCCAGGCTCCGAAGAGCTTCATGAGGACGTTGCCGGTGAGGGTGTCCGTTACGCAGACGTCGGCCGCGCCGGCGAGCAGGTCGTTGCCGCGGAAGATCGCGCCGCCGTCTTTTCTGATGCTGTCGGCAAAGTTGATCCCGTAGCCGTTGTCCTTAAGCTTCTGGAGCGCGCGGAGCACCGTCTGCGCGCCGTCGAGGTTGAGGATGCCGACTGTCGGCTCGGCCACTCCGGCGGACTTTGCCACCGCGATGCCGTAGATGGCGTTGCGGAGCATCGCCTCGGTCCTGACCGGGGACGACGTGCCCGTAGAGGAGGCTACGAAACACGGCTTTCCTTTGCCGGGCGTGAAAACTTTTCCTATTGTGGTTACACCGACCGGGAACGGGTAGTGGAGGGCTACCGCGCCTTCGATGACCCCGTCGCCGAGCGCCTTTTCCATGGCCGCGGATATCTCGTGCTCGTCCGCCGCCGTCTCGATCCAGTTGAGGTCGTCAAAACCCGCGAGCTTCGGCCCGATGCAAAAAACTTTAACGCCGGGATCGTTCTGCATCGCGAGCCGCGCGCCGAGGCAAAGTTCTTCCTGCCCCAGCTCGCTGCCGTACGCCATAAGGCCGACTTTGGTCTTTTTGCCGCCGCCCTCTCTGGCCTCTTCTATTATCTCGCCCAGTATATCGCCTATCAAGGCCTTTACGGATGCGTTATCTGTCATTGTCTTTCCCCTTACTTCTTAAGGCTGGCGGCAAGTTCTCCGAGGCTCTCAAGAATGAGTTCGCGGATCTCTTCTTTGCTGACCGTGGCTTCCGCCTGCTTGGGCTGCGGCTTCTCGATGAGGAACGAGGCACCGTCCGCCAGGTTGGTAAGGCGGCCAAGGAAGAGGCTGCCCTTGCCGATGATCATCGCGCGGGTCATCTTGCCGGCGTTGATGGCGTCGGCGGCGTGTCCCATGAAGGGCACGCCCGAAGGGATATGCCCCTGCGTGTGGACGAAGCCGGTCATGCCGTGCTCCTTAGTAAACTTCACCATGTCGGCCTTCTCGATCGCCTTCTTCATCACCGCGAGGGCCGCGATCATCTTGAAGTTCGCCGTCGGCACGTCACCCGCGCCTGCGGGAAGCGTTATCTCGGGGTTATGGAGCTCGGGCGAGAACTTGTCTACGTCGGCAAATGTAAGTCCGACCTTCTGGAGAGGCTCGTAGGTGAGGACGGAGGTGACCGTCTGCGGCGAAGCGCCCGCGCCGACCGTATGTTTTCCGATCGCGTCAAGGCGGATCACGGGCAGCGTGCCGTCGTCGGGAACGATGAGTATCCCGAAGGAGCCGATGCAGTTTTCAAGAGCGGGAAGCTCCTTTTTGACGTGGTCGCGCGCGTTCATATAAAGCTTGGGGATCGCGCCGCCGGCGATGACCGCGACATTTTTGCGGGTACCGGCAGCAACCATCGACGCGCCGGCAAGCACCGCGTTGACGGGACCGGCGCAGAAGCCGCGCACGTCGCAGCCGGAGGCGTTCGCGCAGCCCGCGATCTCGGCGATGGCCTTCGCGAAGTTGCCGCCGCCGCGCTGGTTCATGTCGCCGGCAGCCTCTTCCGAGCACTCGACGACAAAGTCGATATCCTCGGGCTTCATGCCGCTGTTCTGTATCAGGTGGAGCAGGGAAAGGACGGCGCTCGCCTTGCAGGTGATGTTCACCAGCAGCTCGTAAGCGGTGAGGTTCGGGTCGACCTCATGGCCTCTCCTCGCGCAGCCGACGACCTTGCCCTCAAAATAGAGCGGCAGCGCGCCGGCAGTCTTGACTTCGTTCTCTATCTCCGCCGCGTCGTGGCCGGCCTCGAGGCGCGCTACGATATCCTCGCGCATCAGGGGATGCCTGGCTATCTTTTCTTTGGCGGCGGCGGCGAAGTCCTTCTCAAGCCAAATAAGGTCAAAGACGTCGCAGATGTCGATAAAAGCGAGGCTTTCATCCTCCGGCATGATCTCGCCATATTTCCCGAAGCGGATCTCTTTCGGTTCAAGGTTTTTGTACCAGGGCTGGGGGCGCGTCTCAAAATCCTCTATCTCCATGGCGCCGATGTATGTAAGGTTCGGGGCGTAGCTGGCCGCCTCGTGATAGTTCTGCTGATACTTGGGAAGCTCTTTGAGGAATTCTGAATCGGGGTGCGTCTCCCTTTCTACAAAGGGGGTGTTGCCATACCAGAGTCCGAGCTCGGGTGTATGGTTTAGTGAATAGGCTGCCGCTTTGATCGCCGCGTTTGGCATTTTAATTATTCCTCCTGTTGGTTTGATCATATGTTCTATCTTCGTCGATTACATAAAACTTTACAACAAGCTTTATGCTAGTATGCCTTCTGTATTAGTATATTTTATTTCCCGCGATATGTCTTTATGCTTATGCATAATAATTCACATACTGCGTCCTTTTTTGGATGTGTAAAAAGTCACCTTGAATAAAATAGCATCTCCATGAGCCATTCGCAAAGGGTCGATAAAAAATGAAGGGAACGGAAAAACGCCGGTCAATTCTCCTCGCAGGATTTCATGACCGGCGTCCGCTCTATTTGCTGTGATCGCCGCGCGGATCTCTTCATCAAAGAATGTGATATACAGATAAGGTTTTCGATCTCATGGCAACGAGACATAAGGCCCCTGCGAAGGATACGCCGGGAGCCCCACAAATTCGCCGCCGCGAAAACCGGTCTCTCTCCGCGTCCTCCCGCGCCTCAATTCTCTCTTGCAGGCACGGGTTTTGTCGCTCGCCCGGCATCTCACGAGATCGACGCTTCGTTCGCAGAACCAGTCATAAACGGTATCCTCCGGCATCTCCTGTTTACGGAGCCGTTCAACGCTCGTACCGGCGATGAATAACGGGCCGGCCGGCTCGACCAGGTTCTCGCCGTCCGACAGACAGCGTTTGCGAAGCGATGCCAGCTCTTCCTCGCTATCTGCCGTCAATACGAGCATCGTTCTATTCTCCTGCCCGCACGAACCGCTGTCCATATAACCGGGAAGATAGACATGACGTTGTCCCAGCAGGAACAGATGCAGCCGCCCGATGGCGTCGTATATCTCCTCATGGCTCTTGCCGGCGGTGCGCAGGAAGAAGAGGCGGTCCGCGTTATTCATGTAGAATATGTCCTCCGGCAAGTGCGGCGTCTCGTGACAGCGGCGGCTCCTCAGCACCATATTGAAACTTTGGATGCAGAATTTCGCTCCGGCCGCCTCCGCCCAGCGCCACATCGCCGCGTCGCCCGGCGCGGCGCTCCCTCGCGCGGATGCGCCGCACAGGGGAAATCTCGCCAAAAACGACTTTACCAGCGGATGCGACGGCCAGCGATAGCTGACGCGCCCGTCGTCGTCATACCGCCACAGGCCGCCTCTTGAAAGCCCCGGAAGTACGGGGATCTTCTCGTCTAAAGAATACCCGTTGAAACCAGGCCGTCCGAGGACGGCGCGCCCCATCAGGAGGCGAAGCCTGTTGTTCCAGAGCGCTTCCTTAGGATCGAACGGAGTTTCCGCGGCAAAGGCAGTAAGACGAAGGCGGTCGGCGCACCGAAGACGCTCCATATCTCCTTCGGGCGTAAGCACATATCCGCCGCCGGCTTTTCTAAGCAGCCCTTTTGCCGTAAGTTCATGCAGTAAATGAGGGGCTTTGCCGGCGAGAAGGAACGTTTCTTCGTCCCAGCAGGGAGAGCTCTCTCTAAACAGCAACAGCGAGCGCGTCATATCATCGGCGCGCGTATTTTCCATTTCAGATATGCTCTCTATGCCATTCATCTTTGCTCTCTCCGGCGCTCCCGTAAACTACGCCCTCTCGGCCGCCGCCAACTTCACAGCCGTGGTGAATACCTCCACAGCCTGCCGGAGCTCCTCCAGCGGCGGATAGGTGGGGGCGATCCTGATTATGCTGTCCTGCGGATCGCTGCCGTGCGGGTATGTCGCGCCGGCCGGCGTCAGCTTGACTCCAGCTTCTTCACAGAGGCGGATTATTTTTTTCGCGCTGCCCTTCTGCGCCTCAAAACAGATGAAATATCCGCCCTTGGGTTTGCCCCAACGCGCGATGCCGAGGCCGCCGAGCTCGCGCTCCAGCTCCCGCAGCACCAGCTCAAACTTCGGGCGCACGATATCAGCGTGCTTCCGCATATGCTTTTCCACGGCTTCCTTATCAGGCAGGAAGCGCGTGTGGCGAAGCTGGTTCACCTTGTCATAACAGACGAGCTGATAGCGGATGAGGTCGCCCGCGCACTGGATATTCGCGGGGCTTGCCGCCATCGCGCAGACGCCGCCGCCGGCAAAGGTTATCTTAGATGTGGATGTGAAGAGGAGCACCCTGTCAGCGTTCCCATGCCTGACGCAGGCGTCGTAGATGTTCGCGAGCGAATCCCGCTCGTCGTCGTACAGATGGTGCATACAATAGGCGTTGTCCCATATCAGGCGGAAATCCGGGACCGCCGCCATCGCGGCAAGCCGCTCGACGGTCTCGTCGGAATACGTAAAGCCTGTGGGATTTGAATACATCGGGACGCAGATCATCCCGCGCACTTCGGGGTCCTTAGCCAGCCTCTCGACCTCGTCCATATCGGGGCCGTCCTCGCGAGTCTCCACGGGGAGCATTTCTATCCCGTAAGTGTCGCAGATGTGGAAATGCCAGTCATAACCGGGAACCGGGCAGATAAATTTAACCTTGCCGAGCTTAGACCAGGGCGTGAACCCAGGCATCGGGCCGTTGATGAAACATCTTTTAAGCGCGTCTGAGATCATATTGATACTCGAACTTCCGCCTGCCAGGACCTGCTCCGCCGGCACGCCGAGTATTTCGCCAAAAAGGCGGCGCACCTCTGGTATCCCTTTATATTCGCCGTAATTGCGCACATCCATACCGTTTTCGCTGATAAAATTATTGTCATCCAGCGCGTGAAGCATCGGAATTGAGAGGTCGAGCTGTGCCGTCTCCGGTTTTCCTCTGGACATGTCGAGCTTCAGTCCAAGTTTTTTCAAACCTTCGTATTTTTTGCGAACTTCATCCAAATTAAGCTTGCTTACCGTCATTTCAGTTTCCCCCTTGAGCCGCAGGCCGCGATCTTCTTCACGGCCTGCACATATTTACGCTATTTTATACAATATACTTACCACAATGGGAGGGAGGGCGCAACTTTGGAGGATGCGATTATGGTAAAGTATGAGAACTTATTTATTGACGATGTTGATGCATTTGCCGGCGATATATGCCTTGGCATTGGCCACGGCGCAATCGATGATCCTTTGCCGGCATTCTTTGGAAGCCCAGGAAATATGCGGCGTGATAATGCAGTTCTTGGCGTGAAGAAGGGGGTTATCGCCTGTTATCGGCTCGGATGAGACTACGTCGACAGCCGCCGCGGCGACCTTGCCTGAGTTCAGCGCGTCCGCCAGATCCTGTTCAACCACTATCTGTCCGCGGCTGTTGTTGACGATGATCACGCCGTCCTTCATTTTCTCGATATTGCTCTTGTTGATAAGCCCTTTACTGAATGAGTTGAGCGGCATATGCATCGCGATAATATCGGCGGAGGCAAGCAACGTTTCAAAATCAACGTAGTCTGCCACCGCGCGCCCGGCATTCGTGGGATAAGGGTCATAGGCCAGCACCTTCATGCCGAGAGCGCCGGCTGTAGCGGCGGTATGGACGCCGATCTTGCCGAGGCCTAAAATCCCCAGGGTTTTTCCCTCCAGTTCGATCAGCGGATAATCCCAATAGCACCAGTCGACGTTATTTTCCCACTTTCCCTCATGTACCGTCGCGCTGTGATGGCCTACATGGAGGCAGGCTTCCAGCATCAGCGCGATCGCATACTGGCTCACAGCGGCGGTGCCATAAGTCGGGATGTTGGCGACGGGGATGCCTTTCTCTTTCGCGTAGGCGACATCGATTATGTTGTAGCCCGTCGCCAGCATATTAATGAATTTTACGCTCGGGCAGGCGTCGATAATATTTTTCGTGATCGGCACCTTTTTCGTATAAACCAATTCGGCGTCGCCAATGCGGTCTATCACCTCTTGCTCGTCCGTCTGCGACGTGCGGTCATACACGGTCAGGTCTCCCAAAGCGCCTAATTCTTTCCAGCTTAAATCATCCGAATGTACTGTGTAGCCATCCAAAACAACGATCTTCTTCTTGTCCTGCATAACTTAGCCACCTTTAAATTATTTTTTGTTGACATATTACTCAATCGCGCGCTCCTGCGCGGCCAATCCGGACAACTGCAGCCTTCCGCAATACGCCGCATGCCGCTTGTTATTACTTGTAAAAATCTTTTCTCCGCCAGCCAAGTCAATTTTACAAGTAAAGATAAAAACCATGTTTTAGTTTTTTGCTCTTAAAATACCTCTATTAGCTCAAAACAATCGTCAGATGGAGCCGCATATTCTGCGCTTTACAAAAACGACCGCCATGCCAAACAAAATTCATCCGTCGGCAGATACGGCTATAGGACGGTACAAAAACTGCACCGTCCTATAGCCGAGAGAACGAATCCTGATGAGATCGGGAGAAAAGCCCGGCGTTCTTATCTATACTTTATCTTTGCCCGACTAATACCCTCGTGAAGATACGGGCTCATAAAACTGACATCATACTCATTTATAGACTATCGGCATCCTCCTGCCAAGCTGACAGAGAACTTCGATAGAGACGCTGCCGCAGCTCTCGGCGAATTCCTCCGCGGAAATGTATTCGCCCTCCTGTCTGCCGATTATCACAACCTCGTCGTTTTCGCGCGGATCGTCCAAGTCAGTAATGTCTATCATGAATTGATCCATGCAGACCTTACCGACGATAGGGCAGCGCCTGCCGTGCAGCAGCACCGCCCCCTTGTTTCCGAGGCTGCGGCGCACGCCGTCCACGTAGCCCATGGGTACCACGCCTATCAATGACTCCCGCTTTGTCTCAAAAGTCCCGTCGTAACCGATCTTCGTCCCGCTCGGTACTCTCTTTACGGAGGCAAGTTTCGCCTTTATTTCCATCGCGGGATATACCTCAACTCCCGGCAATCCCATAAACTCGGGGCCGGCATAGAGGCCGTAGACCGCCATTCCCGGGCGCACCATGTCAAGCTGCATCTCCGGGTAGAGGATCGCAGCGGCGCTGTTGCTGATGTGTTTTAGCGGGATCTTTATCCCCGCTGCCTCAAGCTCGTCGGTAAAACTCGTGAACTTAGCAAACTGACCGCGGCAATAGCTGTCGTCGCGGACGCTGGAAGCAGTCGCAAAATGCGAGAATATCCCTTCGATCCTGATGTTGGGCATCGCCGCTATGCGCGCTATCTCTTCCATCGCCTCCGGTCCGGGGACAAAGCCAAGGCGAGCCATGCCGGTGTCTATTTTGATGTGAACCGACGCGATCTTGCCGGCTTTAGCCGCGCCCTCGTTCAGCACGCGTGCCTGCTCAGCCGAGAAGATCGCCGGCATCAGGTCGTATTCCAGCACCAAAGGATAGTCCTCGTCAAAGGAACGTCCAAGTATGAGTATCGGCTCCCTGAAGCCCGCATCGCGAAGTTCTATGCCCTCCTGCGGGATAGCCACCGCAAAATAACTTGCCCCCTCCGCCTCGAGGACCCGCGCCACGGGAATGACTCCATGACCGTAACCGTTGGCCTTTACGACCCCCATCAATTTAGTCGGAGGTGTCGTGCGCCCCATGAGGTATCTCACATTTTTCCGGATCTGGTCCAGGCTGACCTCCGCCCACGCTGCGCGCATATTACGACACCGGATCAACAAGCGTCAGTCTTTCATGAGAGGCCACATGATCGAGCAGCGCGTCGGAGACCTCTATTATTCCAAGTTCCAGCGTGTTTTTGATTTTCACGATTTTCAGCCTGTCCCTGTCGGCTCCCCTGGCCAATTGAATGGCGAAGCGCAGCGCCTCTTCTTCCGATTCGGCGGTGATCGGGATCTTCGAGCCTTCCGGCGATTTGACGGCCAGCGCGTTGGCGTACATCAGGGGAAGATCCAGCTTATTCCGAACCTTACGTGTTATCACGTCAAAAATGCCCACGCCGACGGCGTTGCCGTGAGATTCATCAGTGACGTCAAAGAGGACCATGCGCTTGATGTTCGGCACCGGCAGGACGAATTTTTTGAGCAGGAAGCTTTTGCCGAGAATGTTGGGGTCAAAACCGGAGCCGGAGATGTTTTTGCCGATCTCTTCGACTATCAGGACGTCTATGTCGGGAATCATCAGCGTAGGCATATTGCCTTTCGCGATTTTTACCAGCTCTTTTTCCCGTTCGACGATCCTTTCGGCTGGGATAGCCTCGATCATCGCGGTTTCGTCATAGGCGTTTTCAAGTATCGCCACGCCGAATCCGACGTGGGCGCGTCCCATGATCATCTGCGCGGCCTCGATCAGAATATCGGCGAAATTGTCAAAATCCGCCTCGTGCACCGAGGTGCAGCCGACTTGGTTGCCAAGTCCGATAACCAGCATCTTGCAGATGCCGCTCTGTATCTCCCCGACGAAATCAGTGTGCAATTTTACCCTGTTGATGGGAACGACCAGATCAGCGCCCAGCGCGACGGAGTCAAAGTATACGTTGATACCGCCGGACGTTTTTCCTATGTGGGTCACATCCACCGAGGTGACCACCTCGACCCCCATATTCTTTTCCGTGATCCCGTACGCGGCGAGAACTTCCCGCTGTCCCTCCGGCGTACCTCCGCCATGGCTGCCCATGGCGGAGACGATGAACGGTTCGCCGCCAAGTTTTTTGATTTGTACGATTACCTCTTTCACGATCTTTTCAAGGTTCTTGATGCCCCGGCTGCCTACCGCCACGGCGACCTTCGCGCCGGGCTTGATTTTCCCGGCAATTTCTTTTTTCGTAATCTCTTGTTCTATTTGCGCCTTGATATCGTCAAGCCTCGGCCTGGCAAAACTCTGCCGGACTTTGTGCATTGCCGGAAGAGGGTAATTCAGTTGTTCTTCAAGTAATATCGGCATTTTTTCATCCTCCTCATAAAATAAATATGCAGTAATTCCGTCTAAAGCGGCGCAAAGCATCACAGAAAAAGGGTTGGCCGAAAAAGTTCGCGCCAATCCCTTATCGTTTAATTTCGAGCCGCTCGGCCATCCGGCATAAACCTGATACAAACTTAGGGTGAATGAGGACCAGGATGTCGAATATATGCGTTATGATTTTGCCGTACGCCAGCTGAACTCCGTCGAGGAAGTCAGGAGTTTTGAATATCGTTTAGGTGATATTCCCTCTATTTTGGTAAAGGTGCTGATAAAGTAGCTTATGCTTTTGAAGCCCACCATCTCGCCCACAATGTTCACGCTGTAGCCTTCCCGCAGAAGTCCCTTGGCCTTGAACACCCTCACGTAGGTGATGTATGTTCTTAACGTGATGCCCGTCACGCTTTTAAAGGTGCGTCACAGATGCGACTTGCTGATAAAGAACATATCGGCGAGGCTGTCCAGAGAAAGATCCTCGGCATAGTGCTCCTGGATATACTGGATGACCGGAGTTATCCTGTCCGGAGATTTCTCGCTGCGCTGAAGCCGGCTCGTCTTCATGGTAGGCTCATACAGCGAGTTAATATAAATGAGTATTTCGGACAGGCAGATCTTGCTGTAAACTTCCCTGCCGTAAGCGGAGCACTCCGGGTCAAGGTAGTACGCGAGTCTTTTGATCTGTTTCAGCAAGCCTTCCAACTCGTCTTCGCCGAGCTGGCAGCGGTGGTTGAAATTCCGGTGGTCTCGAAAACAGGCGGCAAGGTCAAAATTTGCGGTGGAGACTCCCTTTACCTCCTCCGGATCGAAGTGGATCAGGCAGAACTGGTAGGGTACTTCGTTGTCTTTGCCCACGCTGCGGTGAAAATCCGTATTATTTATGACAAACAGAGAACCGCGCCGAATGGGGTATACCTCGTTGTTAATGTACATTTCACCATCTCCGGAGAGCGTCAGCAGGATTTCCTGCTCTTCATGAAAATGCAGGTTAAGCTTACTCCACTCCTGAGTGCGAAAAAGAACAAACATCGAGACACCCCCCTTTCTGTATTAACAATTCGCTCTGCGGCAATACGACTACGGCGGCGCGTATTTTTAAGCTGCAAATATTTTATACTTTAATCATAAAAATTGATAGCGTACAATATCAATTTCATTATATTTGCAGCTCCTCATTGCTCGCCGTCCCGGGTATGGGCGGAAGGAAAGGGGGCATCCCTGTATATTTTTGTTCCTCCGCCGCCTGCGCCGTGGGGAGACGAAGCTGACGGGAACGCCAGCAAGGCGGCAAAACAAAAAGTCCCGCTGGAAAGGGGCGCCCCCGTCGTTGTTTGAAATTTTTCCGGGTACTGTTCGGAGATCGCCGGAAGTGAAGGCTGAAGCGCTGACTGGTTTAACGCGATGATATTTCCATTGCTTGCCGGCTATTATTTTTTCAAGGTGCGGGAAACACATGCAGTCATCAACGATAAGCTCAGAACAGCGACGACCGTCCCCTATTCGAGGCCGACGTCGATCCTCGCCTCCTCGGCGCTGATAGAACCTGCCTTTGCCATATTCTTATCACGGAAATAGACCACGCCGAATACGGCGGAATATGAGGCCAGCAGCCAGAGGACGATAAACAGGCCGGGGCGCAAATTCAGTAAACGTGATTCCCTCATAATCACCGCGAAAATCGCAAAAGCAACCAAGAATGACCACCTAATATATTTTCTTTTCATAGCTTATCAATTACACCTCCTGTTTTTGGCCCTGTCCAAAACTAAGATCTTCTTTTTTGGCAGCGAGATAATTGAGCGTCAGGATGATCACGCCCCCCGCCAGCCCCGCAAAGGTCAGATCCCAGCGCGGGCTTAAGGAGATCAAGGAGCAGACCGCCAACATGGCGCGGAAAAGGATATTGATCTTCGTAAAAGCATATCCTTCGACAACAGCCGCGAAGCAAACTACCGCTATCAGGCATCCGACACTGTTAATGACAATATCGGAGACGGTGCCGATCATGATCAGCCCGGGGTTATATACGAAGGTCGCAAAGACCAGAAGCCCCGGAAGGCCGATGACGAATCCTCTGGCCGCGGTTTTCATCGGGCCGGCCTTGGCTATGCCAGCCGCGGTGAAAGAGGCGATCGCCACAGGCGGAATAATATTTGAGAGCACGCCCCAGAAGAGCGCGTACATGTGAGCCGCCAGGGCGGGAACGCCCATCTGCATAATGGGAGGGATGACTGTTACGACCATGATTATATACACCGCGGTAGTGGTCAGTCCCATGCCCAATATAACGGCCAGGACCGCAGCCAGAAGCATGGCCAGCCACAGATGCCCGCCGGAAATGCTCACGATCTGCGTTCCCAATTTCAGTCCTACGCCGGATAACGTCGAAGAGCTGACGATGATCCCCGCCGCGGCGCAGGCCATGGCGGTCACGACCGTCGCCTTGCCCGCCGCCTCGCAGACGGAGATGATATTTTCGGCGCCGGGACGGCTGGATTTTTTCAGGAAGCTGACTATGAACAGGCCGACTATCGACCAGAAACAGGCCGTAGTGGCCGTGTAGCCTGAAACAAGAAAATAGACGAGGAGGCCGATCGGGAGCAGCAGATGCGCGCCATTCTTCAAGACATCTTTCACCACCGGCATCTCCTCTTTGCTCAAAGGAGGAATCTTCGCCTTTCTGGCGTGGAAGTCCACGGCGGCGAAAAGGGCAAAATAGTAGCACAGCGCGGGAATGGCGGCAGCCAGCGCCACCGTCGCGTAGGAAAGGCCCAGGTAAGCGGCGACGACGAAGGCGGTCGCTCCCATAATGGGAGGCGTGAACATACCGCCGGTGGAAGCGCAGGCTTCAACGCCGCCGGCGTATGTGCTCTCATAACCGACCCTTTTCATCAGAGGAATCGTAAATGTGCCGGTGGTGGTGACGTTGGCGCAGGAACTGCCCGAGAGCATGCCGAAGAAGGCGCTGCCGACCACCGCCGCTTTGGCGGGACCGCCGACTTTTGAGCCAAAGGCTCCCAGGGCCAGATCGGTAAAGGTACGCCCGGTGCCGGTCTCTTCCATGAAAGCTCCGAATATCAGGAATAGGACGACGAAAGAGGCGATCGTGCCGAGGGGCATGCCAAAAATACCGCCCTCCTGCATGAACATATCGAGAACAAGCGACTTAAGTGTAGTGCTCGGCCCATAAAAGATCCAGAACATTTTTTCGCTGTAGAGCGCCTGGAAGGTAAAGAAAACGGCGATAAGCACCATCGGCACTCCCAGAGCGCGCCGCGTGCCCTCCAGGACCAGAAGCCAGAGGATGACCCCCATGCAGATGTCGGCCGTGTTGGGAGAGGTCACCTGCCGCAATTCAAAGGCTTCAATGTCCCAGAGATAGTAAACTTCCAGCGCGACGGACAGGATGATGCACGCGATGTCGATCACAGTCCAAATATTTGGCTTATCGCTCCACGACTTTCTGTTGAGCGGAAAGAGCGTAAAACATAGCAGCAGCACGCCGGTCAGATGCAGGGACCTGTAAAAATGCGCCTCCGGGTGGCCGAACATCCCAGTATAAAGGTGAAAGGTGACAAAAGCAAAAGACAGGCCGACGATGAGAAAAGCCAGCAGCTCTCTTGCCCCAAACCTACGGGCGTTGAACAGGCATCCCCATGCGGTCGTTGAGTTAGATTCTTCTGTGTGAGCCATTATTTCAATTTCTCCTTTTCCTTACATCCTTGTCGGCTTAACTTTCGTATATCATCGGGCCTCATGTCCTGAAAACCGTAAACGACGCATGGGAGCGGACGCAAAGGCGCCAGGCATAATCATGGCCGCGTAAAAGCCTTTTATTTACCGGTGATTTATCTCGCGTGATACGAAAAACATATCCGGCGAGCGGCAGTCAAGCCTTGATAAAAATTCAAACGCGGGAAACAGCCCCGGCAAAAGAGAGCTGTTTCCCACTTGGAAAAAGTGCCCTCGTATATTTTTATTTAACTTTTATGCCCTTCTCTTTAAGATACTTCAACGCGCCGGGGTGAAGAGGGATATTGGCTACCTTGGGAAGGTCCTGCGGATTACAGATCTTCGGCCAGCCTCTCGCCTCCGTGGCTTTAAAGGAATCTTTATGGTATCCGGATTCATAAATGGTCTTGGTGACGATATAGACGAAATCTTCCGGAAGGTCGGCGTTGCAGACTATGGTCGTGGGAATGGCGATGGTCTTCACGGGGTAATTCTGACGGTCATATGTGTTAGGCTGCATTGTGGCTTTTACATAACCGGTCATCGAGGGGTCGGCCAGCACTTTATCGGCGTGGGCGTCGTCTATGCTGAGGAATTTTACGCCGGGCTGCACGATAAGGTTGACGATGCTCGGCATAAGGCCGCCGTAGGTGCCGATGAAGTCCATATGTCCGTCCTGCATCATCGTGGAGGCGTCGTCCCATCCGAGGGCCATGACCTCTCCGCCCGCGGCTTTGATATCGTTAAACGACATGCCATAGGCCTTAAAGAGCGCCTCGATCATCATCCTGTCGGTTGACGCGAGCTTGCCGCCGTTGACCTTCTTGTTTTTCAGCTGGCTGATGTTTTTGATATCGGATTTTTCCGGGACGATCAGCTGCGCGAGCATCAGTTCCTGGGTTCCGACCACGCGCAGATTTGTCAGCGGCTTTTCATAGGGAGCCATTCCCTTATAGGCCAGGTACTGGTTCTGCGCGGTGGTCAGCGTAAGCACCATTTCTTTGCCTTCGTGCACGGCGGAGACGTTGAAAGCGCCGCCGGTCGACTGAACTGAGCAGGGGGCATTTATGCCGGCTTTTTTCAAAGCGGCTTCCAGCTTTGACGCCAGAACGGCAGAAGCGGGATACCAGATACCTCCGGGGAACCCTGTGCCGATTTTAACGAATTTAGGATAAACCGGTGCCGCCGCTGCACTGCTGCAGCAAGATAAAACAAGGCTAAGACAAAAAACGAATGCGGCTACTATACTAATTTTCGAACGGGACATAAATTTCTACCTCCTCTAGATTCTTCATAAACAATGCTCTCCAAATTTCATGTTGCCTGCCTATTTTGCTATGATATATCTTTCTAAAGCCCCCTTTCTCCAAGACCCCATTTTATCCATTGCAATAGAAAATTGTGTGATACTTTTCCCCCAAACCAGCAAAAGCGGGCCTCGCCGCAAGGCAAGGCCCATCTTACTTAGAAAAATGTCTGCTCGGTCACATCCGTGGAGATAGCTTTAAGGGCGCGCTCGACGAGGTTTTTCTGCATTGCCTTCTGCTCTTCAGGCGTAAGCAGAGGGTCGCTGAAGGGAGACACAAGTCCGTAACCGGGGACTATGCGGTTCGCTCCAGTAACTTTGGAGACGGAAACAAGGTTGGTAACATGCACGATCGGGAAGCCGGCTCTGTCTATTTCTTTTACCATCGTTGCACCGCAACGAGTGCAGCTTCCTCAGGTGCTGACGAGGACAACGGCGTCGACCGCTTCCTTTTTGAGCGCCTCGGCGACCTCTTTGCCCATCCTGCGGGCGTCTTTGAGGGTGGCCAGGTTGCCGGTGGTCGAGTAGAAGGTGTTGCAGAACTTGCCGATCACCCCGTCTTTCTCAAATTCCCTGAATGAAGACAGCGGGAACAGAACTTCGGGATTGGCGTTGACGAAATCTGTGTTGATGCCGCAATGTACGCTGTAGAAGTCGCCCTTCACAAGAACATCCTTGCCGGTGACATCGTATGTCGCCCAGATGGAGCAGGTGCCTCCGGGAATACGGTCTGGGTTGCCGAGGGGAACAAGTCCGCCTGTGCTGACAAAGGCGACCTTGGCTTTGCTGAGATCGCCGACGGCTTTGGAGGGAACGACATTGTCGCGCGGCTCGATCTTAAGCTCGGTGACGTAGGGCTGGCCGGCGAGCTTCGTGAGAAGCATGTCGACGGCGCGGTCGCCCGCGGTCTTCTCCGCGAATACCTCTTTTCTGATTCCGTGCGAGAAGTAACCTTCGGCGTCTGCCCAGAGGATCTCTTCGCCGGCGGCGAGTTTGTTGGCGAGAGCCGCGATCGCGGTCGAGTCGTGGCGCATCTTGGCGGCGCTGCGGCTGCCTTTCATAATGTAGAAGGGGTCTTCTCTGAAGAGCGCGACTCCGGGATTCTCTTCATTCATGCTTGTGACGGCGGTCACGCCGTATGTTTCATGGGCGAATTTGCACATCTCGCCGCAGCTCACGCCGTAACGGCCGGAGCTGAACGCGGGGCCGGCGAGAACGAGGTCGAATTCTTTGCCTTCCAGGAATCCGGCGATCCGCTTGAGAGATTCTTCTTTATGGCTGGACATGGCATTGTCGCCGCAGATCACGGTGTGCGTGATTTCCACACCTTTCAGCATCGCCTGCACGCCCTGCGCGGGGCCGACGGCTCCTTCTTTAATGATGGGCTCAAAGTCGGCGTCGCTTTCGCCGCCCACGCCGCCAAAGAACTGGTTGATGTAATATATCGCTTTTTTCATGTGGCTATCCTCCTTCTGAATATATTTGGATTAGTAATCCTTCACCGTCTTGGTCGTGAAACCGGCGCAGTTGGTGCTGTCCACGATCATGCAGCCGTTTACGATCAGGGAACCGTCAGGGCGCAGGCTGGGACCGTATTTCTCGTGAGCGGTCCATGCGGCGTGATAGAAGTCGCGCGTTACCGACGCGAGATCGCCGATCACGTTCTTCATCGGCGGGAATTCGAAGACGGTACCCGAGTCGCCGGTGGAGACGATGGCGTCGGCGATAGGATCGAGCATCGATTTGCCGCTGTGCTCAGGCGTGAGGCCGACGGTCTTGATGCCGCGTTTCTCCAGCTCGGCGCACATGAAGAAGAAGTCTACGTCGTAGTTGCTGCCGCCGGCGACGGAGGCGATGATCGCGCCGTCAAGCTTCAGCATGGAGGCCAGCTCGCCGCCGGCGACCTTTACGGCCTGCTTGAAGTGGTTGGGGACGTCGACCGCAAAGGGGATCGCGCCGACAAAGTTGATCGTCTTGCCGTGCTCCTCATAAAGGCGCTTGATTATCGGCCAGTTCTGATAGGTGTATGTGCAGTAGCCTTCGCCATAAAGACCGCCCTGGTTGGTGATCTGTCCGTCGAACACCGCGTTGGGGTGCATAAGGAAGGGCAGCATATTTTCGCAGTCGATGCCGAATATCCTCTCGTTGAAGAACTTATCCTTGCCGACCTGCGCCTTGATCTGGAAGAAGAGCGCGACTCTCGGAAGGCCCTTCTTTTCCGCCTCTTCAGCGCCGGGCTCCAGCTCGTAGCATTCCCAGTCTTCCGGTTCCAGCCCTTTCAGGGAAGTCGCCACATAGTCCGCCAGGTAATGCGCGGCCATTTTCAGCGGCGCTTCATTTCTGAAAGGCTGATCCAGCTTTGTCGGGTTGATCATTTCGGCATATACCACCAGGTTTACCATTTTGGCAAATATGGAGTGCTCCGCGCCGGGGCCGCTCATGTCGAGCATCCCTTCGGCGGCCTGTGAATATTTGCCGCAGGAGATGACGCTGATGCCCTTCATCGCGTAGAGGTCGCCGTCGCCGCAGCTCTCGATCGTCAGGCCGCCGGTGACGCCGGGGAAGGTGGCGCGTCCGTCGGGGCGGAAGCGCGGCTCCAAACCGACCTTGCACGGCAAAATGCGTGTGTCGTCGCCTGGGCGAACAATATATATCTCTATATTCTTCAGTTCATTATCCGGGTCCACAGAGGCGATCGCCTCTTTTTTGTTGATAGTCAGCACACCGCTTTTGAATGAGGTCTTTTCGCCAAACACTATGTCGTTGACATGAAAGTTCCCTATTCTCAGTTTTTTCGAATGTTCCAAATTCCTCACACTCCTCACAGTTTACAGAAAAAATACTTTTAATATGCTGATATTAAAATCTGACGCTCCGAGAAACGCTTCTCGCACTTTTAAAGAACAAATATCGGCCGGAATAGAAATACTCACGCGCGTCAAGTAATTCTTTTCAAGCTTAGTTTGCTGCGTTATTGATCTATAAAGGTGCGAAAGAACCCTTCTTCTACGAGCTGCGTTTATTTTACTTAAAAAAAGAAAACCCGTGTTTCAGCTTTTTGCCATAAAAATATCAAAATCGGCTCACAAGAGGCACACGGCGGATCAGAGTGAAGAGTGCGGGTTTTTTCAACAGGTACCGCGGAGAGTGGACGCCGCCGGCGCGGGCCCGGCGCGAAACTGCTGCGCAGGCGGTCTGTGACCGCTCAGAAAACCCCGCGGGGATGTTAGGGGATAAAAAATTGAGGAGCGGCTGGCCGCCGTTCCTCAATTTTTTATTGTTGACTTTAAAAACTCTTAAAATACTGTCTGCTCTGAAATCGGCGTCTGGAGGGCCTTCATGGCCTTGTCCAGGATCGCGCGGCGGATCTGTTTTTCTTCGGCAGCGTTCTTGTTTATGTCTCCGAGGGGATATGGGATGGCGACCGCCGGGACTATGCGGTTCGCCCCGACCGTCTGCGAGATCGGCACGATCGTGCAGATATGCACCACGGGGATTCCAAACGCTTCTATTGCTTTAACCATCGTTGCACCGCAACGAGTACAGGTTCCTCAGGTGGAGGTGAGGATCACGGCGTCAACTCCGTCTTTTTTCAGCTGTTCGCCGATGGCGGTTCCGAATTTCTTCGCGTTGGCGATCGACGTCCCGTTGCCGACCGTCGTCGAGAAGTACCGGTAGAGCTTCTTGAAGACGCCCTCTTTTTCCATCTCACGCAGCACGTCGACGGGAAGGACTCTGTTCGGGTCGCTGTTCGCGTAGGTCGGGTCGTATCCGCCGTGCGCCGTCGCGTAGTGCTCGCTGTCCGCTGTCTGTACGCCCTCGATGTCGTAGGTGCCGAACTTCATCGCGCTGGAGGATTCGATATGGTCAGGGTTGCCCTTCGGCACGATGCCGCCGGAGGTGACGAGCGCGATCGTCGCGTTCTTAAGGTCTTTGACCGCCTCTCCCGGAGCCACGCGGTCAAAGCTCGGCATCGGGTATTCCGTGGTGAATTCCTCGCCTTTGAGCTTCTTGACGAGCATCTCTACCGCGCGGTCCGCGCCGGGCCTGTCCTGGAAGAAGTTGACGCGAACGCCGCGGGGCATGTAACCAGCCTCTTCCGGTGAGCCGGGCTCGCCGTTTGTCTCAAGGACTTTGAGGACGAGTTTCGCCATCGCGGGGACGGCCGTCTTGATGCCGCGCGCGTTGTCGGCTGTCGGGACGATAAATACCGTCTTTCTGAACATGTCGGCTCCGGGGTTTTCCTCATACATGCCGGAGACGGCGGGAATGCCGAGTTTCTTCTGCACCGCGTCGGCGACGCCGCCGGCCGCCGTGCCGTAACGTCCGGCGTTGAAGGCCGGTCCGGTGACGACCGCGTCGGGCTGGAAGGCGGAGATCAGCTTGAGTATCTCCTCTGTCGCGGAATCGATATTCTCCGCGTAGTAGCCGTCGCCGCAGATCACCGTGCCGACGACCTCGGCCGCATCGCCGAGTTCTTTGGCAAGCGCCATGCCGGGGCCGACTACGCCGGGGCGTGACTCGGGCTTTGTGTCAGCCTTCTCTTCTCCGCCGATACCGGCGAAGAACTGGTTTATGTAGTGTACGATCCTCTTCTTTGTCATTGTCTTTCGTCCTCCTACCAGGTTTTGGCGCTGAGGGGGTTGAAGCCCAGCTCGCATGTCGCGCCTGTGATAGCCTGAAGCTCGACCTCGATCGACCCGTCGGGTCTGAGCGAGCCGTCGAAACCGCCTGCTATAACATCCGTGTAGTCTGTAAATCCGATGATTTTTTCCTGCGGGGGCAGCACGACGATCATGTTGGCGTTGCCCGCCGTTACCACCGCGTCGGCCTCTTTCGTAGCGTCGGCGAGTGACTGGCTCGCTCCGTCGCGGCCCGCGTATTCGTCGGTGATGAGGGCCGTTCTGATGCCGGCCTGCTCCGCCTTGCGGCAGTTCATGATGAGGTCGGCGTCGGGATTCCCGAAGCCCTCTTCGCTGATGACGACGCCGTCGACGCCGAGCATCGAGGCGAGCTTCACCGCGTATGACGAGCTTCTCTGCTTGTCCATCAGCGTGACGTTCTCATTGGTGATGATAACGCCGATGAAGTTGATGTCTTTGCCGTGGCGCTCGTAAAGGCTGCGGATGACGGGGTTGTTCTGGTGGACGTAGGTGCTGTTCTTGTCGCAGGCGGAGACGCAGTTGCCTGAAACGATCGCGCCGTCCATGGTCTCGTTGGGATGGATGAGCGAGGGGATGATCTTCTTCGCGTCCACGCCGTAGACGTAGGTATCATGGAGAAGTCCCTGCGTCTGGAGCATGTAGATGTAGGCGACCTTCGGAAGTTCCGGATAAGCCTTCATCGCCTCCGCGAACGAGGGAAGCTCGTAGGCTTTCGTCTCGTCAACGGCCGCTCCGGCCTTCCACGCGGCCTCCGCGACGTAGAGGGCGGCGCGGAATCCGGCAAGGCGGCAGGCCTTCTCGTATTCGTGGGGCTCGATGCCCTCGACAGGCTCAAAGACGAGCACGGCGTTCATCGTTTTTGAGAAGGGGGTGTACTTCGCTCCCTCGCCGCTCATGTCGACGATGCCCTCCTGGAATCCGACGATGCGCCCGCAGGTGACCACCGCCGCTCCTTCGAGGACGAAGGTCTTGCCGCTTCCGACGGTGTCTACACCGCCGAGCATGCCGGGGAATATCTGGCCGGCCCCTTCCGTCTTGTAGCGGGGCTGGATGGCGTCTTTGACGGGGCAGATGCGGACTGATTCGCCGGGACGCGCGAGGTCGGCGTTCAGTGTCTTGAAATGCTCTGTGTCTGCCGCCGCCGCGAGGAACTCTTCCTTGTTGATCTGAAGGGTGCCGTCGGCAAGGAGGGCGGTCTTATCGCCCCATGTGATGTTCTTGACTTTTGCCTTCTGCAGTTCGAGTTTCATAATGATCCTCCTTGAATGATTTTTGAGGGAAATAGCGCGCTGTAGATGTCTATCTGTTAACCGCTTCCGGATACCGTCGCTCCGGAGGCGTCAAGACCGAATACTGGTGGAACGTCTCTTCCAGCAGGATGAAATCAAGATAACGGAAGTCGTTATCTATCCTTTCCGTAAGCTCGCCGGGGCGCATAAGCTTCGGGGAACTTTCAAAGACCCTGATCGCGTTTTCGATGAGGTCAAGCGACTGGAGGTCGATAGCGCCGCCCCTGGAACAATCCTTTTTGAGGATAAGAGAGCGGTAAGGCTGCTGATTTGGCTTGAAATTCCCATAGAGGGGATTGGCAAGCAGCTCCCAGCCTAAGTGGATAAGATCGCGGCCGGCGTATAGAACGTCCAGCGCGCCTCCGTCCAGATAGTCGAGCGACTGTACATGACCTTTGAGATTAGGGTTGTTTGAGATGCACACATAAGAATACGAGAACAAACCCATAGGACACCGCCTTTCTGGCTAATATCCTCTGTTTTCGTCCTCGCCTGTTTTGACGTGTCCAGAGTGCTGTCCGGCGGCAATCCTTATGCCTGAGAGTTTCAACCTTCGCGGTTTTGCCCCTTCGGCGCCCATGATGTTATAACGTGGACGGGTCTCTCTTGCCGCTTTCATTCAGCTTGGCCTTAGTATATCAAGAGCGATTTTCTTGTCAACAGCTTTCGGAAGCATTTGTGATATTTTACACCAACTTTTTGTGTTTTTTTATACTAGGGCATAAAAAAAGCGCCTCTTTTCCGATAAAAGAGACGCTTTTTTATTTTTCAGAACAACGGGACCACAGTTTTTACCATTTAAGCCCTGTGATGAAGATCAGCCCGATGCATACAGGCGCGACCACGCGGCATACCCACAGCCATACAGTATAAAACGGGAAATCATGCTCGCCGAAGTTGGTAACTTCGTCTTTCGCGCCTTTCGTCCACAGCCAGCCGACGAAGAAAGAGGTGAGCATCCCGCCGATCGGCATGACGGCGTTGTTGGTGATGAAGTCCATCGCGTCGAGGAAATCTTTGCCGCATATCTTCGGGAAGTGCCCGCCGACGGAGAGCGCCGAGGGGATGCCGAGAACGGCGATGGCGATCCCCATGACGATCGCCGACTTCGCGCGGGACCAGCCGAGCTCGTCTATCGCGAAGGTCACGACGACCTCAAGAAGCGAGAAGGCGGAGGTGATGGCGGCGATGAAGAGCAGCGCGAAGAAGGCGAATGAGAAGAAGGCCCCCATCGGCATCTTCGCGAAGACGATCGGCAGCGTGACGAACGTAAGTCCGGGACCGGCTCCGGCGTCGACGCCGAAGGCGAAGACCGCCGGGAAGATGACAAGCCCCGCCATGATCGCGACGGCGGTATCCAGCATGACGATCGTGCCCGTCATCTTAGGCATATACTCATGTTTTCCAAGGTAGCTCCCGTAGGTGATGATGATGCCCATAGCCAGGGAGAGCGAATAGAAGCCCTGTCCGACCGCGGCGAGGAACGCCTCGCTGGAGAGCTTCGAGAAGTCGGGCAGCAGGTAGAAGCGCAGTCCCGCCTCCGCCCCCGGCAGGGTAAGCGAACGGATGATAAGCAGCACAAGTATCAGGAAGAGCGCCGGCATAAGGATCTTGCAGCTCTTTTCAATGCCGCCGCTGATGCCGCGGTAGACGACTCCGATGACGATCGCCATGGCGACGCCGTGGTAGGCGATCGCCTGTACGGGGTCGGATACAAAGGCGCCGAAGACGTCTCCGGCCTTGCCCGCGGCGGCGGCCTCCATCAGGCCGCCGAACGACTTGAACATGTAGGCCAGCGTCCAGCCGGCAATGACCGCGTAGTATGAAAGAATGACAAAGCCGCAGAAGAAGCCCATCCAGCCGACTATCGGCCAGGCGCCTCCGCCGAGTTTCCTGAAGGTCCCCACGGAGTCAAGTTTGGCCCGGCGTCCCATAGCGAACTCGGCGAGCATAAGCGACGAGCCGAGGACGATGACGACGGCAAGGTATACGAGAACGAACGCGCCCCCTCCGTATTTACCCGTGATGTATGGAAAACGCCAGATATTTCCAAGCCCCACGGCGGAACCGGCGGCGGCCATGATAAAGCCGAATCTGCTCCCCCACTGTTCTCTGTTTCCTGAATTCCCTTCCACTAAAACCAACTCCCCTTAAAAGTTAGCCGACTTTTGAATTAAATTTATGAGTCCCTTTTTCATTCGGCTTTACCTATATATCACAAATATCTTTTCAAAACAAATGTCAGATAAATTTATTTAATGTCTTTCTTTTGTTTATTTACACCATCTTGCAAAAGCCTTTATGTTTATGCGCTTTGATATTTACCAGGAAAATCCGTTTTGCCCGTAACGAAAGACAAAAAAATAAACCACGCGCATCCCATACTGTGCGCGTGGTTTATTTTTATTATCGGATTACCGCCCTGTTTATCCTTCGTATATCCAGGGAACGTCCCGTCTCCGAATCTATCTCGATGACGGCCCCCTGAAATTTTACGTTCTCGTCGGATATCTCAAATTTACAGGGCGTCCCCGTGAGGAATTTAGGAAGCACCGATTCCGCCGTCATCCCGATTATCCCCCCGTGGCCGCCGGTCATGCCGGCGTCGGAGAGAAAGGCGGTGCCGCCCGGGAGTATCTCCTCGTCAGCGGTCTGAACGTGTGTGTGCGTACCGACCACGGCGGATACTTTCCCGTCAAGATATATGCCGAGCGCCCTCTTTTCGGAGGTGGCCTCCGCGTGGATGTCGACGAATATCGCCGGCACCGGGCATTCGGCGATCACCCGGTCGGCGGTCTGGAAGGGGCAGTCGAGCGGCGGCATGAAGGTGCGTCCCTGAAGGCAGAGGACGGCGAGCCTTTCGCCATTCCTCTCGTAGACGGCATAGCCGCGCCCGCGTGTGCCCTGCGGATGGTTGGCGGGGCGCAGGACGGCCTTTTCGCTGTCCAGCAGCGGGATAAAATCCTTCTTGTCCCAGACGTGGTTGCCGTTTGTAAGTATGTCGACGCCGGCCGCAAAAAGCTCTTTCATGACCTTCTCGGTGAGGCCGAACCCGCCGGCGCTGTTTTCCCCGTTGGCGATAATGAAGTCAAAACCGCCGCATTCTTCACGAAGTTTGGGGATCTCCGCGGCCGCCGCCTCACGGCCGGGACGTCCCATGATGTCGCCGATAAAAAGTATGCGCATGGCTCAGTGTTTATTTCGCATATTCGACGGCGCGGGTCTCTTTGATCAAAGTGACCTTTATCTGCCCGGGGTATCTGAGTTCTTCCTCGATCTTGCGCGCGATGTCGTAGGCGAGTTTCTGCATCTCGCCGTCGTCGGTCACCGATGGGGCCACCGCCACGCGCACTTCGCGTCCCGCCTGGATCGCGAAAGCTTTGCTGACGCCGGAGAAGGTCTTGGCGACCTCTTCCAGCTTTTCAAGACGCTTGACGTAGGCGTCAAGGCTCTCCCTGCGCGCTCCGGGGCGCGAGGCGCTTACGGCGTCGGCCGCCGCCACGAGCACGGCGTAGATCGTCAATGGTTCTTCGTCTTCATGGTGAGAGGCTATCGCGTTGACGATGTCGGGGCTCTCTCCGTAGCGTTTCGCCAGGTCGGCGCCGATCTTCGCGTGCGTACCCTCTATCTGGTGGTCAACGGCTTTGCCTATATCATGTAAAAGCCCTGCTCTGCGGGCCTTCAATTCATCGAGTCCCAGCTCCGCCGCCATCACGCCCGCAAGATGCGCCACTTCAAGGCTGTGGCCGAGGGCGTTTTGTCCGTAGCTGGTGCGGTAACGCAGTTGTCCGATTATCTTTGCAAGCTCACCATTCATGTTTTTGATGCCCGTTTCGAGAAGCGCCTCTTCGGCGGTCTCGAGGATCTGGACCTGAACGTCCTTCTCCGCCCGTTCTATTATTTCCTCTATGCGGGCCGGATGGATCCTGCCGTCCACGACCAGCCTCTCCAGCGAGAGCCTGGCCACTTCGCGGCGCACGGGATCAAAGCTGCTCAGCGTGACGGCCTCCGGTGTGTCGTCGACGATGAGATCAACTCCGGTGAGTGTTTCAAAAGTCCTGATGTTGCGGCCCTCGCGCCCGATGATACGTCCCTTCATCTCATCGGAGGGAAGGTTTACGACGCTGACGACCACGTCGGAGGCAAATTCAACGCTGCAGCGCTGGATGGCTGTCGCGATGACCTCCTGAGCCTTGCGGTCCGCCTCGCGTTTCGCGCGTTCTTCAAGCTCTTTGAGGCGCAGCCCTATAATATGGTTCGCGTCGGACTCAACCTCGGCAAGAAGCTGTTCGCGGGCCTCCTCGCGCGTCAGCTGGGCGATCTGCTCCAGTTTCGCGATGAGTTCCTGCTCCTGTGCGGAGAGCCTGTTCAGCTTTTCCTGTACATGTTCATTGCGGTTCTTGAGTTCTTCTTCTTTGCGGCTGATGTTCTCGATCTTTTTGTCGAGATTTTCTTCTTTTTGTTCCAGCCTGCGCTCGGAACGCTGGAGCTCCCCGCGGCGCTCTTTCGTGTCGCGGTCGAGTTCCTGCCTCAGTCTGTGTATCTCTTCTTTGCCCTCGGCGAGAATATCGCGCTTCGCGATTTCGGCCTTTTTAGCAGCCTCCTGTATGATGCGCTCTGATTCTGAAAGGGCTCCTCTGAATTTTTTTTCTTCACTTTTTTTGTGATATGTAAAACCGACCAGGGCCCCGACTGCAAGCCCGGTGATTATACATAGTACAGCTGTGGTAAATTCCATTTTCCTTTCACCTCGTTATTCTTTTGTCATGGTCCGTATTAAGTGTTATTGTCAGACGTAAAATTGTATCAGATGAAATCAATAATGAATTTTATGCCAACGTCAGGTATTGTACATAAAAAACGCCGCTTTCACAAGAGGTAGGTTCAAAGACCGCGCCGCAAATACCGGTCATGGGGGCCGCGCCGAAGGATCAGGAGCGGCTCTCCTGATACCCGGACAAACGCCGGCCCCAGGGGCAAGCCCGGGACGACGGGGTGCCGGGCCCGGCATGACAGGATAAATCGCGGTTTACCGTTCGCTTTCAATCGCGTAAATTGGCGTTTGCCCTGATCAGGGCGGCGTTTTTACGACAGGTTTTCGGGAGAGGCCCCTTCGATCTTTGCCCGCAGGCCGGCGGTCAGGGCCGCGGTTCCCTCTTTTTCAAGGAATTCACGCGCGTCGTCTCTCGCCCTCTCCGCGAGAAGGCAGTCCCTTTGCAGGTCGGCGACCCGGAAACGCGCAAGGCCGTGCTGCACCGTACCCGCGATCTCCCCGGCGCCGCGCAGCTCGAGGTCGGCCCTGGCGATCTCAAAACCGTCGTTGGTGGAGGCGAATATCCGCAATCTCTCAGTATCCTCAGGCTTCATGGAAAGCAGCACGCAGAGGCCGCGCCGCGCTCCGCGCCCGACCCTGCCTCGCATCTGGTGCAGCTGCGAAAGCCCGTAACGTTCGGGGGATTCGATCACGATCACCGTCGCCTCGGGCACATCCACCCCCACCTCAAGAACGGTGGTGCCGACAAGCAGCTGCGACCGCCCTTCGCGAAAGGCGGAGAGGGCCTCATCTTTTTCCGCGCTCTCCATCTGTCCGTGTATCAGCGACATCTTCACGGGAGGAAGTTTCCTGCCGAGCCACTCGAAACGTTTCACGGCCGCCGGCAGCCCGGAGTTTCCGTCCTCCTCCACGCGCGGGCATATCCAGTATACGCGCCCGCCTGAGACGATCTCTTCGGCGATGAAGCGCATCAGCTTTATCAGCTGATCTCCGCCGATTATCCTGGTTTCGACGGGAGCGCGGCCGGCCGGCTTGTCTTCGATCACGGATATGTCAAGGTCTCCGTAAAGCGTCAAGGCCATCGTCCGCGGTATCGGGGTGGCGCTCATCATAAGCAGGTGGGGCCTCGCACCGTTTTTCAGCAGCCGCGCGCGCTGGCGCACGCCAAAACGCTGCTGTTCGTCAATGATCACAGCGCCGAGGTTTTTAAATTTGATCTCGTCGGAGAACAGCGCCTGGGTGCCGGCAACGACGCCGACGAATCCTTCCGCCAAGCCGTCCAGCGCCTCTTTCCGCTCCCGCGCGGGCAGGTTGGACTTTATCAGCGCGCATTTGACGCCCAGCGGCGCAAGGTATCCCTCCGCCTGCCTGTAAAGCTGCTCGGCGAGCACCTCGGTCGGTGCGAGCACCGCGCACTGCGCGCCGCCGTCGCAGACTCCCGCCGCAAACGCGACGGCGACGAGCGTCTTGCCGCAGCCGACGTCTCCCTGCAAAAGGCGTGATATCGGCCTGCCGGAGGCTCCGTCGGCGAATATTTCCTCTATCACGCGCCGCTGGGAACCGGTGAGTTTGAAGGGAAGGCCGGCGATCAGCGCTTCAAATAAGGGGCCTTTCACGATCCGCGGGGAGGAGCTCTCCGCACGCTCCTTTCGCGAAGCAGCTAAAGTCAGATGCAGGGCGAACAGCTCCCCGTAGGCAAGGCGCCGGCGCGCCTCTTTCCAGCTCTCCGGCGACCCTGGCATGTGCATTTCATATATCGCCCGCGAAATTGGCATCAGGCCGTTCTTTTCGATTACGGACGCCGGCAGCTCTTCCTCCGCCAGCGCGTGATATTCTTTTACGGCCCCGCAGGCGACGCCGCGGAACCATTTCCGCGGCAGCCCCTCGGTGGATGGGTATATGGGAAATATGCCCGAAAAGGGGGCCTCTACCCCCTTTTCAGATTTTATAAGTTCAAATTCGGGTTCCGTCATTTCAAAGACAGTGGCGCGCAAAGAGGGCGTGCCATAAAGCGCCGCCCGCGCGCCCTCCGCCAATATGCGGTCAAGTCCTCTGCGGTTGAACCAGACGGCGTCCAGAAATCCGCTGCCGTCAGAAAAACGGCAGGTCGTCAGGAGACGCCCGCGACCGGGAAGCGGCCTGACCTCTACGGCGCGGACGGCGGCATAGACCACCGAGGGAGCGCCGGGCACAAGCTCCGCGATCTTTTTGACGTTCCTGCGGTCCTCGTAACGGCGGGGAAAGAAGAAAAGCAGATCTTCCAGCGTGCGCAGTCCCAGCCGTTCAAGGAGGGCGCTGCGGCGCGGCCCCACTCCCTTGAGGGCAGAGAGCGGCAGCGACAGTTTCTTTTCGTTTTTTTTGCTGTGCAAACAGCTCACATCTTCGAGTTCCGGGCCATGCGGAATGATATAACTATCCGCTTCCTTAATCGGAATTCATCAGCTCCCGCGGGTCTACGCCCAGGATGCCGCAGGCCGCCTCAAAATCTTTGCGGTCTGTTTTCCGCTCCGGTTCAGCCTGGGGCTCCTCCGCCTCGTCTTCCGCCGGGACCTTCTCGATCCCCTCGAGAACGCTGTCCACGGCCCCTGAAAGCTGTGATGAGGCCAACGCCTGGCTCAGCTGCGTGTCGAACTTCGCGAGCATGCCGCGGAACTCCTGCGCGTACATATCGCGTATGCTGCGTATCTGTTCGACGCCGGTGCGCAGGCGGTCCGCCTCGGCGGCGGCCTCACGGCACATCTCGTCCGCCTGCGCGCGCGCGTCGGAGAGTATCTTGTTCGCCTGTTCGCGCGCGCTCTTGACGCGCTCGTCGGCGCTCTTCTGCGCCATCAGCAGCGCCTCGTGGAGCACGTCCTTCATACGCTCATATTCGGCGAGGCTATCCTGTTTCAGGGCAAGCTCGCGTTCGAGCTCTTTGTTTTTCTGATTATAGCTCTGCAGGGTCTCAGCCACGTGGTCAAGGAACTCGTCGACCTCCGCCGCGTCATAGCCGCGGAGGCTCTTTTTGAAGGACTGGTTCACAACATCAAGCGAGGTCAAAAGTTCGGACATTTTTTCTGCTCCTTTCCTTTACAAAAACATCTATAAGAAAAACCAACGGCATATATCGTCAAAGCTTTCTAACCATAATTGCGCGGACCGAATATCGCGCTTCCCACACGCACTATCGTGCTGCCCTCTTCGACGGCGATCATATAATCGCCGCTCATACCCATCGAAAGCTCGGGCAACGGCAGTCCCGCGGCGCGGCGCAGCTTTTCCCGCAGCTCGCGCAGTCCGCTGAATGTTTCGCGCAGGACCCTTTCATCCTCCGTATCTTCGGCGACGGTCATCAGCCCGTTCACCGCGATCAGCGGACAGCTTTTCATCATATCATCGAGCAGCCGCTCCGTCTCTTCAGGAGCGATGCCGCTTTTTGCCGCTTCGCGCGACATGTTCACCTCTATAAAAACGGGGAAAGAGCGCGGCTCTCCCTCGGATAGCACACGGTTCAGCCCGACGGCTGTCTCAAGCGAATCGACGCTCTCAATGAGGTCAAAGCTCTCAAGCGCGCGCCTTATTTTGTTGCGCTGCAGATGGCCGATCATGTGCCACGGACAGCTCTCCGCCTCCGCGGGCCAGGCGGATCGCTTGCCGGCCGCCTCCTGCACCTTGTTTTCTCCGATAAGGTCAAGGAGCGGCGCCGCCGCCGTCATCATCTCGACGGGGTGGTATTTTGTGACGCCCATAAGTTTTATCTCCGAGAGCGCGCGGCCGCTTCTCTTCGCGGCCGACGCCATATCTTCCCTTATCTTCGCGATATTTTCACCAATGTTTATCACCATAGCTGAATCCTTCCTTCGCGGGCGGCGGCGGCGTCTTCGACGACCGCGTCTCCCACCGATATGCCTTTGGTCACAAGAAATTTATCGTTGGGCAGTCTCTTGCCCTCCACGGGGACAAAGACGACGCGCGCACCGCGCACCATATATATCCCGGTGCGCCCTCCCTTTTCAAGTATCGCGCTCTGCGGCACGAGAGCTCCCTCCGTCTGCCCCGCGTCTATTATCAGCGTGTAGTTGCGGGAGAGGACAAGTTCGGGGGGGAACCACGGCATCGTCAGGTATATCTTCGTCATATCCCCGCTCTTCTGGGTAACGCGTATCTTCGCCGACGATACCGTATCTTCGCTGTCGATGCGCACCCTTAACTTTTTACGTTTTATCTGCTCTGCAACGTCGCCGCGCATCGGCATGTAACCGATAAAGCGCAGCTCCTGCGGCTGTTCTATTATTTTCCCGACGATCTGTCCCCTCATGGCGGCGGTATTTTCCGGGAGGTACTGCAGATCGAACTGCTTGGATAATTCCGCCCGCTTCGCGGGCCAGAGCGCCGAGTACCGCCACCGCGCCTCCTGCCCGTCCTTTCCCGCGACAAAGTAGCCCTGTTGGTAGGCCTTCACCTCACGGCCGCCGACACGCGCGACCACCGCGCCTCTGGCGACGCGCACGGGGCCTCTGCCGAGCGGGTAGGAGAGCGCGCCGGAGGCCGGGGAGAGCAGGACGTTCTCTTTCCAGAGAAGCAGCCCCTTGACCCTTATTATCTGGGTGTCTATCCCCGGGATCGCCCACGTTATCTCCGGGTGGAGGTATTCGTAGCGGTCAAAGTATGACTTAAAGGCCAATACCCAGAGCGCGGCGATGACTACGACGCCGAGCCAGTATGTGACGCGGAAAGTCCTCTTTTTTTCCTCCGGCCTATAGCGCCTGACCATTCTCCGCGTTCCTTATCTAAGGCCGAAGAGCCCCGGTACCTCTATCAAATCCGAGCATACGCGCCACGCGCCGGCGGCGGCGAGCCCATCCTCCCCGAAGTTGCCCGTCGTCACGCCGACGCCGCGTACCGCGGCGGCCACGGCCGTCTTCATGTCAATGTCAGTATCGCCCACATAGACGGCCTCATCCGCGCCGACGCCGAGCTTGCCGATGGCCTTGAAGAGCGCCTCGGGATCAGGCTTCGCGTTCGTCACATCCTCAAGCCCGATGATGACGTCCATGTAGGGAGTAAGCTTCGTCGCATCAACGACACGGCGGGCGAAGCGCCGGTTGGAGACGACACCCGTCTTTACCCCTTTTGCGCGGAGCTCTTCGAGCGCCGCGACGGTGTTCGGGAACAGGCGGATGCCGGTCTGCTCGACGCCGCGGAATTCGTCGCGGTAATAGCCGAGCCATTCTTCCTTGAAATCTCCCCAGTACAAGCGCCAGCAGTCCTCGATCGGCAGCCCGATCCCCGCGAGTACCACCTCGCGCGAGACCTCTTCCAGCCCGAATTTCCGCGCGAGCAGGTTTGAACAGTGGTGGATCGCGTAACTGCTGTCGGCCAGCGTCATGTCAAAATCAAAAATGACGGCCTTCGTATCTTTTGTCATCAGTCTTCTACTCCCATTACAAATCCCTTCAGATAGTCCGTCTCCGGGACTCCGAGGAGCGCCGGGTGGTCCTGAGGCTGGTGTATCTCATGTACGATGCGGCAGACCGCGCCCGCGTCCCTCGCCGCGTCGTTCAGCGTGTCAAGCAGCATATCCCGCGTAAAGGCGTGGCTGCATGACAAAAAAAGAAGATGCCCTCCCGGTCCCAGCCGTCTGAAACCGCGCACGGCAAGCTCCTTATACCCGCGGCGCGCCGAATCAAGCTGCCCGCGCGCCGGCGAGAAGGGCGGCGGGTCCATTATCACGATGTCATACCGCGCGCGGTCGGCGTCGATCTCGCGCATTATATCGAAGGCGTTGCCGCAGCGGAAAGTCACCTTTTCCTCGGGCAGGCCGTTGATGGAGAGATTCTCCTTCGCACGGTCGAGCGCGGCCTGCGACTGATCTATCGCCGTGACCTCCGCCGCTCCCCTGCCGAGGGCGTGAAGGGTGAAATGTCCCTGATACGAAAAACAGTCGAGCACCTTCGCCCCCTCGTAGACAGGGTCGAGCAAAGCCGGAACATGACGGACGTCAAGATAGGCGCCGGTCTTCTGTCCGCCCGCGATATCGACGAGCTCATACGTGCCGCCGATCTTCACCTTGAGCGGACCCTCCGGCATTTCGCCGAGCAGCGGCTTGACCTCGCGCGGGATTCCCTCTTTTTCCAGATGCCTCGTGTCGTTGCGCAGGATGACGGCGGACAGTTTCTTTACCTTGCGGAAGACCTTAGCCACCTCGTCGGCGTGGCGGTACCATCCCATCACCGAAAGCTGCAGCGACAGGACGTCCCCGTACAGGTCGGCGGAAATGCCCGGAAGCCGGTCCCCCTCGCCGTGTACCCAGCGGAAGGATTCCTCGCCGGCGCACCAGCACTTGCGCACCGCGAGCGCGCGTTCGACGCGGCGGCGCAGCAGCTCCATCTGGTCCGGCTCATGGCCGCCAAAGGAGAGGACGCGGATGCAGAGCGCGCCCTCGCTCCAAAGCCCCCAGCCCAGCACCAATCCTTTTTTGTCGGCGAAGGGGATGATGTCGCCGGGGGCGCAGACCGGGGCCTGGATCAGATTGCCTCTGAAGAGCCACGGATGGCGCTGTTTTACGCGCTCGGCACCGCCGTCGTTCAGAACGGCGCGGCGCAGTGATTTTTTCATTGACGTCATATGCGTTTATCCCTCTCTATCACGGCAAAAGCGTCGTGATTGTGAATACTTTCGTGGCTCGTCACGGATACTCTGTACCAGAGCACCCGCTCGTCGGCCTGCATCGCGAGCGCGAGCTCGCGCACGGAATCCTCGACGAAGCGCGGATTCGAGTAAGCGCGTTCCGTCACATATTTCTCGTCCTCGCGTTTGAGCAGACTGTATATCGGCGCCGAGGCGCAGTCGTCAGCCATCCGCACAAACTCCTCCAGCCAGACGAAGCCGGAAAGGCGCACCTCCATCACCGCGTGCGCGCGCTGATTGTGCGCCCCAAATTCTGAAATCTCCTTAGAACAGGGACAGAGCGTCTGAACGGGGGAAGTCACCGTCGTCACCAGGTCGAAATCATCGCCGCAAAGCGCCGCCTCAAAACGGACGTCGCAGCGCAGCCGCCCCTTCGCGCCGCTCACGGGGGCCTCCTTCATGATGAAGTACGGAAATTCAAAGACGGCGTGCGCGTCGCGCGCCTGCAGGCGCTCTTTGAGCGTCATTAAAAGTCCCTCCATATTATGGAAGGTGACGCTCTTTTCCTGCGCCCCCAGGACCTCGATGAAACGGCTCATATGCGTGCCGCGGTAGTCCCGCGGCAGCGAGACGGAGAGGCTCACCTGAGCGACCGTCTCCTGCGTGCCGTTCGTGCGGTCCGGCACCGAAATCGGCCACGAGAGGTCGCGGATACCGACGCGGTCGATCGCCATATTTCTGTTGTCGCTCTCGTTCTGTACGTCACGCATCTTTTACATCCTCGCGGCGGCAGATGACGGACGAGCTCTCCGTCTCCCAGAGCCTTATCTCAGAAAGCCGGCAGTTGCCGCGCGCAAGCGGCCCGTCGAGCTCCCGGAAGATCCAGATAGCGATATACTCCGCGGTGGGCTGCGGCAGGATATCGTTTATATAGGCGTGGTCAAGTTTTGAGAGCACGAGTTCGTTAACGGTCTTTTTCAGATCGACAAAATCGAAGATCATCCCCTCGGCGTCGGGCGCGCCCTCCAGCGTCACCCGCAAATGATAAGTATGGCCGTGAAGGCGCTCACACTTTCCATGATAGTGTATAAGGTTATGTGCTGCATCAAACTTGAAATCACGGCACAGTAACATCTATATTCCTCCCAAGTTTATTTTAATACGACTTTATTCTACCACGTAGCCGCGACACTGTTTACCCGTAAAAATTACGCCCGGGTCATATATGTCCCGCTTAGCCAAAAACAGCGGACCCAATTACAGATTGTATCACCTCGGCATCCGGCATTAGCCTATTCCCCGTAAAAATAATATAATAGAACGGTTGGATATCATCATAATTGGGGGAAACCGTGATGGCAGATAAAAAAGTGATGACAATATTGCTTGGAAGCCCGCGCAAAGAGGGCAACAGCGAACAGCTCGCCGATTCCCTCGCAAAGGGCGCCGGGGGAAATGGATACGAGGTGCGCAAAGTGCGCCTCGCGGCAAAAAAACTGAACGGCTGCCTTGACTGCCGCAAATGCTGGAGCGCCGGAACGCCGTGCATCCAGCGGGACGATATGGATTCTGTGTACCGGGACATCACGGCGGCTGAGGTCCTCGTCTTTGCGTCACCGCTATATTTCTATTCGTGGAGCACACAGATAAAACCGGTATGGGACAGATTGCTGCCCTTCTTCGCCGCAAATTCGCAGGCGAGTGTGAAAGGCAAAAAGGCGGTCCTCCTCGCCACGGCTGGAGATACTGAGATAAGCTGCTTCGACGGACTGAAAGCATCCTTCCGTCTCGCCTGCGGATTCACCGGCTGGAGCATCGCCGGAATGATCTGCGCGCCGGACATGTACCCAAAGACAGACATGGCCGAAAAGGGACGCAAGTACCTCTTTGAGGCATACGAGCTGGGAAAGAACTTATAATGAAGAACATACTTGTAACGGGCGGCGCCGGCTTCATCGGTTCGCATACCTGCGCGGCGCTGCTTGACGCCGGATATTCCGTCGTCATCGCCGACGACTTTTCCAACAGCAAACCGCAGACATTGGAGCGCATCGGCGAGATAACGGGGCGCGATTTCGTATTCTGCGAGGCCGACGTGACAGACAGGGCTGCGGTCGCGCGCATATTTGACGAAAACAAGATCGACGGCGTCATCCACTTCGCCGGCTTCAAAGCGGTAGGCGAGTCCGTGGAAAAGCCGCTGGAATATTACTACAACAACCTTGTGAGCACGATCGAACTGGCAAGGGCCTGCGTAACTCACGGGGTGAAGCATTTTGTCTTTTCATCCTCCGCCACGGTCTACGGCGACAACCAGGCGCCCTTCGTGGAGACGATGCCGCTTTTGCCGGCGACCAATCCCTACGGAGAGACAAAGGTGATAAGCGAAAAGATACTCTCGGACACAGCCAAAGCCAATCCGGGCTTCTCCGTGGCGCTGCTGCGCTACTTCAACCCCATCGGCGCGCACGAGAGCGGGCTCATCGGCGAAGCGCCCAACGGCATCCCTAATAATTTGATGCCCTACATCACGAAGGTCGCCAAAGGCGAGCTGAAAGAGCTGCGGGTCTTCGGCAGCGACTACGACACGCCGGACGGCACCGGCGTGCGCGATTATATCCACGTGATGGACCTCGCGGAGGGACACGCGGCGGCCCTGGAAAAGATGGGCGAGGGAGTGTCGGTCTACAACCTCGGCACCGGCAAAGGCACCTCGGTGCTGGAATTGGTCACGGCCTTCGAGCGGGTCAATGAAATAAAGATACCCTACCGCATAACGCCGCGCCGCGCCGGAGACATCGCCGTCTGCTACGCGGAGACGAAAAAAGCCGAACGGGAACTGGGCTGGAAAGCCCGCCGCACGGTAGAGGAAATGTGCCGGGATGCGTGGCGGTTTGAGAAAGGACTAACAAGGTAATTTCTGCGGAGCTCGATTAACCGCCTCAGTAAACAAAACAGACTGATGATTTATATCGTGATGTAAAGATAAACCTAAATATTGGCTTAAGCAAATCGAACCTCCAGCATATCCTCGACAATAAAAGCGGCGAACTTTTTTCGCCGCTTATTCTATGTTTAAGAACAACGGGGATATCTCTTCCTTTATCGCGATCATAATCTACATATGAAATTTTATTCTTTATATAGTAAATGGTATAATTTACACCTAACGGCAATTTTTACCGTTCTATAATATCTTTTCAATTTATCCATCAATGACAACGTATCCATCTCTTTATCAAAATCAAAACCATTCCTCTTGAAATCAGAAACGCCGGCAAGATAACACTCTCTGTAGATATGATAAGCCGGGTAATATGTATCTACGTACAGCTCAAATCCCGCGGCAACAGCCCTTATGCAATACGCTCTATCTTCCCCCCAGAAAGAAATATTATAAAGTTTAGAGAAATTTACGCCAGCTAAATTGACTTTTCTGGAAATTAAAGTACATGCCCCTAAACCACCAACCCGATAAGTTCCCTTTTTCTTAAGCGTTTCTATAAATTCCATATGCTTTGCCGTACGGTATATTCTGTTTTCTGCTTTAGGGTCAGAAGGGTCGAAAAACCAACGTTGATCCATTAGCCAAACTTGTGGCTCATAGTAGTCCCATCTAGATATTTTAGTCCAAAAAATATTGGAAACGATATCTTTTTGCACCGATAATAAACGCTGGAGAGTTTCTACATGTAACACGATATCTGAATCAATCAGAAAAAGATAATCATATTTTTCCTGACAAGAAAATTCAATTATCATATTCTTTAACTTGGCTACCCTATCAATAACCGCATAATCCCAATTATGCAAATCATAATCGCTTTTATTTTGGATTATAGAATCGGATTTGATCACTGTCACTTTTGAATTTCCAGAATGAAACTTGGACAGCATATCGGAAGAAGCTTGCTCATCGCAATCATCAACGAAGAGATAATCTACAGCACAATTAGTTTTATTCAATTCGCATAACGAGGTAAGGAATTCCCTTAGGATATTCTTTTTTTGTTTTACAGGGCTTCCTATCAATATCTTAAAGGTCATAATTGTACCTCCGTCATAGATTGGTACTATCGTTTTTATTATAATTGATCAGTGGTGTAAGCACTAACGTAAAAGTTACCCAATATAGGGTTACTATTCGTCTCGTAGCTCTAAACATATCGTCTAATATCCCACATGTCATATACGTGAAAACCACTAATAACACAATAAATGGCACGACTAATAACTTTTTCTTTTTTTGCATTAAGGTTGCACACCGGTAAATTAGATTGGACAAAAACGCCAGCAACAACAGGGCCGCTGGCCATCCAGCTGTCCAAGCAGCCTGTAGAAAGGCAGAGTGAGTATGAACTCTTTCTTCAATAGAAAAATTTGAAAACTCTGCCCACCCATATCCTAATATCGGGCGCAACTTTATGTGGTTAACTGCCTCCACCCAAATATGATACCGATGATTTGTAAATTTTTCTGCGTTAAAACCATCAAGTGACAATTGGTATAATTGAACAAAGAAACCATCATACAAATTTTTGTAAAGAAGCGAAACCGAGTATAACACAATAGTCAATATTATCAATAACGCCAGTGACAATGTGAATATTTTAAGAAAATGCCGTTTTGAAAATAGCGATAAAATAAACAGTGTTACAACAGTCTGCACCAATAATACCAGCCAAAAAGTAGTATATAGTGTCAATATAAGTGTTGCTGACATTAATATAAGGACAAAAAGCAAGCCAATGATTTTCCGGCGTGATGTTTCTACTATCAAATCGTACAGTACCCATGGCAGCATGACAGAAAGGATAGTACCAACGCTCCATGCACCAAGCCGCAAAGGCCAGTTTGAAAAATCAACGGCAAATCCCAATGAATAACGCTGGCATAACGCCAAAACCGAGTAAAATAGACAAGCGGCAATTGCAAATTTTTCGATATTTTTGAGAAAGAAAGGATCTTTTGCAAAAACCAGGGTTGCCCACATCCATATCAACAGTTCGATAAGCCATCCAGTAGACTGTAGCCGTTCCATCAGCGGATCTACTCCAAAAAACAGCGGAATGAAAAATATCCAGGCACATAACAGCAGCAAAATGCTGCCAGTTATTTTTTGTCCTTTTGTCCACGAAACATAAAACTTATCCTTCAACTGCTCTTTAGTTAGGCAAAACAACGCACATATTAATAATATTTTTCTGGCAGTGTCGCTGAAAAATAGCCCCAGGGTAATAGCGGAGATAAAAAGAAGCTGTCCTGCTCGGAATTTGTTGATTTCGGCTCCAAATAGCCTATCAAATGCGGAAAACATATAATCTTTGAATAAGGACATTACACTTTTAACCCCTTTTGTGGATCAGAAATTACATTTATACCTGTAACATCTAACATGTTGTCACTCACCTTATTTTTTGTCCGGCCAATATCTTGATCTCAAGCATTTAGCATATTATAACAGCTCATTATCGGGGAAGGAAGTATGCGGTAAATCTATTGCAGGTGTTTGGGAACAATGGTGTTTCATCTTTTATTCCGCATATCTATTTTTAGCGTTTCCAGTTCCTGTATGATCTTTTCTTTAAAAATATTTGAAGAAGTTAGGGCAAATGCCCCCCCCCGAAGGGGCTGAAGTGCAGGGTAAGCGTCGTTCATCACGGCTTTTTACGTCGATAGTACGCGTAATAAAGCTTCGGAAGCAGAAGGAACAATATTGCCTTTAAAAAATATTCAGGCTTATGAAAAAAAACATGCCAGCTTCCTAGAAAAACTGCCACGGGAGTTTTTTCCCTGATTTTTACGAACTCTGTTTCGTTGTCATTCATAGCGGCATATGACAAAAGCCTGAAAAGCGTCTCTGGATAGAGTTTATATTTGGTTATATCAAGCAGACCTTTATCGCTTCCATATTCCTCAATGTAGCGACAGCACCGCTCAAGCGCTTTCGCGTTATCGCCATAGCGCTCAACGCGAACCTTCCTATCGAAATTTTTAGAACCCATCGCCGGATGCTCAACGTATACGTATGGGCACTCGCTTACTACAGCACAGCTTTTAGCGCGCACCAATGCCTTCAAAAAGAATTCTCCGTCTTCACCGGCGCGGCAACCCTCGTAATTTTTTATTCCACAGCGCTTTATAAATTCAGTCTTATAAAGCGTGCATATCGAAACTTCATATATACTCATTATTTTTGCGCGTGCTGCGGACTGAGGAGATACACTCCAGTTCGCTCCGTTATCCTCCACAGGGAAATTTTTAATCTTCCCTGTGTCAGAACAATATACCTTCCGGCCGCACATGGTAACATCCGCGCCTCCAGCTTTCTCCGCAGCAGCGTAGAGCAAAGAGAACAGGTTAGGTTCGCAAAAATCATCTCCGTCGAAGAAAGCAAAGAATTCGCCAGTAACGTTGTCGATCCCCGTATTACGGGCTGCGGCCACCCCTCTATTGCGTTCGTGCACTATTATTCTGTGCGCAAAACAGCAGTTTGCAAGCACGGCTTTGGCGGCTGCCGCGGTCCCGTCGTTAGAACTGTCGTCGACCACGATTATCTCAAGTTCAGGATAATCTTGCTTAGCTATTGCCTCGAGGGCTTTTCCTACCAGCTTCTCGAGATTATATGCTGGGATGATGACACTGATTTTAGGAAACATTTTCTCCTCCGTCAAACAATGATAGTGCTGTTATGTAAATCTTTTTTATCAGCCTATAACTCGTACGACGACTTCTCGCCAAGTATGGCATCGAAAGCCTCTTTTACCATGCAATAATCCTCTTCGGCGCCGTCAGCGTCGTTGATGCAGATTAATTTTGACCTTTGTCCCAAGACACATCTCAATATTTCCGGCGTTTCTGACTTTATATCAAAATACGCCCTGTCCCTGCGGAGTGGGGCTGGCGAGAAGTTGCCGCTTGCAAACTGCCAGTATTTAAAGAGACATTGGTCAAGGTCTTTCAGTGATCGAAATCTCCGTGTGTTGGCCTCGTTGAGTTCATTTCGATAGACCGCCCACACCTTCTCAAAGACCGACTTCAAAAATGGCTGAGCCGAATGATGGTTTTTAAAGCCTGGGAATTTAGGCGACGGGATGAGCCACCATGGATGTATAAACTGCCTGAAGCCGTATTTAAGGCTCAGCCACTTCGCTGGGTTTTTCAATAAGGCTATGTTTTTGTTGAATTTTCTATTGATCAGCTCGACGTCGTTTGCAATACAAGATAAATATGTGCTACCACTGTCCCGCTTGATCTTTGTCATAATGGCGGCGTCACGCGGCAATCCGTTTTCGAAGAAAAAAGACTGAGGCGTGGGCGCTATTATATACATATCGTCGTTAAAATAGACAAATTTTTCCGACAGGCCGTTTATCCTGTAGATGTTGTTCTCTATTGGATTGGCGTTGAAAAGCGGAAGGTATTTATGCTCTATAAAATCCGCATGTTTTACAAAATGCAGCTTAGGGTGACTCAGGTTCAGCCATTTCGGAAGTTGTCCGTTTGTTACAAAATGAACTTTACGAACCCATGGAGTAAATTTTTCAATGCCGCGAAACCAATAAGGAAGCATGCCATGCTCCTCATATCGAATAGAGCCAATTGATTCGTTGTCTGTCATAGTGGCTTCATGTTTATAAACCGCAAACTCTCTCTTCCATTGTTCGTCGGAATCATCCACCCATAAAACAACAAAATCTATCGTATCTTCCATCCGGGCACCTCAAAAAAGCTTTATTTATCGTCAAGGATGACGGCATCATTACGTGAAGCTGTCTTTCTCTCCACCATCGACCGATAATTGTGCTATTATAACAGATATTCCAACAAAAAGCCGTGAAAACTCCGGCTTTTCGTGTTGGTAAAGGAGAGTGTGTTTGAATGGATAATTATATTCATGCGGCGCTGGCATTCTGCGACCCCAAAGGGACCTATTCGCGCCATGCCGCGGTCGTGATGGCTTCCATGTTCGAGAATACAAAAGACAAGATTTTTCTCCACATAATCCATGATGATACGCTTTCTTCCCATAATCGCGAGAAACTCAAAGCAACTGCGGAAAATTATGGACAGCGTATCGAATTTATAAACGTTGAAAGCCTGCTGGAAGGCACATCGATTGACGTGAGCAAACTGACGATTGACGGCGCAAGAGGAACTCTATTTCGGTTGCTGATCCCACAGCTCATCAACGAAAAAAAAATCCTCTATCTTGACTGTGACCTTATAATCGACCTCGACATAGCAGAGCTCTGGAACGAGCCGCTTGACGGCAAAACGATCGGTGCGGTATGTGACGTATGGTCGCTGGACTATATCAAGGGAACGCCAGTGCCATGGAGATACGCTTTGGCTTGGGAGATAATGGGTATACGGAATGATTCTTATTTTAACGCAGGCGTCACCATCATGGATCTTGAGAGGATTCGCGACCGTTATGACTTTCTCAAAGAAGTTGAAACCTTCTATGACAAATACAAAAAGTGCATAACTCTCGCTGATCAGGACTGTCTCAATTATATATTCGCGGGCGACGTCCAGTTCCTTGACCATAGATACAACAGAATCGACCTCAAAAGTTTTACAGACGAAGGACACGGTTCGATTTGGCACATGGCGGGCGGCGCAAAACCGTGGACGCTCTGCTCTAAAGGAAAAGTCGACGAATTATATTGGCACTTTTTATCAAAAACAGCCTACTGCGGCGGGCAGGAAGAGCTGACAGCGCTGATAGTATCAAGCCTCGCTGAGTCGCCTTTCATGCACAGACACTCTTCGGACTGTATAAAGAGGCTCAAAAAGCAGCTCGCCGATAATATTTTCAGGAGCCATATCTGGACGGTGCCCTATCTGCTGGCGATGAAATTCTTTGGCGCGCGGGCAGAGAAGAGGAACATTAAAAGATGAAGATAATCGAAATACTTCCCGAGCTGGATATTGGCGGGGTAGAGCGCCACGTTATAGACCTCACCTCCGAGCTTGCGCGGCGCGGCCATCAAATACTCGTCGTCTCCGCCGGGGGCAAAATGCAGAAACAGCTCTCCCCACAGGTAAGACACCGCCGCCTCAGCGTTCATAAAAAGAATCCGTTCACAGGCTATTTTTGCGCGAGAACAATATCATCATGGGTACGCAGCGAGGGCTGGCAGCTGATCCACGCCCATTCGCGGGTACCGGCGTGGATCGCCTCGTGGGTCTCTTCCATGACCGGCATACCATTCATCGTCACGGCGCACGTGGATTTCGGCAACAAAAGTCCCTGGATATACGCTCCCTATAGAAAGGCAGTAAAGACCATCTGCGTAAGCTCCGCCGTTCAAAACGCGATGAAAGACTGTTTCTACGAAAACACCCAAGTCATTCTCAACGGTCTTGACGAACCTGCATATCATTGGAGCCCGCAGCAGCCGCAGCCTGTAAAATTTCTCTTCGTCGGACGCCTCTCACCCGTCAAAGGGCTTCAAAACGCTCTCAAAGCAATGCCCGCTGAAGGGAGGTGGACTCTCGACGTCCTCGGCGACGGCCCTATTATAGAAGACTTGCGCCAGGAGGCAAAAGAGCTTGGGCTCGCTGACAGAGTTACATTCCATGGCTATTCGGAGCGGGCGGACGAATACATGGCTTCATCTTCCTGCCTGCTCTTCCCCTCTTACACGGAGGGGATGCCCTTGACGCTCGCGCGCGCCATTCAGATCGGAATCCCGGTGATCGCTTCAAATATCGGCCCGGTATCGGAAATGCTCGGGGGTACGGATGGACTCATTGATCCGGAAGACCTTGACGGCTGGAGGGCAGCGATCAAAAAATTCATAGACACGGCCGAGCCGCCCTGCTGTTTCCCTAAGTCGTCGGTGCCGACGCTCGATGCCATGACAGATTCCGTAGAAAAAATATACCTCGCCGCGGCAGCCTTGAGATGACATTTAGATGAAGGTCCTTCACTACGTCAATGAAAATAATTTATCGTGGGGACGCTCGTGGGGCAGCCTGCTGAAAAAACTTGAGTCACTCGGTGTAGAGAATGCCGTCGTATGTAAGAGCGGCGGGACTCTGAGCCGCCTCCTTCGTGAGAGTTCTATCCGTTGCTCGGAAGCCGATGTCCTCCTTGCCGATCTCCCAGTAACCGCCCTTGGGTTCGCTCAGGCCCTGCGCGGAGCCGCGCCGGAGCTGATACATACCAGGCTCTCATCTGGCGCCCGTATAGGGGGGTGGTGGGGGAAGAAACTGGGGATACCGGTACTCTCGACGCTCGATAAGTTCGCAAAGATAAAGTATTATCGCGATTGTACGTATTTAGCGGCTTGCTCAGAAGCCGTCAGACACGACGCTGTAAGCAAAGGTTTTCCAAGCGAGCGCGCTGTCGTGATACATAATTCTATAGACAGCAGTCACTATCGGCGCAATGAAAGAGTTGGACGCGAGATGAGGGTAAAGCTTAACCTCCCCGACAGTCATCTTTTGATAACGGCGGCCGGACGTTTCGACGATGGCAAGGGCTTTGAACTGCTGCTCAGAGCTTATAGAGATTTTTCACTGCTTGCCTCTGGACCGCAGACAAAGCTGATGCTGCTCGGAGACGGCCCTTTCCGCGGCAGACTTGAGAGCCTTACGCGTGAACTGGACATAACGGAGGACGTTATAATGCCAGGTTTTGTGGAAGATGTGCGGCCATGGCTTTGGGGCTCGGATATATTCGTCTTTCCTTCCGACGGACCTGATGCATTTGGCCTCTCACTGCTTGAGGCGATGGCCGCGGGACTGCCAGTCGCAGCCTCCGATTGCGGCGGGCCAGGAGAGCTGATAAAAGACGGAGAAAGCGGCCTCCTGGTACAGCGCGGTGATCAGAACGCCCTCTGCACCGCCCTCTCGAAGCTTGCCTCCGCCCCGACGCTCCGCGCGTCGCTTGCAAAATGCGCCGAACGCAGAGCCGACGACTTCAGCGTCGATTCCATCGCCGCGTCCACTGTGGATTGCTACCGCAAGATATTACGGGACAGGAATGCTGTGATATGAAAAAAATCAGACGTGAGATAATCAGGGGGCAGGTGAAATTAGCGCTTGGTTTCCCGTGGCTGCTGCCTGAAAGCGTCCGTTCCGGCATTTTTCGCAGATGGAACAGATGCCAGCGCGATTTTACCGCCGACGCCTATGCGAAAGACGACCCGGCGCCGCGCCCTGAGCCTCCGCTCAGGCTGCTGGACCTTTCATGCACCTCCGGCTTCGGTGAGAATGTGCACCCTGACGTCCTTTATGTCCCTGAGGGTTTCGGCGCCGGTGGCTGGAGGTATTTTATGGCCTGCACTCCGCTGCCGCAGGGCGTCGAATATTTTGAAAACCCCGAATTTCTGGTCAGCATGGACGGGCTCCGCTGGCACGTTCCAAATGGCGGAGCGTCGCCGCTTGTTGGAGCGCCTGACGATTGGATAGGCTATAATTCCGATCCCGCGCTTTACCTGGAAGATGGCGAGTTGTCGCTTTTCTATAGAGATTACCGCGCCTATTCCGGATACTCCATCATAAGGATACTGGTAAAAAAAACCAGCGACGCTATTTCCTGGAGCGCCCCCAAGACCGTACTCTCGTATAAAAGACCGCTCAAGGAAGCGGCGGTCATTATGTCGCCCACCATCGTCAGATCAGGCAAACTCCATTATATGTGGTATGTCTGGCGGAATTCAGATGGGTGCCATCGCATCTACCGTATGGAGGCTGCTAATCTTTCGGACTGGAACAATCCAAAGCTGGTGACTATAGAGGGGCTTCCTGACGGCGAAGAGCCATGGCACCCAGACGTAGCCGCGGCGAACGATGGAAGCCTCGTCATGGCGCTTTGTTCGTTTCCCCGCGATCTGCAAGAAAATAAACGCATCCTCATTTGCAAGGCCCCCTGCGGCGAAGGGCTCGTTTGGAACTTCAACGGAAGCTCTATCGAGAGAGGCTCCCACAATTTTGGGAAGAAAAGCCTTTACAAACCATCGATAGTACTGAATTCGCCCATACCGCGGATCTATTATTCGGGACAGGACGAACGTGATCACTGGCAGATGGTCTGTATGGATATCACAATATAAAAAACCGCAAACGGCTCTATCTTCCCGCCAAACTCGACAAATCGAATATCGGCAGCAGCACCGCGACGACTACGAAGCCTACCAGCACTCCCATCACCAGAATGATCATCGGTTCGGCGAGGGTCGCCCATTTCTGCATTGATGACTGGGCGTATTCCCAGCAGCTGGAGCCGAGGCGCACGGCGGCGTCGGGGAGGTTGCTGCCGCTTTCGCCGACGCGGATTATCGTCACGATCTCTTCGGGGAACGAGCCCTCTTTTTCCAGCGCCTGCGAAAAACGGTAGCCCTGACGAATGTGTTCGGCGACGACGGAGAGGCGTCCCTTGACGGGGTCGAGCGGCTCCGTCAGTTTAAGCGCCTGCACGAGCGGTATGCCGGCGCGCAGCAGCGTGCCGGTCTGGCTGAAGATCAGCGCGAAGCTCAGGTTGTCATGGATATCTTTGAACATCGGCATCGATATTTTTTTGTTGTTGCGGCGCATCCAGAAGATGATAAGCGCCACAACGGCCGCAAAGGGCAGGAAGCCGACGCGCACGGCGTCGGAAATGAAGATCAGCATCTTGGTTATGAAGGGCAGTTCCGCGCCCGACTCCACGACGAGCGCCGTGAGGCGCGGCACGACGAAGCTGAGGAGGAAGACGACGACGCCAAGGCCGACGATAAGCATCAGGACCGGGTAGGTCAGCGAGGATTGTATCTTCCGGCGCAGCGATATCTCATTTTGGATGAGCTCGCCGGCTTTTTCAAGGATGTCCGCGAGGGAGGCCGATTTTTCGCCGGATTCGACCATGCCGACAAGGCTCGGGCGGAAGACGCCAAGCGCCGTCATCGAACCGGCGAGCGAGCGTCCGCCCTCCACCGACTCCCTCAGCCGCGTATAGATCGGCTTGAGGTTTTTATCGCGCGTCTGTTTTTGCAGCAGCCGCAGCACTTCGGTCATGGAGAGCCCGCTGCGCATGAAGGATGAGAGCGTCGTGCAGAACAGGTGCTGTTCTTCGAGCGTAAGGTTTTTTTTGCGTGTTTTTCCGGAGAAGGACCATGTGCGCGGTTTTTCTTCTTTCACGCTGATTATTACATATTTCGCCTCGCCGAGTTCGCGGAGCAGGTCGTTTTCGCTCGGCGCCTCCTTGCGCAGCTGTTTTTTCTCCCCGGTAAGGGTGTAGACTTCGGCCTTGAAGAGCGGCATCGGCTACACCTCGCCGACGACGCGCAGCATCTCTTCCGGCGTCGTCTCTCCCTCGCGGACGGCCTGCAGCCCAAGCTCCAGCAGTGTCGCGAAACCACCCTTGCGCGCGAGGTCCCGCAGCTCGTGCATCGGTGCGCCGCGGGCGATGGCGTCCTGTATCTCGGGAGTGACGTCGAACTGTTCGTAGAGGCCGAAACGTCCGCGGTAGCCGGTGCCGTTGCAGCGTTCGCAGCCGGCGCCGCGCCAGGCCTTTTCGATGCCGTTTCTGAGGACGACGCCGGAGGTCGGTATCTCTTTTTTACAGTGCGGGCAGACGCGGCGCACGAGGCGCTGGGCGACGACGCCGAGCAGCGAGCCGGAGATTAGGTATGGCTCGACGCCCATGTCGGAGAGTCGCGTGACGGCGCTGATCGAATCGTTGGTGTGGAGCGTGGAGAAGACTAAATGCCCCGTAAGCGAAGCCTGAATGCCGATGTGCGCGGTATCGAAGTCCCGCATTTCTCCGATCATGATGATATCGGGGTCCTGGCGCAGGATCGAGCGCAGGGTGTTGGCGAAGGTGAGCCCCGCCTTTTCGTTGACCTGCACCTGGCCTACGCCTGGCAGGTCGTATTCTATCGGGTCTTCGACGGTGATGATGTTCACCTGCGGCCGCGCGAGCGCCTGCAGGATCGCGTAAAGGCTCGTGCTTTTGCCGGAGCCGGTCGGCCCCGTGAAGAGTATCATGCCGTTGGGACGGCGGATGAGGTTTTCCAGCCTTTCGCGTTCATAGGCCTTCATTCCCAGGTCTTCAAGGGTCAGCAGACCACGCGTCTTGTCGAGCAGGCGCAGCACGAGGCGTTCGCCGTGCTGCGTCGGCAGCGAGCTGACGCGGATGTCGACGAGGCGGTCTCCGAGGCTGATGCCGATGCGCCCGTCCTGAGGCACGAAACGCTCGGCGATGTCCATGTTGGCCATGACCTTGATGCGGCTCGTCACAGGCGACTGATGGCCCTTGGAGAGGGCGTAGCGGTCGGAGAGGACGCCGTCGACGCGGTAGCGCACGGCGACGCGGTCCTCGTAAGGTTCGATGTGGATGTCCGTCGCGCGCTCGCGCAGGGACTCCATGAGGATGCCGTTGACGAGCTTGACGACCGGCGCGTCGACGCTGTCGCTCATGACCTCCTGGCGCGCGAGCTCGGAGAGGTCGTCCACCTCTTCGATGGCGTTCAGCGTATCCTGCCCAACTCCGCTCTTGATGTCATAGAGGCCGCGGATGAGGTTCTGTATCTCCGCGGGGGGGAAGAGCCTGGCGTCGGCGCTGGCTCCCATTGAGGCCGCAAGCAGCTGCGTCTCGACGATGCAGGAAAGGTCAGCCGCCGCAAAGGTGACGACCTCCCCGTCCCGAGAGATGGGCACGAAACACTTGTCGCGCAGCGCGTCCAGACTCACCCCCGAAGGGATAAGCTCAAGCACGCTCTCGGGCGTTATGTTCAAGTCTTTCAGCGACTGCTCCGTCATCTTATTGCTTATCCGTATTATTTGCGGGCGCTTTTTCCCGCGGCTTCACATCGTCGGATGTTCCCATGCCGGGGAGCTGTCCGTGCGGGTCGAGCATTTCCCGCGTGATCCCCTGCTGTTTTGTCGATTTAAGATAGTCCTCGTTGTTGCGCTGCAGCAGGATGCGCTCCGCCTCGCTGAGCCTCTGTCCGTCGGTGATGATCTCGTTCGTGATCTTCGAGGCGTGCTGCGGCGTCTCAAGTATATAGGGCGTAAGGAAGATCATCAGGTCGACCTTTTCGCGCTGTTTTTCCTGCGACTTGAAGAGGTTTCCGATCAACGGGATGTAGGAGAAGAGCGGCACGCGGTTTTTCAGCTCCTTCTCCGCCTCCTTGATGAGGCCGCCGATGACGACCGTCTCGCCGTTCGCGACGAGGACGCTGGTCTTGACTTCGCGTTTCGAGGTGATCGGCGTCGTCGAGTTGGTCGTCGTCAGCAGGTCTTCGATGCGCTGTTCGATGTCGAGCGCGACGAGGTTCCCGCTCCTGATGTGCGGCGTCACCGTGAGGATGAGGCCGACGTCCTTATATTCATAGGTGTTCGTCACAGAGTTAGTGTTCGTCTGGTTCGTAAGGCTGCCCTTGAGCTGCGGGATGACCTGCCCCACCTGGAGCGAGCTCTGAAGGTTGTCGGTGCACATCAGGCGCGGCATCGAGAGGACGTTGACCGCGTCGAACTTGTTGAGCAGCTTTATGTAGGCATATACAAGCCCCGCCCCCTGGGTATTTGATGTTGTACTATTACCAAGGTAGTTGCCATTTTTATCATATAAAGGAACTGTTTCCTCTTTTGTTATTAAACTCTGATAAAGCGTTTGTATGTCTGACGGCACGGCGGTGTTTCCAAGCTGTATATTACCAGCCCCAACTATGCTGCCGAAGATGTCGCCGCCCCAGGCCGCCCAGTCGATGCCGGCGCTGTTGAGCTTGTTGAGGCTGACCTCGGCGATCATGCCGCGCAGCAGCACCTGCTTCGGCTGCGTGTCAAGCTGTTCGAGGATGGTTTTGAGGGAATTGAACTGCTCCTGCGTGGCCGTAAATACCAGGCTGTTCGTCGGCAGGTCGGGCACGACCGTCGAGGGCATCGCGCCCTTGGGGTCGGGCGATAGCTTCGCGGCGACGGAGAGTATTTGCGAGAGCTGCTCCGCCACCGTCTTCGCGTCGGCGTTTTTCAGCCGGTAGACGTGGAAGTTCTCGGTCCGCGAGGGGACGTCGAGCGATTTGATGATGCGGTCCGCCTCGCGGATGTTCTGGCTGCTGCCGACGAGGATCACCCTCTTGGTGCGTTCGTCGGAGACCGCCACCATCCCCGCGAGCTTTGAGGAGGCGTCTTTCGCGACCGCGTTGAGCTGCGCTTCGAGCAGCTTAGCGTTAGCATATTGCAGCGTGCAGACCTTTATCGTGCGGATGCTGTCCGGAGCGTCGATGGCGCGGATGACGCCCACGGCGCGGGAGAGCAGCGCCGCCTTGCCTACGAGCAATACGGAGCTGCCGTTGCCGATCGGCGAGATCTGTATCTGCGGGATCGCCGTCTTGAGCGGCGAAACGACATAACCGGCCTTGACATAGCTCAGCGGCACGAGCTGCACCATTATCGTATCGCTCGGGTCGACGCTCTGGTCTCCCTTGACGATCATATTGCTCGCGGTGCCCCCGGTGGAGAGCGGCACGACCTTTGAATAGCCCTCCATGTCCTGTATCGAAAGGTTGTTCATCTCAAGCACGGAGAGCATCACCTGCCGCGCCTCCTTGAGCGTGACTGCCTTCGGCGAGACGACGGAGACCTTGCCGGAGACCCCGGGGTTCACAAGGATGTTTTCGCCGAGAAGCTCCGACATAAAGCGAATGAATTTCGCCATATCGAGGTCTTTGAAGTTCAGCTGTACGCGCCCCGCCGCCCTCATCTCCTGCGCGGCCTTGATCAGGTTCAGCTCCTCCTGGTCGGGCTCAGCCGCCGTCGACATGGTGCATGCGGATACGGAGATGGCCGCCGCTATGAATAATGTATAGAAAAACCTTTTCTTGCTGTGCATTACCTACCACTCCTAATTCCTGCTGCGATATTTATCTATAAAGGCAGTTCATTTTTTCCCACTCTGTCCAGTGTTTTCGCTTTTTTCACTTTTATCGGCCGACAGCCCCTCCGCAACGTTTTCCTCGGAATCCTCCTTCGACGGGATGTAGAGCGTTATCTTTTTATCTTTTTTATCGGCGACGGTGATCTCGCGCCATTTTACGCGCACGGGCTCGGCGCCGTCGCCGGAGGCAGCTTTGTCAAAATCAAGACGTCCGAACCCCTCGCCGAACATCTCTGTCTCCTTGTCCTTCGTCTCCCACTTAAAGTCACCGCTGGTACCGACATCGGAGAGCTCCTCCGTAGATATCCCGGCCTCCACCGCCTGCGCGGCGTTTATGAGGCCCTCCTTGTCCTTGACGGCGGAGAGCGTGTTCTGCGCCATTATCACAAGCCTTATCGCCGCCGTTGTGGAGAGTGCGAGCACCATGACGGCGATCATCACCTCTATGAGGGTGAAACCGCTCCGCCGCCGTGACATACTTCATTTCACCTGATACTTGAGGGCGAGCGGCTTTCCTCCGCGCTGGACCGTAACGTCGAAGCGCGTCCCCGCCATCAGCGAGTTCACGGCGTTGGCGGCGTCAGCCATATTGGATATGGCAACGCCGTTTATCGCCTGTATGACGTCTCCCTGTGAGACGCCGACACGCGCGAAGACACTGTCGGGCGCGATGCGTTCAAGCTTCATGCCGGAACCGTCTTCCGCCGGAGTCATGCGCAGCTTGCCCAGTTCGTCGTAGGGGTTCATCAGCAGCGCGTCAACGAGCTCGCGCGGCACGGCCCCCTCCTGCCCCTCTTTTGCCGGTTCGATGCCGGAGAAGTCAAGCTTCGGCCCGGATGGCTGCTGAGCGGAAGACGATGCGGACGAGGGAGCGGCGGACTTTGCCGCCGTTCCTCCCGAGAGGAATAAATAGAGCGAGTGCTCCTCTTTCCCGTCGGAGAGGACCACCTCGCCGTACTTTATCTTTTCCAGCGTGTATCCGCTCACGTTTTGCCCTTTCAGATAGAGCTGCGTCCCGTCGGGGCCGTCTATCCAGGCGCCTATATTGGGCAGCGTCCCCTGGAGCGACAGGGAATCGAGCGCCGCCGCGCGCGCGGACGCGCCGTTCTCCTCTTTCACGGGAAGATCTGCCCCGAAGGGATTCGCGGCGGTAAAGTCGCCCAGCCCGCCGCTTCCGCCGGCGTTGGCAAACGACGGCGCCCGTCCGCTCACCCCGGAGGCGGCGGCGATGTCGGCGTCAAGGCGCAGAGAAAGCAGGACGCCTTTGACCATCCAGCAGAGACATAGAGCGGCGAAGAGGCCGCAGAGCAAAAGCGCCGGCGCCAGCATACGCGCGCTGCCGGCCCCTTTGTCCCTTCCTCCGCCGGCAAAGGGCGAGCGGAGGTAAACGTAAAATTTTATTATCTGTTCGTAGGAGCCGTCATACTTGAGGCGGTCCGCCATCTTATCTTTTACGGAGGAGATAAAATTCATCTTTCGATCCTCCATTCTCCGCTCTTCACCTTCGTGAGCGGCGCCATCCCCATCTTGCCAGCCATTTCAAGGGCGCGGTCGAGCTCCGCCGGAACCTTGATAAGCATCTTCGCGCGCGTCAGCTTTCCCGTCTCGCGCGACAGTTCCGCAAAGCCGGTGGCCGAGGTCTTGCCGGCGAGGGCGATGTTCTCTATCATCAGCGACTGCGGCGTGAGCGAGATATCAGCCGTGCCGCCGTTCCATTCAAAGGCCTGTCTCGTGACGGGGACGACGCTGCCGCGCCCCATCTCAAGCCGGCAGCTCTTCGTCTCCGAAAAAAGCGAAGAGATTATCGAGGGAGTGACAGTGACCTCTACCGCGCTGAATCTGAATACGGGGAAGTCGGCGTTCACCCCGCTATAGGTGAAGCTCTTTGAAAACAACCCTGATGTCTCCGACGAGGAGATCGTGAGGAAGATGCCGTTTTCCGCCGCCACGCTCGCCGCCGCCGAGGCCAGAGTTCCCGCGAGGGTCGACCAGGGGAAGAAGAGCAGCAGCCCGCAGACGAGTCCAACGGCTGTTATCGCGGCGTTGCGCAGGAGTTTCATCATTGAGCCTCACCCTCTATCGTCAGCGTCACGTTGATCAGCCGGCCGTCTTTCTGCCCCGTCATCAGGCGGAGTTCGGCCGTCTTTACCGAAAGCCCGTTCCTCTGGATATCCTCCACAAGTTTGCCCAGCTCCTCGTGATAGAGCCGGTTGACCTGAAGCACAAGGCCTGTCGGCGACGAGGCGAGCTGGTTCACCTTGCCCTGCAGTCCAAGTTTGTCTATTATCTCCGATACGGCGGAGAGCGGCTCTTTTCCGAAAACGGTCCCCTGCTGCGGGTAGGATTTCACCGTTATCGCCGCGTTCAGCACCCGTTCCGCGTCGTTCAGCCGGTCCTCGTTTTCTCTCATGGCGGAGAGCGCGAAAGAGAATGCGGCCAGCGCGGCGAGCCATATCAGCGCCGCGGCCAGCAGCCCCCTTTGCAGGCGCTTCGCGTCCGGCATCGCGCGCAGTTCTTCGATAGAGATCATTTCTCACGTCCCCCTTCCGTAAGGTTGAGCGTGAAACGCATGCCGCCGCCCGGTATCTGCTGCACATCGCCGAGCTTGACGGCGAAACCGTTCTTCGCGAGCGCGTCGCGCAGCTGCTGGATATTGTCCGTCTTCGGCGCCTGCCCCTCTATCTCCGTGCGTTCGCGTCCGTAGCGGATGGCGTCGACCTTGATATCCGTTCCGGCGGGAAGCGTCTTCCAGGCCGCGCCGAAGTTGGCGAGCGTTCCCTCCAGCGTAAGCTGGACGCCACCTCCGGTCAGAAGGCGCATCCTCTTTGTGATCGAGGCGAGCGGGCTGCGGCTGACCTCGCCCATCGCGAGCCGGTACACCTCGGAGGGCGCGGCGGCGAATGATTCCGCCATATATTTATTTTGTATGAGTATCACAAGCGAAAGAATGAAAAACATAAGGCCCGCCGCCGAGGCGATCTTTATGCTCCGGAAGGCGGTATTGAAAAAGGCCTCATACCGTTCGGCCATCGAGGCGCCGCGGTTGGAGAGGTCCAGGTGCGCGAGGCCGGGGGCGGCGGCAAAGGTCGCGGCGGCGGCGCGCCTCAGCTCGCCCAGAGAAACATCCTCCGCGCAAAATATGCGGATATCCTCCGCCGGTATCTCCTTGCCTATCGAGGAGGCATAGCTGCGCATCCACTGCGCGAGAGCCTCCGCGCCGCCCTCGGGATCGGGAGCGTATCTGTAAAGCTGCGGCGTATAGTCCTCAAGCCACAGCGCGCATGAGGAATTCCCCTCATGCCACACGATAAGGCCGTTGCCGCCGACCTCTGAGGCAAAGGCGGCCGGAGCCGGAAGAAAGATACTCTTTTTGCCCAGGAGTTCCTCATATTCTGAAATCTCTTCTTTAGCGACGAACCAGGCCGCGCCGCGCGTAAGGTTGACGCGCTGCTCCGTGACCTGCGGCACCAGCGAAAGCTTGGACTCCTGTTCGCCGAGGACGGGCCTGAAGGTGAGTGAGACCGCGTTCCTCAGGTTGACCTTGCGCCCGAAGGGGAAAGAGAAGGGAAAGACCGTGGCTGTACGGAAGGGAATGAAATATGCCTCTGTCTCGCCGGCCAGCGGAAGCTCGCCTTTCTCGCAGGAAAGATGATAAAACTTTATCTTATTCGAAGCCGCCGCCGGCTTGGCGGCGAAGGCTATTTTCTCCATTAAATTACGACTCTTTATCAGCGCAGACCATTCCTCTCTGGTTGAAACCGCAATACTGCCGCCGCTTCGTGGGATAATTTATTCATACCAACTGAATATCCCGCATTTTTTGCCGCTGCGCTCCACTATAACCCGATAATTCCTGGCGTTGCCGGTCCTGTCTTTGACATTCACTTCAAGCAGAAAGTGAGTGCTCTCAAAACCGATGACATTCGCCAGCTTCGTCGCGAGCGCCGCGGGGAATCCGGGGACCCGTTTCAGGTCATCCATGCTCGTGAGCGGCGAAATAAGGCGCTGCGCCGCGATATTCTGCGCGTGAGACAGCGACAGGCCGTCGTCAAGCTTTTCTATCATCTCAGGCGCCGCGACGTTTATGTTTATCTTCTGACCGCCCGGTACGGTAAAATACTTCGCGAGGCCGCCCGGATGTTCTTTGCCGCCATAAAGCACGGCATCGTCGACCTCCGCTATCGCCTTTAGCTCGTCAAGATCCGATATGAGCCTGTTTATATTGCCGTCGCGCTCCGCGCCGCCGAGCTTCTGGTTCTTGTCCTTATCGATAAAGTCAAGCACCGTCGCCGCGAGTTCAGGACGCTCCAGCTCCTCCCAGATATTATTCCACGCCGTCTCATATTCCGAGCGGAGAGTGACGCCGTCGGGAAGTAAAAGGCCGTTTACAGATATTCTATCATTTAACGGCGTTATTTGAACGGAAATATCATAATCGCCTATCTCAATTTTCGTCAGCTGCCCTGGCGCGTAAAGGGGTTCGGTGAGGCTGTCGTATTTATTGTTGTCCGAGGCTATCTTTTCGCCGATGACGCCGACCGCGATCTCCGCCGCGTTGCGGCATTTGAGGATATTCTCCCGTGCCGCCGCGCGGCGCGCCTCCGTGCGCGCGAACCAGGCGAAGGCCGTAGCCGCCGTAATGAGCATGGTGGTGGATAGCAGCACCGATATGAGGATGAAACCGCTACTTCTCCGCCGCATTGGGAAACCTCTCCGTGTGCGAATAACGCCCGTCCTTGGCGGCGATCTCGGTCTTCAGGAGTTTCGGGAGCTTCCCGTCGTATTCCTGCTCCCATTTATTCTCCTTCCAGACATAAAATTTTACCCCCGCGGCGTCGGCGAGGATGAGCTTGCCCTTCTTAGGGTCGAGCTCGTCGGTGTTCACATCCATCGGCGTCTCCGGTTCGGAGGAAGAACCGCCGGAAATATCCCCCGATACGGCGGCGGCCGAGGGGACGTTGACGAGCACCCAGCGGTAGAGCCCGGGCTTCGCGTTATTGAGAGCGCCCTTGGCCACGATCTTATAGACGACCACGCCGACGTTTTTGCCCTCGTATTTCGGGGCGGCGCTCCACACCACGAGGCGGTCGTCGGCCTCGGTCGAGAGGCCGCTCTTATGGATGATCTTAAACGTCGAAAACGAAGGGTTGGGGACGACGCGGCGCACGTCCGAATATATCTTCTCCACCGCCGCGGCGGTGTTGTGGGAGGTGCCCCATCTTTGTTGGGCCTCCTCAAGCGAACGGACCGTAAAGACAAGCGGGGCCAGAGCGGCCGTCGCGATGATGCCGATCAGCCCCACTACGAGCATTATTTCAATAAGAGTGAATCCGGAGCGGCGTCCGAACCTCATCTACTTTGACAGCGGCGCGGCGCTGCCGGGGGCGCTCCCGTAGGCCGTTGGATGCAGATAGCGCGCGAGCTCGGAGAGCAGCCGCTGGTTGCCGGTGCGCTGAGCGAGGTTTATCAGCTCCATGAGCTGCTTTGCCTGCGGCCTCGTATGGAAGCTGCGGTAAAGCTGCTCGATGCCGGCGGCGAGATCCTCCGGTTTTTTCGTCGCGTTCGCCACGGCGAGCAGGTGATAGGCAAGCTGTTCGTTCGCCTCATCCTTTCCCATCAGGCTGCGGCGAGCCTCGTCTATGCGGTAGCGCTGCAGGGAGGCGCTGTTCGTCATCGTCGCCGCCCGCAGATACTTATCCGCGCGGCAGCCCGAATAAAGGAAAAACATTCCCACGACGGCCACGACGGCGAAAAAAAGGCCGAGGAGCCTGTAAATAAAGCCGTGCCTTATCTCGCTGAACCTCACCGAAGACGGCAGCAGCTGCCTGTTGGAGAGCGCGAAGGCGAGCGGGAGCCAGACGATATTCTCTATCCGGTGGAAGGGGCGGCTGAAGATGGCGTCGAACCAGATCAGATAGACGACGGCGCAGCCCCACATCGCGGCGTAAGAGAGGTCCTTTTTCTGCGTGAGCGCGCGGACAAAGCTCCATATCCACCATGCCGCCGCTCCCAGCAGGATCAGCGTCCCGAAGATGCCGAACTCCGCCATCCACTGTAAATATTCGCTGTGGGCCCAGTAGGTGAACTGCCACTTCATGTCGGGATGATCCCTGAACGCCTCCCGCTGCCCTTCGAGGTAATGCCATTTGTAGTGGCCGAGGCCTACGCCGGCGATCGGGTGCTTCTTGATGACGTTCCAGCTCGTGATCCATATTTCACGGCGCGCGCCGAAGTTCGCGGTATTCATCAACATATCCGAGGTCTTGTTTATCAGCGCGTAGGCGCGGCTCCAGCCGAAGTAGCCCATGCAGATATTGACCACGAGCATCACGGCGACCAGCAGCGCGGCGAAGCCGACGTTCTTCAGCAGCTTCCGCGGCTTGCAGTTCCAGATAATGACGGAAAGGATGATCGTTCCCGTCATCAGAGAGAGCATCCCTGCGCGCGTCGTCGAATTCCATAACCCCCACGAGTTGAAGGCCAACATGACGAGGTTGGCGTATTTTATATTCCGGTATTTACCGGCCTCCGCCTCTGAAAGCTGCGAGTATACCATGTGTAGGAAGATGCCGTTCATCGCGGCCATCGCCATCCAGAGGCCGAACATCTCCTGCTGCCCGGTGTTGCCGATATAATTCCCGGGGACGTTCATAATGAACCAGAACGGTCCGTTCAGGTCACGGATCAGCAGTTCGGCGAAGATGATATTCACCGCCGCGTTGAGGTTCGCGAGCCACAGCAGACAGCGCAGCGCCTTATCGCCCGTGAAAAGATTGTAGCAGAAGATATAGGCGGCGAGCAGCGTCGCGAAAAAGAACCACTCCTTCATATAGGTCGAGAGCGCGAAGATATCTGCCCACAGCGGCTGCAGCGAAACAAACGCCAGCAGCGAGAACCAGACGCCGCCGAAGAGGTCGAGACGGAAGCCGGTGCGCTCGGCGCCGTAAAGCGCCAGGATGGAACCGCCGATCAGCGATATGAGGGCGACCGGCACCATCGTCCAGGCCCACTTCATAATATGCAGGGTATCGAACCAGCTCACGCCGGAAAATATCAGATTCGGCAGCGCGAGCGAAACGAATATCAGCGGATAAAACACCCACCGCGGCACCAACTGTACGGGGCCGCCGGCAAGCAGCATCCCCAAGCTTTTCTGCTCCTTAGTTTTCTTTTTGCTTGATATTTTCATCAAAATCACCCATTTTCGCCGCGCCTTACAAAGGGGGGCCGGCTTAGTATCCGCTGCTGTATCCGTTCTCGAACCGCGCGAATTCGCGGAAGAAGACGAGGTCTACCTTTCCGGTGGGGCCGTTGCGGTTTTTCGCGATGATGACCTCGGCCGTCGCGTCGTTCGTGTCGTTCTCCTGCGCGTAGTAGGCCTCGCGGTAGAGGAAGATCACCATGTCGGCGTCCTGCTCGATCGCGCCGCTTTCCCTCAGGTCCGAAAGCTGCGGCTTCTTTTTTTCGCGTTTTTCAACGTCGCGCGAAAGCTGCGAGAGCGCGAGCACCGGCACCTTGAATTCGCGCGCGATGCTCTTCAGCGTGCGTGAGATCTCCGAGACCTCCTGGGTGCGGTTCTCTATCCGGCGCGCCGCCTGCATCAGCTGCAGGTAGTCTACGACGATGAGCCCGCGCCCCTCGCCGTGCTTCGCGAAAAAGCGGCGGCAGCGGCCGCGCAGCTCCATCGTATTCAGCGGCGAGCTGTCGTCGATAAAGACCGGGCTCTTTTCGATCGCCGCCGCGGCATCCTTCAGCCGTTTCCACTGTTCGTTCTGCTGGCGCTTGGTCTCAAAGAGAGCCCGGAGATTGACCTTCGCCTCCGAGGAGAGCATTCGCTGGACTATCTGCTCCGCCGACATTTCAAGGCTGAAGACGAGGACGGGGATATTCTCCTGCATCGCGGCGTACTGCGCGATGTTTATCGCAAAGGCCGTCTTTCCCATCGAGGGGCGTGCCGCCAATATGTAAAGCCCGCCAGGCTGCAGGCCGGCGGACATGCTGTCAAAATCTTTGAATCCAGAGGGCACGCCGGTGACGGCGAGCCCCCCCGCGAGACGCTTTTCTATATCGGCCATCGCCGACGTCAGCACCTCGCGCGTGGAACGTATATTTGTGGTCTTGCCGGTCCGCGCGATCTCGAAGACCCGCTGTTCCGCGGTCTCCAGCGCGTCGTCCACCTCGACCTCATCGCTGAAACCGAGCTTAGAAATATCGCTGCCGACAACGATGAGCGAGCGGTGTATCGACTTGTCGCGCACGATACCGATGTGATATTCGATATTCGCCGTCGTCGTCACCGATTCCATCAGCGAGGCGATGAAAGATATTCCCCCCAGGCGTTCCTCAAGGTTCTGCTTCTTTATTTCATCCCTGAATGTGAGAGAATCGACGGCGACATTGCGCGCCGCCATGGACTCCATAACCTCAAAGACCTTGCGGTGGCGCGGATCGTAAAAATCCTCGGCGGAGAGCCCCTCCATGACGGCGTTCAGGGCCTCGGCGTCAATGAGGCACGAACCCAGGACAGACCTCTCCGCTTCGAGGTTGAACGGCGGTATTCTGTCTATGCCGCTACCGTTTTCCAAAATCTATTCGCTCTCCACCTTGAGCGTCATCTCGGCTTCGACGCCGGGATAGAGCTTTATCCTGAAGGCGTATGAGCCGGCCTGCTTGATCGACTCGTCAAGCTTGATATCTTTCTTGTCTATGCCGGCTCCAAACTGCGCCGAAAGGGCCTCCGCCACCTGGGCCGAAGTTACGCTGCCGAAGAGCTTCCCGCCCTCGCCAGCGCTGACCTTTACGGAGACGAGCTTTCCGCCGAGCTTCTTCTTCATCTCCTCCGCCGACTTCTGTCGCTTGTCGTCGCGCGCCTTCTGCGTCTTCTGGAACTCCTGATATTCGCGCAGCCTTCCCGGCGTCGCCTCTTCGCCGAGACCGCGTCCGACGAGGAAGTTGCGTCCGTATCCGTCCGAAACCTCAACCAGATCTCCCTTTTTACCAACCTTTGCGACATCCTGTTTTAAAATGACCTTCATTTCTATTTCCTCCTTAATTTAATACGCTTGCGTAAATCGTACCATATGTCAAAGATGCCGACCATCGACAGCACGTACGAGACGGGCGCGAAAAAGGCGCAGAAGAGCGTCAGCGCCACCCGAACGGCCCTGTTTAACTTATGGGCGCTCATGAAATACCAAAGCAGCGAAAGGCCTTCGATAAGGAAAATCCCGCGCAGCACCTCCATGAGGTTCAGAGAAAGCATCCGGTAAAGCCCCTCGTCGGGAAAAGCTTTGGAGAGCATATCGAGGACGAGCGCCGCCAGCAGCGCCCAGAATATATTCTTTGGGAAACGCCAGTGTACGAAGGGCGGCAAAAGCGGCAGCTTCACGCCGCCGACCCTCTTGAAATAGAGCCGCGTAAGCACATAGCCGGCTATGGTATCCGCCGCCGCGAAGAGTATCAGCATCGCGGGCATCATCAGCGAAACAGTCTGCGCCATCGTCTCGACGTAGGCGTTCACGGCCTCGGGCGACACCGGCACGCCGCCATGCGACAGCGCCGCCGCGACGGACGAGGCAAGTCCCCGCGCCGCTTCCGGCGTCATCACGAACGGATTCACTCCGGCGGCATAGGTGAACACGCCCATCAGCAGCATCTTAACCGCCAGCGAAACGGCGATCGCGAGAACGACATAGTCAGCCCCGTTCTGCACCTTGACGATCAGAATGCCCATCAAAAGCCCGAGCAAGCCGAATTCGCAGGTATACAGGAAAGCGGAGACGGGACCCATAAACGCGTAGACGAAGACCGTCCCGAAAAGCGCGCCAAGCGCCCCCTCGCGCACTCCCTGCCGGCAGACAAGTATCATCATCGGCGCCGGAGCCGCAAGAATGATAAGAGGCGACAGAAAGGCGATGTCAATACCGGCCCCAAACATCAGGGCGCTGAGCAATACCCAGAAAAACCACTCAAAAATAACTTTACCTTTCACGTCAAACCTCCGCCTGTCTTTACTAAAAAAGAGAGCCCACGATCCACAGCTCTCACATATTATAACAGCAGTTAAAAGATTTTACGGAAGGCTCCCGACATCTCGCGAAGATCTTCGCAGAGGAAAAGATAAACCGCGATTTACTCGATTGGAAGTAAACGATAAATAGCGATTTAGCGCCCTTCCGTCGCTCCGGCCTCCGAGCCGGAGCCCAGTGGCGTTGATTTTACATGCGCTGGTGGGGCAAAAACATGGAGCCGCTTGGCCCCGGGTCAAGCCCGGGGCGACGGAGTACCAGTGCCGGCATGACAAGATAAATCACAATTTACCGTTCACTTCCAATCGCGTAAATCGGCGTTTAGAAGTGCGAGTTGCTAAATAACTTAGGGCTCTGGAACCGGAGCCGTATATTAATACGGCGAGGACGCCAGAGCCCTATGTTATGACGCAAATCGCGCTTATAAACGCCGATTTAATCGGAAGTAAAGGGCAGCAGCGCGATAAGCCTCGCGCGCTTGATCGCGCGCGTCAGCTGACGCTGATGCTTCGCGCACGTACCGGTTACACGGCGGGGGATTATTTTGCTGCGTTCCGTTATATATTTCTTAAGCTTGTCGATTTCCTTGTAGTCTATATGTTCGACTTTATCTACACAGAAATGGCATACCTTCGGCCTGCGCTTGCGGCGCTTGCGGTTGAATGCGTTTTCCATTGCCAATCCACCTCTTTCTACTAGAACGGTATCTCTACGTCTCCTGACGAATCGGGGCCTCCGAGTTCAGAAAAGTCAAGCGGGAAATCATCTTCAAAGCCGGCTTCGCCTCTAAGGCTGCCCATATCGGGAGCCGCCATGGCGTCCGACTGCGGCTGCGGCGCGCGTCCGTAACCGAACTGCTGCCCTCCGCCGTAACTCTGCTGCTGATAACCGCCCGAACCCTCATCATCTCTGCGCCCGGAGCTCAGAAGAACGATGTTTTCAGCTACTACCTCCGTGACCCAACGGTGCTGTCCTGTCTTGATGTCGTCAAAATCACGCACTGTGATCCTTCCCTCCACCAATACGGGGCGCCCCTTCTTCAAGTAGCGCTCACAGAGATCCGCGGATGCGCCCCAAGCCACGACCGGAATGAAATCCGTATGGCTCTGAAGCTCGCCGGTGGCCTTGTTCTTCCACTGGCGTCCTATGGCTACCGTGATGCGCGCCACTTTCTGTTTGTTGGGCGTAAACCTTACGTCCGGATCGCGTGCTAGGTTGCCCATCAGCACGGTCCTGTTATATCCTCTTGACATAAGATCTACCTCTCCTCAAGGTTGACGACCATCTGGCGTACAACATAAGGTTTGAGGCTAAGGAGACGTTCCATTTCCTTAACCTGCGCGGGGTCGAGCTTAAACGTGTAGAGAGTATAGAAACCCTCTAGCTGTTTGTCGATGGGATAGGCAAAACGCTTTTTGCCCCACAGGTCGATCTTCTCAACCTCTGCTCCCAATCCGCGCACGATCTCGGCCGTATCCTCGGATACTGTTTTATGATCCTCGATATCAGCCTTAAAAATTACAACCATTTCGTAAGACCGCACGTACTTCACCTCCTCCCTTTGGACTCTGGCCTCCTCCTTACGAGGAGGCAGGGAAACACAATGAATTATTATACTTTAAGAGGACGGCTATGGCAAGCTATCCTTTGAAGTTATCTCGATTTTATAGATCCTGTCGCCGGACTGCACCAGGTTGAACTGCTCGGTGGCAAGGCGCGCGATCCCCTCGGGCGTGCTGTAATAGCGGATGTCCTGCTTCAGCTTCTGCGTCTCGCGCTCCACGCCTACCAGCTCCTCCATCCGCTTGTCGAGCGTGGCGGCGAGCACGTCTATCTTCTCGATCTCCTTGAAGAAGGAGGTCAGAAGCACCGCTATCAAAAAGGTCACCGCCGCTCCGAAGAGCACCCAGCGCAGTTTCGGCGCGTTCATCTTAAAAGCTCGTCCGGGCGCCGCGTCCCTACATCTTTTCGGGAGCGGAGACTCCGAGGATGCCCAGCGCGTTCTTCAGCGTGACGCGCGCCGCCTCCATTAGAAGTATGCGGCTCTTCATCACGTTTTCCTCGACGCCGAGGACGCGCTGCGCGTTATAGAAGGCGTGAAAAGCCTCTGCGAGCTCCGTCGCGTAGTAGACGAGGCGGTGAGGCGCCGTCTCCTCGGCGGCCTTCGCGATCTCTTCCGGGAATCGCGAGATGGCCTTGGCAAGGTTGATCTCCGTCGGATCGGCGAGCAGCGAGACGTCGAAGTCTTCCATCGTCGGCATCGGGATGCCGCGTTCTTCAAGCTCGCGTTTGATGCTGCAGATACGCGCGTGCGCATACTGGATATAGAACACCGGGTTCTCCGAAGATGCCTTTTTGGCAAGTTCAAGGTCAAAGTCGACGGTGCTGTCGCAGCGGCGGATCACGAAGAAGAGGCGGGCGGCGTCGCGGCCGACCTCGTCCATGATCTCGCGCAGCGTCACGATCGTGCCGGCACGTTTCGACATCTGTACGGGCTTGCCGTCGCGAAGGAGGTTCACCATCTGGATGAGCAGCACCTCGATGCCGTCGTCGGGGAAGCCGAAGGCCTTGTTCACCGACTTGAGACGCGGCACGTAGCCGTGGTGGTCGGCACCCCAGACGTAGATGTTTTTCTCGAAGCCGCGGTCGTATTTATTCTTGAGATAGGCGACGTCGGAGGTGAAGTATGTTGGCATCCCGTTTGAGCGAATAAGGACGCGGTCCTTGTCGTCGCCGAACATCGTCGAACGGAACCAGAGGGCTCCCGCATCCTCGTACGCGTAGTCGCGCGCCTTGAGCGCCTCCATCGCCGGTTCGACAAGGTTGTCGTCGTAGAGAGATTTCTCCGAGAACCAGACGTCGAACTTGACGCCGAAGTCCTCCAGGTCTTTCCTGATTATGGCGAGGACCATCTTGGCCGTTTCCCGCGAGAAGAATTCTATCGTCTCTTCCAGCGGTTTGGCGGCCAGCGAGTCGCCGTATTTTTCAACGAAGCTCCGCGCAATGTCGCTCATATATTCGCCGTGGTAGCCGTCTTCCGGCATCGGCGCTTCGCCGGCGCGCCCAAGCGCCTCAAAGTAGCGGGCCTGCGCCGATTTGCCGAGCAGCTCCATCTGCAGGCCGGCGTCGTTTATGTAGTATTCGCGCTCGACGTCATAACCGGCAAAATCCAGCAGGGCGGCCGTTATATCGCCGACCGCCGCGCCGCGGCCATGCCCCATGTGAAGCGGCCCCGTCGGGTTGGCGCTGACAAACTCGACCTGAACGCGCCGACCGCCGCCGATGTCGCTCCTGCCGTAGGCGTCGCCCTTTTCGATCGCGTTTTTGACCGTCTCCGTCACCCAGTTCGCGGAGAGGGTAAAGTTCATAAAGCCCGGGCCTGCGACTTCGGCCTTTTCCACCACGGAGTCTTTCGGAAGTTTGGCGATTATATCTTCGGCCAGCTCCCGCGGCTTAACGCCGAATGGTTTCGAGAGCTGCATCGCGATGTTTGTCGCCCAATCGCCGTGCCCCTCCTGGCGCGGACGTTCAAGGCGCACGATGAAACCCTCCGGTATCTGGTAATCTTTCTCGGCGGCGACCGCCTTTACAGCGGTATCAAGCGCCTGTTTCAGTTCCTCTGTCATGTTCTGCAAGTCCGACACTCCTTATCTGTTAGCTTTTTAGAAACTATGTTCAACGCGTATCGCGCAATATCTTTCAGATACCAGGCTACTTCCGGAAGGGCAGGTCCAGCACCGGCCATCTCAGAGAAGCGTTAAGCTCCTCTCTGAGGAGCTGCGCCAGAACGCCGTCTATTTCACGGTTCTTCACGACCCAGGTGCTGTCCGCGAGCAGCTCAGCCTTCTTCGGCCAGTGCGTGATGGACTCTTTAAGAATCGCCTTTGTGCCGGAGCCAAGCTGTTTGAGCGGCGGCGTCTGCAGCATTTTGAAGCCTCCGGGCATCGACATACGGACCTTCTGGTCTATGATAAAGGGGAAGCGCAGCGTGTATTTTTTCTCCCTGCCGATCATCTCGCTGACAAGCAGCGGGATTCCGCCGGGCAGTCTGAGCAGCATGCTGCCGCCGTGTATTATCCCCGGGACGCACCTTACGTCAAACGAAAGTTTATAACCGGCAGAGAGCGGCTCGACCGCCGTCGGCGTGATATTCATTCCCGGTATCGCGAAATTTATTTTCGCGAGAAGAAGGGGGCCGATCTTATTCAGCGACGGGACCTCGTTTCCGGAAAAGAGGTCGCTCCAGCCGCCGGTGACAGTCACGTCAAGCGTCCCTGCCGCCCGCCCCTGATCGTCGAGCTTGAGCCGCCACAGCAGCGCGAGGCGGTTTTCCGACGAAGAGCCTGACGGAAGTTTTTTCGTCACATATTCGTCGTCTTTCAAGCCGTATATCTCCGAGCCGGCAATCGACGAAGGAAGGCGGTCGAAGGCAAAAGGCAGGCCTGCCTTGAAATATGATGGTTTGGCGCCCTCTCTCGGCCTAAGCTCTAAGATGGGATAGGCAAACAGCGTCGTCGAGGCCGGTGTCGAAGCGTTCAGCGGCATTTTTGCCTCCCACCAGAGGGATACCGTCCAGCCCTGCGAGGCAAGCCACTTGTTCAGGAGCAGGGTCTGCTCCCATGGGGTCCACGGCCCCTCGGGGGGGATACGGTCCGCCGCGCGGACCCAGTTTGCCGGATAGTCCCGGAGCGTGCGCTCCGGCGCGGTCACCCATTCGATAAGCTTTGCCCCGGCGCGCGCCGCGTCGCCCTTCATAGAAACCGGCACCGAAGGCGCGGGCATCGACCTGGCGATATCATTAAGCATGCGAAGGCTGTGCGTCACCCCTTTTTTGGAGCTGAAAGAAAGCATCGGGCGTTCATTCACGACAAAACCCTCTCCGTGCCACGGCAGCTGGTTCATCACCTGCCAGCTGTAACGCTGCACATTGTTCTGCCTGGCGACGACGGGATCTTTCATGTCTCTGCCGATCCAGAACAATTCCATCCCCTCCGGGAGTTCGACGCTGACGTTCTGCTCCCATATCGGCAGGCTGCCGGCCATATTGACCGTCTCGTCCACGCCGTAACGGTTCGCACGGTTCTCTTTGACGGTGATCACCACGGCACGGCCAACGGTGTCGTCCGGAACCGATATGACCTTCACCGCGGCCCCGCCTGCGAGCTTTTCCTCATTTACCGGCAGAGAGCCCTCCTTCATGCCCGTCATCGTGTTGTACCAGGCGGCCTCCTCTATGGAGAGTGAGCCGTCTGCCGGGACCGGATAGCGGAGCGTCTTCCAATCGGCGGGCACCCGCTCGCCCATCATTATGATGGTAGCGCGCAGGTTTTCCATCGAACCGTCGGCAAGCATCCGCGACTCGTTGTTGCGCAGCCAGATGACCGCGCTGTTTTCACCAAAGGTCTCCAGTGAGGGGACTTCCTTTTTCAGGCGCGCGATCTCGTCCGCGCTGTTCCACGCGTGCGCGGCGACGGCGCTCGAAGAGAGGAGCAGCAGCGCGGCGGCAAAGATAACGGACCTTTTAAAGAAATTATCCTTCATGTCGTGCCTCCCGTACCTATTTATTTTTTCCGCAGCACTGTTTGTATTTTTTACCGCTGCCGCATGGGCATGGGTCATTGCGCCCGATCTTTATATCATTCACTACAGGCTGCGTTTTCTGAGCAGTCGCGAGGGCCCCGGGGTTTTCCATATCGTCGCTGTAGCTTCCGCCGGTGGCCGCCGGAATATCGAAGGGATCGCGGCTCTCGCGCCATTTCTTGCTGCGTTCCTCTCTCTCCGGTTCTTTGGTGACGACCGAGACGCGCAGGGCGAATTCCGTAATGCCCTCGCGCACCTGGTCAAGCATCTCTTGGAAGAGATTGAAAGATTCAAACTGATATTCGACAAGCGGGTCCTTCTGGCCGATGGCGCGCAGCCCGATGCCGCGGCGCAGCTCGTCCATCGCGAGCAGGTGCTCCTTCCAGTTTTTATCGAGGACTTCAAGGAAGATATATCTGTATATCTGCTCCGACAAAACCTCTCCCAGTTCCTGCGTCTTCTGGTTGAAACGGGCGCGTATCTCTTCGATAATCTTGGGGCGGGCCTCCTCCAGCTCGACCTCCGCCTGAACCCCGTCAAGGTGGCGGGCGATGCCGGGCCAGAAGAGCGCGTTGAGGCGGACGCTCACGGACTTCACATCGGGTTCTTCGGCGCTCTTGTCGGCAAAGATTTTGTCCATCTGCGCCTGCGCCGTATCCTCAAGCACTCCGAGGGTGCGCCCGATAATGTCCTCGTCATCGAGTATCTCCGCGCGTTCCCTGTAGATGGCTTCGCGCTGGCGGTTCATAACGTTGTCGTAGGAGAGGAGCTGTTTGCGGATGTCGAAGTGCATCTCCTCCACCTTTTTCTGGGCGTTTTCTATCGCTTTGGAGAGCAGCGGGTGTTCGATCGATTCGCCAGTCTCCATGCCGAGCTTGTCCATAATGCCGGAGATGCGGTCGCCGCCAAAAAGGCGGATGAGGTCGTCCTCAAGGGCGATATAGAAGCGGCTCTCGCCGGGGTCTCCCTGACGCCCGGAACGGCCGCGCAGCTGGTTGTCTATACGGCGCGACTCGTGGCGCTCCGTGCCGATGATGCGCAGCCCCCCGGTCTCGATGACCTTGTCGTGCTCTTCGGCGCAGATCTTTTTATACTTTTCAAGGGTCTCGGCGTAGAGCATGGGCTCCGCCGCCGGGTCTATCCCCTGCTTCTCGATCTCCTCGCGCGCGAGGAACTCAGGATTTCCGCCCAGCACGATGTCGGTCCCGCGTCCGGCCATGTTGGTGGCTACCGTCACCGCGCCTAACCGTCCGGCCTGGGCGACGATCGAAGCCTCCTTGTCATGCACCTTGGCGTTGAGGACGTTGTGCGGGATCTTACGCACGCGCAGCAGCTTGCTGACACGTTCGGAGTGCTCTATGGAGGCCGTTCCGATCAGGATCGGCTGCCCCTTGGCGTGGAACTCGGCGGCCTCGTCGGCCGCCGCGATATATTTCTCCTCCGCCGTCTTATAGACGGCGTCCGGCTGGTCGTTGCGCACCATCGGCCTGTGTGTAGGCACGACGATGACCTCCAGTCCGTATATCTCTTTGAATTCCTCCGCCTCTGTGAGCGCGGTGCCGGTCATGCCCGCGAGCTTATTATACATACGGAAGTAATTCTGCAGCGTGATCGTCGCCAGCGTCTGGTTCTCGCGGCCGACCTTCACACGCTCCTTGGCCTCTATCGCCTGATGGAGACCGTCGGAATAGCGGCGCCCGAACATCAGGCGGCCGGTAAATTCGTCGACGATGACGATCTCTCCGTCCTTGACGACATAGTGGACGTCGCGCTGGAAAAGGTGATGGGCCTTCAGCGCCTGCACTATCTTGTGCGAGAGGGAGGAGTTCGCGAAATCCGTGAAGAGGTTCGGCAGCTTCATGATACGTTCGGCCTTGGCGATGCCGGCCTCGGTGAGCGCGAGGTTGCGCTCCTTCTCGTCCACCTCAAAATCAGCGCCCTTCGCAAGCTCGCGAGCGACGCCGTCCGCGACGCGGTAAGGCTCGGTGTCGTCCTCCGAGGGACCGGAGATGATGAGCGGCGTTCTCGCCTCGTCTATAAGTATGGAGTCGACTTCGTCGACGATGCAGAAGAAATGGCCGCGCTGTACCTGCTGCTCCTTCTGGATCGCCATATTGTCGCGCAGGTAGTCGAAGCCGAATTCGCTGTTGGTCCCGTAGGTTATGTCGCAGCGATAGGCCGCGAAGCGCTCCTCCTCCGGCATAAAGGGAGATATCACTCCCACCGTGAGCCCCATTCCGCGGTAGACGGGCCCCATCCAGGCGGCGTCGCGCGCCGCGAGGTAGTCGTTTACCGTGACGACGTGAACGCCCTTCCCAGCGATCGCGTTAAGGGCGACGGCGAGCGTCGCGACGAGCGTCTTTCCCTCGCCCGTCTTCATCTCGGCGATATTTCCGTCGTGAAGCACCATGCCGCCTATCAGCTGCTCCTTAAAGTGGCGCAGCCCCAGCGTGCGCTTTGATACCTCGCGCACCCGCGCGAACACCTCTGGCATGATATCGTCGAGAGATTCGCCCTTATCGAGCCGCTCCTTGAAGATCACCGCGGACTGCGCGAGCTCTTCGTTGGAAAGCTTTTCAACCTCCGCCTCGTAGGAATCTATTATCTCCGTCTTTTTGTCATACTTTGCCACAGCCCTGTCGTTCGGGTCAAAGCCAAGCGCCTTTATTACACCGTTGAAAAATCCCATCTATACTTTTTTCCACCTTTCAGGCGGCACAACACAACATGCCGCACATTGCATGCGTTCCATATCAGGTGATTATATACTTATGTGTTAATGTAAGTCAAAATTTTTAAGCGAATATCCACGAGCAAACACATCAACAAGGGCCAGGAAAACGGTAAATTGGGGTTTAGCTAAGACCTTTGGCTCCCTCTCCGAGGCGGCCTTTAAAGGCATAAATTAAAATCGCTGAATATCGACAAATTGCTTTTTGTGGATGCCCGCATAAATCGCCGTTTAGACGCGCCGGGTCATTCATCATACGCGGACCGCTCCGCTAGTATGAAAAGTACAAAAAGCGCGCCGAGGGAAACCCCGGCGGCGCGCCATTATCTTGTTTCAAACTGCAATAAACTATCCGAACTACTTCTTTTTCCCGCCCAGATAGGCCTCTTCTATCTCAGGATTGTGGAGCAGATCGTCAGATTTGCCCTCCATCACGATCTTGCCCGTCTGTATGACATAGGCGCGGTGCGAAAGCTGCAGCGCTTTCCGCGCGTTCTGCTCGACGATGAGGATCGTCATGCCCAGCTGCTTGTTGACCTCGGTCAGCTCCTTGAAAATTTCACTGATGATGATCGGAGCGAGTCCCAGCGACGGCTCGTCGAGGAGGAGCACACGCGGTTTCGCCATCAGCGCGCGCCCGATCGCCAGCATCTGCTGTTCTCCGCCGGAGAGCGTGCCGGCGTACTGGTTTTTACGCTCCAGCAGGCGCGGGAAAAGGTTGAAGACCTCCTCCTTCTGCTTCTCTATCTGGCTTCTGTCCGAGAGCGGAAACGCCCCCATATCAAGATTCTCAAGGACTGTGAGCGGAGCGAACACCTTGCGCCCCTCGGGAGAGAGGCTGACGCCGGCTGAGACGACCTGATAACTCTTTGCGGGAAGTTCCTTGCCGTCAAGCAATATCTGCCCCGAGGCGCGCGGCACGCTCCCCATGACGGCGTTCATCATCGTGGATTTCCCCGCGCCGTTCGCGCCGATGACGGCGACGATCTCCCCGGCGTAAACATCGAGGGAGGCCCCTTTAAGCGCCTGGATCGCACCGTAGTTCACCACAAGGTCCCTCACGGAAAGGATCGGAGTTCTCTCTTCCATAACTATTCCTCCTCTCCCAAATAGGCCTTAAGGACTTCGGGATGGTTCTGTATCTCATCCGGCGTTCCCTCGGCGATCTTAGCGCCGAAATTCATGCAGACGATATGCGGGCAGATCGCCATGACCATATCCATGTGATGTTCTATGAGCAGGATCGTGAGGTTGAAATCTTTGTGGATGTCGGTAATGAGATGGTTGAGCTGCTCGACCTCTTCGGCGTTCATTCCGGCGGCCGGTTCGTCAAGCAAAAGCAGCTCCGGCTTGAGCGAGATCGCGCGCGCGATCTCAAGGCGGCGCTGAAGTCCGTAAGGCAGCGTGCCCGCCGCCTGGTCGGCGCGGTCGTCGAGGCCGACGCGCTTCAGAAGTTCCATACTCTCGCCGCGTATCTGGCTCTCCATCTTGCTCCAGCGCCCCGCGTGAGTGAGCGCCTCCGCAAAGGAATAGGGATAATGCTGCTGCGCCGCGGTCATGACATTCTCAAGGACCGTCGAGGCCGCGAAGAGACGGAGGTTCTGGAAGGTACGGGCGATGCCGAGGCGGATCACCTGGTATGTTTTGAGCTTATTGAGGCTCTGTCCCTTGAAGCTGATCGCGCCGCTGGTCACGTCATAAACGCCCGTGACGAGGTTGAAGATCGTCGTCTTGCCCGCGCCGTTCGGTCCGATAAGCCCGGCCAGTTCGCCGCTTCCTATCGCAAAGCTCATATCGCGGACGGCCTGAACTCCGCCGAATGCCTTGTTCACATCTTTAAGTTCAAGTACGGGGGTCGTCATCAGCGGGCTCCCTCCTCTGCGGCGTCCGTCTTTCTCTTTTTGGAGAAAAGCTTCTTGATGTATGAGCGCGTCAGTTCGTTGGTGCCCATGATGCCCTCAGGACGAAGCACCATTACGAGCACAAGCACGAGTCCGTAGATAAGCATGCGGTACTGCGAGATCGGGCGGAAGAGCTCCGTGACCAGCGTCAATATCGTCGTGCCGAGCAGACAGCCGCTCATCGAGCCCAGGCCGCCGAAGACGACGATGGAGACAAGCTCCGTCGACTTCGCCATGTCGAACATGACGGGCTGGATGAAAGACATGAAGCCCGCCAGCAGCGCGCCGGAGACTCCGCAATAGAAGCCCGAGATGGCAAGGCTCAGCACGCGGAAGCGCGCGGTGTTGAAGCCCAGCAGCGAAGCGGCCACATAGTCGTCGCGGCAGGCCTTGAAAGCGCGCCCATAGCTGCTGTAGACAAGGAAAAACATCCCGACAGTCATCACGGCCAGGAACCCGACCGCCACGGGCATGGAGGTGAAGTCCTCTATCCCGGGATAGCCGCGCGCGCCGCGCGTGACGGAGTTCCAGTTCTCAATGACAAGACGTATCGCTTCGCCGAGTCCGAGCGAGGCGATCGCGTAGTAGTCGCCGACGAGTTTAAGCGTCGGGATGCCGATCAGATAGGCGAATATCATGGCTAGCATTCCGCCGGCCAGAACCGCGATCACGTAATGCACTCCGTACTCAACTGTCAGTATTGCCGCCGTGTAGGCTCCGATAGCCATATATCCGGCATGTCCGAGCGTGAATATGCCCGTGAAGCCTGTGAAGAGCGACACTCCCAGGGCAGCTATGCAGTTAATTGAAAGGAGCGTAATTATACCAACGGCATAACCTTCCATTTGATCACCCTACACTTTCTCGCCGACGGACTTTCCGAAGAGTCCGGCAGGGCGCACGATCAACGTTACTATAAGGATTCCAAAGACGACGAGATCGCGGAACTGGCTCGAAATGAACCCCGCCGTCAGCATTTCCGCAAGGCCAAGGATGAGGCTGCCGACGACCGCTCCCGGCAGCGAGCCAAGACCGCCGATGACCGCCGCGACAAAAGCCTTTGTGGTGATCATTCCGAGCTGCGGGTAGAGCGTGTAGCGGACGGAGAGGAATATCCCGCCGACGCCGGCCAGGAGGCCAGCGACAAAAAAGACGATGGCGATAAGACGGTTGACGTTTACCCCCATAAGTCCGGCCGTCTTGAGGTTATAGGAGGCCGCGCGAATGGCCAGTCCCCATTTCGTCTTGACGAGGAATAGCTGAAGGCCCACGAGGAAGACGACGGCCGTCACAAGCGACAGGATATCAAAGGCGCTGGTAGTGGCGAGGCCGAAGAAATTTACCGGATCAGTCGGGATGACCGGCGGCAGGGCGCGGAAACGGCCGCCGACGGTGACCACGAAAATATTCTCGATTACGATGCTCATTCCCATTGAGGCGATAAGCATATAAAGGGTTATCGGCGTACGTTCCCTTATGGGACGGTATGCAAGCCGTTCGACCACGATAGCCGAGAGCCCGGCGCCGATCAGAGCGGCAAAGGAGGCTAGCCAAATATTCATGCCTCCGGAACGAAGGGCGAAGTAGCAGATGTAACCGCCAATTACAAGAAATCCGCCATGAGCGAAGTTTGAAAACAGCAAAACAGAGTATACCAACGAATAGCCGACTGCGATAAGCGCATAAACGGAGCCGAGAGACAGACCGTTGATAAGCTGCTGGATAAAGGTCTCCAATTACAACACCTCAACCTTTCCTGGTGCCCAATTCATGGGCTTGTCTGTGAAAAGAGATGCCCAAGGTCAGGGCAAACATGAACCTTGGGCATAATTTGGTTAAATTTTTATTTCGGTTCTACCTTCTTGTAGAATCTTGTCTTGAGGTCGTCTCCGACTTTGAGGATTATACCGGGCTTGTTCAGCGGGTTGTGCGTCTTGGGGTCGACGGTAAGAGTCGCATGGTTCAGCTTAAGTCCATTTGTCTCTTCCAGCGCCTTCGCGATCGCGGGGCCCTCGGCCTTGCCGGCGCGCTTGATGGCATCGATGAGCCAGTACATCGCGTCATAAGCCATCGTGCCGTTTACGAACTCTTTGCAGTCGTCCTTGTAAACATCCTTGTAGCGCTTGAATATCGGGGCCATGCCGGGATCTTCCAGATAAGTGTGGTTGACCCAGTACGTTCCCTTCATCGCCGGGCCGGCGATCTCGTTCATGAATTCGGCATAACCGTCGCCGCCGATGACCGTAGCCTTAAGTCCAAGTTCCTGCGCCTGTTTGATGGCGAGAGCCATGTCTTTGCCCATTCCCGGCAGGAAGAGCAGATCGGCGCCCGAGTTCTTGATCTTCGTCAGCTGAGCGCGGAAGTCGACGTCCGTCTCGCGGAATCCTTCGTCGGCAACTATCTTTCCGCCGAGCTTTTCATAGCTCTTGACGAAAAACTCGCGAAGTCCCTGCGCGTAGTCAGAACCTACGTTATAGAGGATGGCGGCCTTCTTCAGTCCAAGATCCTTAAAAGCGAGGTCGGCGGCAAGCGTTCCCTGATAGGGGTCTGTGAAGCAGATACGGAATGAATAGGGGCGCACTTTACCCTTATTGTCGACAGTTACGAGCGGGTTCGTTCCGACCGTAGAGATCTGCGGGGTCTTGCCCTTGGCGACGATAGGAGCTGTCGCGATGTTGATTCCGCTGGAGTTCGCCCCAACGATAGCGCATACTTTGTCGCTTTCGATCATACGACGTACCGCATTGACCGCGTCTTCATTTCTTGTTTTCGTGTCATAAGGGATAAGCTCGATCTGACGTCCGAGTATGCCGCCCTTGGCGTTGATGTCGCCCACGACCAGCTTGGCCATGTTGACTTCCGTGATCCCATACTGAGCGTAGTCCCCAGTAAGTGCGGCAAGATAACCGATCTTGATCGGTTCAGCCGCAAAAGCGGCTCCTGCTGCGAAAACAACGATAACGAGAGCGAGTAAAGCCAGTACCTTTTTCAATATAGTGCACCTCCATATTGTATTGTGTATCAGCTTGTTGCTTCACTTATTTTATAATTATGTCAGCCATATGTAAAGGAAAATTGGCATGGTTAATTTAGTTAATTAAAAATTTTGAATTGAACGCACGATTGAGTTCATTTTCATACAAGCTGCGACAATCGTGCGTCCGGACGTCAAAGAATGATTATTTGTTACTTAATTTTTCCCAGGGCGACGCCGCCATCATCGCCTTTTTTCGGCGCTTGAAAAAAAAACGTGATGTGATAAGATTGATTCAGGTAAGGCAGAGCCGCCCACAAGGTGGTTTGCCGAAGTTCCTTTAGGTTAAAAAATTACCCCGCGTAACTCGTCAAAGTAGGAGGGGTAATTTTTTATGCCTTTTTTCGGGTTATCTGCCGACAAATGTGAAAATAAATGTCAGCAGCGCCAGAATGAAGGTACCGAATCCAAACATGATCATAATAATCGTATGGAAATCGTTATTCTTCATGAGACATCACCTCCATCCCAAACTTGTACATGACAAGGTCGGAACTTCGGCGAAACCACCCCGTAACACGGCTCTGTCCGTAAGTATATCATGAGATTCATTGTAAATATCAAACCTGATATATATACTTTTAATAAATACATCAGCAATTGCCATAAACATGGTAAATCGGCGTTTATACGCGCCGTCTGCGTCATAACTTGCCCTCTGAGTGTCCTCGCCGTATGACCAATACGGCTCCGGTACTCAGAGGGCAAGTTATTTAGCATCCGGCACGTCTAAACGCCGATTTACGCGATTGCGAGGAAAGATAAATAGCGATTTATCTTTTAAAGCCTCCCTCTCCGAGGGAGGTGGGCCGGCGCGCGATTTTGCGCCGGGTCGGAAGGAGTGTTGCACTGTGCGGCGCATGTTTTCAGCGCCACGCAGTGCCCGCGGCGGAAGCCGCGGAAGATGCGGAAGATGGTAAGGCCAAGAGCAAAACAAAACCCAAGGTCAACCCTCCTCCAGTCTCGGCGGAAAAACACCGCCGAGCCAGCCCCCTCGGCTGAACAGAGTCCCGCAAACCGGACAACGCTATAAAAGCTCCCAAGGGTATCAAAAATTTATTCAATAAAGAGACTTCGATATTGCATCGGAGCCTTTTTCAATTTTATCTGTATCCTGTCGTTATTATAATACCCTATATATTCGTCTATAGCATCTTTGGCCTCCTCGTAGTTCTCCCATTTTACTCGGTTGACGAGTTCTGATTTAATGTGACTAAAGAAGTTTCTGCACAGGCATTATCCAAACAATTTCCTTTCCTTGACATCGAGACCTTGAGTCCGTATCTTTGTGTCAGGTTGAAATATGCATGGCTTGTATATTGAAACCCCTGGTCGCTGTGGAGGATTGGTCCATCAGCGACCACCTTATTATTATTTTCAAATGCTTTCTTCAATGTATCGGTTACTAACTTAATATTATTATTACGACTGATTTGATATCCCTGTATGGAATTATCAAAGAGATCTTTTATCATGGAGAGGAATATATTACCCTTTTTGTTCGTATATATGTGATATCAGTAACCAGTTTCTGGTTTGGTCTGTCGGAACGAAATTCTCTGTTCAGGATATTCTCATAGCTGTGGATATTTTCTGACATCACTTTAAACTTTTTCTTTTTTCTTATTTCCGCTTGAAGTCCCGCTTTTTTCATAACACGCCTTACCCTCTTATTGTTTACATGAATGCCAATGAAGTTGTTGAGCCACAGAGTCATTCGCCTGTACCCATAAGTGTTTTTGTTGATATTCTGTCCCGTTCTTATTGCTTCTATGAGAGGACCGTCTTTATCTTCCATTCCACGCCGCTTTAGCCAACTGTAGTATGTCGAACGAGATACGGACAAAAATCTACACATTACACAGACAGAATGTTTTGTTGAAAATTCAAAAATGATTCTGTATTTAATATTTCTTTCTATCACCACCTTTGCAGCTCTAAGGCTTTTTTTAATACATCGACCTGCATTTCCAGCTCTTTAATCTTTTCTATGCTATTTGTAACTTCCAATTTCTTATCTGGACAGTCTTGTTTTGAACTAGAAATATCCCCTTGTTCGATAAATTCCTTACACCATCGTCTTAAAAGAGAGGGACTTGAAATGTTAAAAGATGAGGTAACATCTACCATAGTACGTCCCTCTTCTAAATGAGCCGAAACAGCTTCAAGTTTTACAGCCTTGCTGTAGGTTCTTTTTTTCCTTGTATCATCCAGTAAGTCCTTCTGTCCGCTCTTATATAAAGATATCCATGTTTTAACAGAATCATGACTAACACCAAGTTCTTCAGCAATCCGCCTTCGTGGAATTCCCTGTTTGTGCATCTCAATTGCTTTTATTCTTTCTTCTGTTTTACGTTTACGCATAGAAGAGCCCCCTTTATATGTATTTAGTTTTATTATAATCCAGGGGCTTTATTTGGCTGTCCGATTTTCGGGATGCTGTTCACCCGAGGGGGCCTTTAAGAGCAAACACTAAAAATAGCTGAATATCGACAAATTGCTTTTTGTGGATGCCCGCTAAATCCCCATTTATCTTCCCTCCCAATCGCAATTTATCTTTTACCCGCCCGAAGGAAATCAACAATAGCAGTTTTGCATAATAACAAAAAAATCGGCGCGAAGAAGTGCCGTAGGCTAAATAAGCCGGTCTCTGAGTACCGGAGCCGTATTCTCCATACGGCGATTGCAAGGCAATGTTCCCCGCCATTGGCGGGGAACTCTTTTCAAATTATCCACATTGCCGCGGCATGCGGGTGCGTTTGCCGCAGGACACTCAGGGGCCGGCTTATGACGCATACGGTGCTTATTCGCGCCGATTTTTATAAACGCCGATTTACCCCCTGTAGATGCGGCCTGCCAGGGGTACTATCTATAGAGACTTCGCCTGCTTCAGGCAGTACAGCTTATATTGTATGAAATTTATGACCTCGGCCTGCCCGGCCTTATCAAGATAGCGAAAAAGATTCAACAACATCTCTTCTTCAACACCAACACCGCCCGGCACAACTCCAGAAGCGCCCACCTCCCGCAAACACGCGGAGGCGGCGCCGGCGTCGGCACATTGACGATAATCAAGCACTGGATTATCTGTTTCGCCTAACAAATAGCCGACTCCTGTCCCAAGGGCCATGGCTATCTTTGTTAAATTATCCGTATCCGGCGTCACTTTATCATTTTCCCATTGAGAAAGACTCACTCGGTTTGTTCCCAATCTATAGGCCAGCTCCTCCTGGCTCAAGCGCTGCATCTTTCTCATCTCACGTATCCTGTTTCCCAGTGACAACGGCAGCACCACCTTTACAGGCCTACATTATAAATAGGGGCAGAAATGGTTTATAACCGTTAAAATTACATTTTTTGTAAATTAGAATTGACATAAAAGAACTATGACGATAAGATAACTTCAATAATATCTGGGGTATAACGGGCCGCAAGTATTGAGACATAGAAAATCATGAATAGACGTTCTAAAAAACCACAGCCAGGCAAAAATCAAGCCGTCTATGCTGTTGTTTTGTTGTCTGAACATGGGGAAAGGAGGCGCGATATGATATCGCTGTTTGCCCACAACCAAATAGCCTATAGCTCCGCCCTCTCCATGCTCAACGACACCGGCAAGGCCGCCGTCGTCCACCCCACCGGCACCGGCAAGTCTTTCATCGGCTTCAAGCTCGCGGAGGATCATCCGGATGCCTCTATCTGCTGGCTTTCTCCCTCGGAGTATATTTTCAGGACACAGATGGAGAATCTAAGGGCGACTGGCGCGGAGGTCCCTGATAATATTCTCTTCTTCACCTACGCGAAGCTGATGCTTATGCCGGAGGAGGAGCTTTCCGCTATTCGTCCCTCCTATATCATCCTCGACGAGTTCCACCGCTGCGGCGCGCAGATGTGGGGCGGCGGCGTGGAACGGCTGCTTGCCATGTATCCGCAAGCCCCCGTCCTCGGTCTCTCGGCTACCAACATCCGCTACCTCGACAACCAGCGTGACATGGCCGACGAACTATTCGACGGCAATATAGCCTCCGAAATGACCTTGGGCGAAGCGATCGTGCGCGGCATTTTGGCCCCGCCGACCTATGTCGTCTCGATCTACTCCTGCGAAAAAGATCTGGTAAAATACCAGTCCCGCATCAAAGGCGCGAAAACCAAAGCGGTGCGCGACGAAGCCCAAAAACGTCTCGACGCCTTGAGACGCGCGCTGGAAAAAGCGGAAGGGCTGGACATCGTCTTCGAAAAGCACATGACCGATAGGCATGGCAAATACCTGCTCTTCTGTTCAAGCGTCGAGCATCTGAACGAAATAGCGGCCCATGTGCCGCAGTGGTTCGCCAAAGCCGCCGCCGGCGCAAGCGGTGACGCCGGCCTTACTGACGGCGCGAACATACATCTATATAAAGCCTACGCCGACGACCCCGAGACCAGCAAAGCCTTCGCCGCCTTCAAGACGGACGACAGCGACGCTTTAAAGCTTCTCTTGTGCATAGACATGCTCAACGAGGGCGTCCACATCGACGACATAGCCGGTGTTATCCTCTTCCGCCCCACAGTCTCCCCCATCGTCTACAAACAGCAGATCGGCAGAGCCTTATCCGCCGGGAACAACAAAAAGACCGTCATCATCGACGTCGTCAACAATATAGAGAACCTCTACAGCGTCTCCGCCATCCAGGAGGAGATGCGTTCGATCATCGACTGCTACAGAGCCGCGGGAGACGAAGATAAGATCGTAAACGACTCCTTCACCATCATCGACGAGGTGAAGGACAGCCGCCGCCTCTTCAACGAACTTGAAGAGAGCCTCTCCGCCTCATGGGAGACGATGTTCGGATATGCAAGGGCCTATTACCTGAAACAGGGAAACCTCTACATACCCAAACGCTATAAGACAAAAGAGGGATACTCCCTCGGCTCCTGGCTCAACACACAGAGACTCGTCTATGCCGGAAAGATACCGGGCGTACTCGGCAAAGAGCGGACAGCCAAACTTGAGAGCATCGGCATGAGCTGGAAAAACCGCTACGACCTCTCGTGGGAGAGATACTACAAAGCGCTCTGCGCATACAAATACCAGAACGGCAACATCGACGTCCAGGCAAACTACGTGACGCCGGAGGGCCTTGACCTCGGCAAATGGATATGCAATCTGCGCCAGGCGAAAAGCGGCGGCCGCAGAGGTTACTACCTCACCGATGAACGTATCGCGGCGCTGGGCAAGCTCGGCATGATCTGGGACAAACTCGACTACCTATGGGAGCAAAACTACCTCGCCTGCGCCGAATACTACATGAGGCATCACGACCTCAACATACCGGCGAACCACGCCTCCGAAAACGGCCTGCGCATCGGGGCCTGGCTGAGAAGAATGCGCAAAATAAGAAGCGGCAGGCTCAACGGCTCCGCGCCTCTGACTAAGGAACAGATAGCTCGGCTGGACGCGATACATATGAACTGGGTCGACACCCGCACGCGGCAATGGGAATACGGCTATCAACAGGCCGCCGCCCACCATAAAGAATTCGGCACTCTTGACGTGGCCGCCGGATACGTCAACAAAAACGGCTTCCCGCTCGGCGAGTGGCTGCGAAACCACACTGACCTCAATACAAAAACGGGACGCACATCGATAAAAGTCACGCCGGAACGCCGCGCGAAACTCGACAAACTCGGTTTCAAATGGACCGTCGAAGACTCCTGGCAGAAGCGCATCGCTGCCTGCGAAGAATACCTCAAAGGACACGGCGACCTCGACGTCCCCGCCAACTACGTTACCGATGGCATCTGGCTCGGCAAATGGCTCTACGAATGCCGGCGCGCCTACCGCGGCGAAACAGATGGCAAGAGGCTGACCAAAGAACAGATGCGACAGTTGGAAAAACTGGGCATGGACTGGCGCACCGCCTCGGAACGCGCCTGGGCCGAAAGATATGAAACCGCCGCTCGCCTGTTCAAAACCGGGAGCGACACAAATACCGGACAAGGCGGCAAGACAGAAGAGAGAGCCAAGATCAGCCAATGGATCGCGCGTCAGAGGACTCTTCACATACAGGGCAAGCTGACACGTGAACAGATAGAGATGTTGAACACGCTGAATGCGGCAAAGACGATGAGGCAAAGAAATTCAGAGAGAGGAACGGTCTAAAGATGGATACAAGGCCGCTTGATCTCCGTGACGGACTGTCTCGCGTAATAGTGCTAACGGCTGTCCTGTCAATGAAAATTAATTATAGCGACATTAAATATTCCTTTGCGGCTGATCCGTCATAGAGGTTAAGATAATGTATAAAAACTGCTTTAAAAGATTGATAGATATATCTATATCCTTCATCGGTCTGGCTTTGCTTGCCATACCGATGTTGGCAGTTGCCGCAATCGTAAAGGCAGACTCCAAAGGTGCTGTACTCTTTTGGCAGAAACGTGTCGGCATACATAAAACAACATTCATGATGCCAAAGTTCAGAACAATGTACGTTGATACTCCCGCTAATATGCCGACCCATATGCTAAATGATCCCGATAAATGGATAACTGGATGCGGAAAATTCTTGCGCAAAACGAGCCTTGATGAATTACCGCAGATTTGGTGCATTTTTACTGGGCAAATGTCCGTCATTGGCCCGCGCCCCGCGCTCTGGAACCAATACGACCTCATCGCCGAACGCGACAAATACGGAGCCAACGACATCCGTCCCGGCCTCACCGGCTGGGCGCAGATAAACGGCCGCGACGAACTGCCGATAGAGGTAAAGGCCAGATACGACGGCGAATACGTAAAGAAAATGAGCTTCCTCTTCGACTGCAAATGCTTCTTCGGCACCATCGCCTGCGTGCTGAAAAAAGAGGGCGTTGTCGAGGGCGGCACGGGAACAATTGCGCAAAAGGAATTACATCGGCATGGATAAATTTTTAGCTATAACGGGTGCTTCTGGAAAATCAAGAAAAAATGAGCAGCTTGGTAAAAAGCCAGTATTTTTTAACGTGCCGTTTCCCATTGCGTATTTATTTGTGTGGATACTCTTCTTTGTGTCTTTTACCCAACAAGATTACCGAGAAAAGGTACAGCGTCTTTGTGAACCACGCATTTTTTCTCATGAAGCGGCTACTAAAGATCTTAACTATTCCCCTTGCTCTTTCGGAGAAGGTATTACGGACGAAATCAAAAAATACAAAATTTGGCTTTTAAAGAAAAAGAGCTGATTGGTAAAGTCATGAAGATAATGTATTTAACGGCAGAAGGTTTTGATACTCCCAATCCTAATAATCAACTAGTAATGACAATGCTGGACGATTTCCTTTCATATGGCATTGGCGTGTATCTTGTGCAAAGCCATAAAACCGGCACATACGATGACATTCCCAATTGTTTAAAAGATAAAGCAGGCCTGACCTATGACATCATTCAGCGCCCTGTAATCAACAAGACAAATTTCATAAAACGGTATCTGGACGAATTAAAGTATTTATGGCGTGCAAAAAAAAGATGGGAAATAGGCGGAAGAGATGTGGATTTAATTCTACTACAATCCAACCCAACTAGTGTTTTTTATATTTTTCTGTTAAAGCATATATTGAAAAAACCGATTGTATATAGCGTATTTGATATCTTTCCTGGCAGTGCCTACGAAATAGGTGTAGTTAAGCAGAGATGGGTTTATCAAATATTTTATGAAATCCAAAAATTAGCTTACCGTTGGAGCAGCATCATTGTTGTCCCAGGGGATGATATGAAGGACACTTTAACTTCAATAGGTGTGCCAGAATACAAAATTTGTGTGATTCCTAATTGGTATGACGATCGTTCTGTGTCTGAGATAAAAGATGCCGATAATCGATTTTTTCAGGAGAATAACATCGAGAAAACAGGCCAATTTATTGTTCAATTTGCCGGTACGCTAGGCTATGTGCTTGATTTTCAAACTATCATTGATGTTGCCGAGTTACTAAAAAACGATTCCGATATTGTTTTTCATATTATTGGGGATGGAAATATGCGGAAGCGTTACTTTGAAAAAATTAAACAAAGTACGTTGACTAACATTAAGACATTTCCATGGCAAAGAATAGAAATTATTCAAGACGTATACAGTGGTTGTGATGTTTGCCTAATTCCTCTGAAAAGAGGTGTCATTGAAACCGGCTTTCCGAGCAAATCCACATTACTTATGGCTTGCCGGCGTGTTGTTATAAGTTCTGTACCAGAAAATACAAAATATTATCAAATGATTAACAATAATAATATTGGGATTGCTGTTCCAATCGGACAACCACAAAAATTAGCTGAAGTCATCAGGTATTTACGAAATCATCCTGAACAGATTACAAAAATTGAAAATAAGGCACAAGAATACAGCAAAAAATATTTTTCAAGAACATGTAATGTTCCCAAGTTTATCCACCTTTTTGAAGAGCTATGTGCAAGTGAGGTTGAGAAGAATGTTTGAAGGAAAGGTACTGCTAATAACAGGGGGTACAGGCTCTTTTGGTCATGCCGTTTTGGATCGCTTTTTGTCCTCCAATATTGCAGAAATAAGGATTTTTTCACGCGACGAAAAAAAGCAAGACGATATGCGCCGCTGCTATCAAAACGATAAAATTAAGTATTACATTGGTGATGTTCGCGATCCCTATAGCCTAGACAGTGCGGTGCTGGGTGTTGACTATATTTTTCATGCGGCTGCGTTAAAACAGGTTCCATCGTGCGAGTTTTTTCCAATTGAAGCTGTAAAAACAAATGTGCTTGGAACAGAAAATGTGCTCAACAACGCTATTGCACATGGCGTAAAAAAAGTTGTGTGTTTGTCTACAGATAAGGCAGCATATCCTGTCAACGCGATGGGGATATCAAAGGCAATGATGGAAAAAACGTTTGTGGCAAAATCACGCACCATTAATCCCGAAGCTACATCCATTTGCGGCACCAGATACGGCAACGTAATGTGCTCTCGTGGCAGTGTTATTCCACTTTTCATCAATCAAATCAAATGTGGCCAAGCGTTGACTGTAACGGACCCACACATGACACGCTACATAATGTCACTGAAAGAGGCCGTTGACTTGGTGGTTTATGCTTTTTTACATGCACGATCAGGCGATATCATGATTCAAAAAGCACCTTCATGTTATATAGGTGATTTAGCTCTCGCTATCAGGTTGTTATTTAATGCTGACAATGAGATAGTGACTATTGGCACTCGACATGGCGAAAAAAGATATGAGGTGCTAATGACAAAAGAGGAAGCCGCAAAAGCTGAAGATTTAGGTTCTTTCTTTCGTATTCCCTCTGATAATCGCAATCTAAATTATGAACATATGGAATCCGGCTCACATGCAATCACAGAGGCGGATGAATATAACTCACAGAATACAGTTATTTTAACTATTGAGCAGATTGCGGAAAAGCTTAAGGAGATTCCCGAAGTCCAAAAAGAGCTCATAACGTGGAGTAAATAATAATGAAGGTTTTGGTATTAGGATGTAATGGAATGGCAGGGCATGTAGTATCGCTACATCTGCAGGATAACGGGTTTAATGTAACAGGTTTGGCGCGCTCCCAAAAAATTGGTGTTCCTACAATTATTTGTGATGTGACTGATTTTGCCAAACTTCAAACCATCATTGGTGACGGAAATTATGATGTAGTTATCAATTGTGTAGGTATTCTTAATCATTATGCACAGGAACATAAGGGAAATGCCGTGCTGATTAACGCGTATCTACCACATTATCTGGCAGAACTGACAGCAGATACGAAAACACAGGTCATACAGATAAGCACAGACTGTGTTTTTTCTGGACAGCGAGGAAAATATAAAGAAACAGATATTTGTGACGGACAGACATTTTACGACAGGAGCAAAGCTTTAGGAGAAATCATTGACAATAAAAATTTGACCATTCGCACTTCGATTATAGGACCTGACTTGAATCCTGATGGAATTGGATTGCTCAACTGGTTCATGCAGCAGGATGGGCCGGTTTATGGCTATACAAAAGCAATTTGGACGGGGCAAACTACATTACAATTGGCAAAAACGATAGAACAGGCAATAATTCAAAAACTAGCGGGGCTACACCATTTAGTCCCGGAAATGCAAATTTCAAAATATAATTTGCTACTCCTTTGCAACAAATATATTCGTAAAAACTCTATAAAAATTTTGCCAGATGAAAATATCCTCATAGATAAGTCACTTGTACGAGGAGAAGACTCTTTCAAGTACTCTATCCCCGGTTATGAGACAATGATTCCTGAGCTTGTTAGTTGGATTAGTAAACATAGAAGTCTATATCCACATTATGAGATCAAAGAGTAACTTATTATGAAAAATATATGCTTTATCACATTAGGAAATCTCTATTTATGCCCCTATTTGGAATTTTACCTCCGTCAAATCAACGGACCTTATACTGTCATATTTTGGGATCGCGAACAAAGGAATGAAACAGCAAATGGACAAGCTATCTATAAGAGATTTTCTTTTTCATGTACGACAAATAATAATTTTAGAAAAATTATGGGATATATCAAATTTCGGAAATACATAAAGCGGACACTCCATAAAAATGTGTTTGATGTAATTGTCTTACTTCAAACACAAGCGGCATTGTTGGTTTATGATCTATTACTTAAGTATTATAAGGGGAAATATATTATTGACATTCGGGATTATAGTTATGAAAAATATAATTTTATATATAATATGGAAGCAACGCTAATAAAAAACTCTCTGCATACCATAATATCATCCAATGGTTACCGAGCTTTTTTACCGCCGCATGACTATTTAGTTATACATAACCTAAGGTATTTACCCAAGGTACAGACAAAACATATTAGTTTGAGGGAGAAGAGGCAAAACGTTCTCACCATTGCTTTTATTGGCTTTGTTAATTATCAGAAACAACATCAGAAATTGATCTTATCACTGAAAGATGATTCCAGGTTTGAGTTACGTTTTATCGGTACGCGGGCAAAAGAATTGGAGGCATTTTGCCAGGACCATGCAGTAAAGAACGTAACATTGATAGATACCTTTGACTCAAGTAAGATTGTCGATTTATATCATGGCGTTGATTTTGTGAACAATTTATACGGCAATCACACGCCAGTTCTCGATTACGCGCTTTCAAATAAATTATATTTTGCCGCAGAATTACGGATACCAATACTTGTTTGTCCAGACACGTACATGTCTGATGTCGTTGAAGATTATGGGATTGGTCTAACTGTCGATATTAATTCATACAATCTCGGTAACACTTTGTACGACTATTATTGGAAAATTAACTGGGAAGTTTTTGACCGTAATTGCTCTATGTTTCTCGATAAAGCATATGTTGAGAATAATAATTTAGAAAAACTAATAAAGGAAACTTTTTTGTAAAACAGCCTTTTATTATGTTGATATGGGTATACCTGGAATCTATGCTAAATATATGTTAAGTAAGGAGAAACTATATGTTACAAATTTTACATACTATACCTGCACTTGACGGCGGTGGCGCTGACCGTATCTTATACGATTATTGTATCAGAATGTCAGACGTCATTCATTTTGATTTTATTGTTCATACCGAAAACCAAGGCATCCTTGAACAAGAACTGCAAAATATAGGATGCCGGATATTTCATATTCAGCCTCTTCACACAAATGCTCGCGCATATTGCTCTAATATTAAAAATATTATAAAAAATGGAAAATATGACATTATACATGTTTCACAAGGATATAGAGGATTGATAATGATATTTTATGCAAAAAAATATGGAATCAAGGTTCGCATCGCTCATTCCCATATGGCGTATATTCCAGAGTCAATAAAAGAACATGTGGTTAGAAAAATATCCACGTTTTTCGTAAAACGATACGCAACACATCTATTCGCCTGTGGCAAAGACGCAGCAATTTGGATGTGGGGGAGGGAAGCCTATACTTCTGGCAAGGTACATATTATGACAAATGCTATAGATACCGAACGCTTTAAATATTCAGAAGAAAAAAGAGACAAAATTCGTGCCGAGCTAAGACTGGAAGATAAATTTGTTATCGGCAATGTGGCACGTTTTTCATATCAAAAAAATCATGAGTTCCTGATAAGGGTTTTCGCCGAAGTTAAAAAAATCAGGAAAGATGCTGTTTTGATGCTTATTGGTAGAGGAGAACTGGAAGCGGACATAAAAAACCAAGTTTCGGTATTAGGGTTAAACGATTCCGTCATTTTTATGGGTGTGCGAAACGATGTATCGGAGCTACTGAATACCATGGATGTTTTTGTGTTGCCATCAAGATACGAGGGACTTCCTGTCACACTGATTGAAGTACAGGCAAACGGACTACCAGTACTTGTCGCGGATACTGTCACAAAAGAAATATATATCAATAATAATGTCGCTTATTTGCCGCTCAGTATAAACTGTTGGGTTGATGCTATTATATGTAGCTCTACAAAGACAAGATTTAATAATGGTTCTGAATTAGTAAAAAATGCAGGCTATGACATAACCCTAGAAAGCCTTGGGCTATTACAGCATTATAAGGAATTGCATGATGGAACAAATTCACAATAAAAAATACTTAGTTACCTGCAAAGCTATTATACTAATATTTTGTTTATTATTAGCTATGGTATCGTTTACAGAAACTCTATTTGATGTATCTCAGGTATATCAGGGGATTGTACTTCTTCCCGCCACTTTTGTGTTTGTTACAATCTGTTTAGCACGTTATTTTTCAGAGTTTCGGCATAATTTTGCCATGGTGGTTATTTATTTTGGATACATGGCCCGCATGGTGATAACACCGTTTTTTTTCTGCCTTGGTGGCTGTCACTCATTTCTCTTATTTAATTTTTTTGATGACGTCTTGTTTTCCTCATGTATTTTAATATCAGGAGAATTTATCGCATTTGCGATAGTCTGCATGTTGTGGCGTTCATCAAAAGAAAGAAAAAGGATCTCTTGTGATTCTAAATCCACAATAGTAGATGTTCATATTTTCCGCAGCAGTTCCGTTGTGAAAATTTTGATTCCTCTTGTACTCTTCATGGTTACCGCATACTGGTATATTCCAGAACTACAAACAATTTATTGGCCGATATTTGGGGGTAAAATTTCAGGTTTAACATCGATTTTTTATGATAACGAGACGCTTGTTCAGCGTGGGGGAATTCAACGTTATATCTATAGTATGTTTAGATTTTTATGGCCTATTGTGAGATTGATGCTTCCATCGTTTCTGATCGCGCAGGTCTACAAACGAAATGGACACTTTTTATGGGTCGTATTGTCACTGGTTATTCCATGTATTCTTTTAGGTGACGATAATATAGCACCACTTTTTTGTAGCCTTATTACGCTTTTCGTCATCGCCAGATTATATCCCAAGCAGTTTCGCCGTCTCTTATTTATAGTATTTATTTTAGGGATAATGTTTCTTGCCGTAGTACTTCCAGAAAAATTTGAAAGCCTGCAAAGATGGCGTGGCGGCTCAGGGGTTGTTGTGGTTGCCCAAATGCTGCAGGCATACTTGCCAGGTTTTGACAATACAGCGGTAGTAAAGTCTATTCCTCGAGCGGAATTATTGGAGACATTATTTGCTGACCTTTACTATGCAATTCCGTTTAAAAAAACACTATTGGGGCTGAATGTTGTTGATTTACAGGAACGTTTTACTTCACAGAGTAAAACAGGAGGACAGATACTTCCATTTGGTGCACAGTTAAATTACTATTTACCGATGCCACTTACCTGGTTATTGATTGGAATACTTATGATGTTCGCACTAAAGTATTATGATAAGGCAAAAAATACAAATAATTTTTGGCGATTATTTCAATATATTTACTTCTCCATGGATACCGCCATATCTTTTTCTATGTATTCATTCTCAATTTATATAAGAAGTTTAGTCAATATTTATGTTCCAATACTTCTTATTGTCTGGGTGATGCGCGCGGCAAAAAGACGAAAACCATTGAAACACAATCAATAAGATTTATGTATATGTAAGGGGGAAAACATGAAGTTTTTTTTAAGATTACAACCATACAATTCTATCGTAATAAAAAACACATCCATGCTCTATCTGTTCAGCATAGCAAGCTTAGTGTTTCCGTTATTGACGCTGCCCTATCTGACACGAGTATTAAGCATCGAATATTACGGCATCAGCGCCTATGTTAAATCCTGCATGGCGTATTTTACTGTGTTCCTTGAGTTCGGCTTCCTGCTGTCGGCAACAAGAGACATCGTAAACGCAAACAACGATTGTCAGATGATGTCGCAAATCGTCGGAGCCGTTACAATGGCAAAAGTTCTTCTCTCCGCAGCCGCCCTCTTTGCGATGCTTGCTATATTTCCATTTCTTCCAATATTGGGCAACAATAAACTATTTACTTTACTGTCCTTCTGCGCAATCGCCATTAACGCTCTAATTCCTGATTATCTCTTCCGTGGGCTAAACGCCATGGAAGTCATCACCTATCGTTTTATCGTATGTAAGGCAATATCCGTTCTGCTTACATTCGTCCTTGTAAAAGACGATTCTGATTTCCTTCTGATTCCGCTGCTTGATTTCGGCAGTTCGATACTGGCATTAGCTTTAAGTATAGGATGCATGCACAAAAGAAATATTTCCCTGCCTCTAGTTTCTATAAAACTTGCCTTATCAACAATGATTAAAAGTTTTACTTATTTTATCTCCGATTTTGCAACGACCGCGTTTAGCGCATTATGTACCATCCTTATTGGCCTCTATCTTAATATCACAGATGTAGCGTATTGGAGCCTCAGTATAACGCTGGTCGGTGCGGCGCAATCGCTTTTTAGCCCTATTATGAACGGCATCTATCCATATATGGTTTCAACGCGAGATTTGTCATTGATAAAAAAGATACTGGCTATTTTCCTGCCAATGATTACTCTTGCATGCCTCATTGCGTGTTTGTACGCTCCACAGTTGCTGTATTTCGTTAGCGGAGAGAAATACATAGCTGCGGCCCCCATTTTCAGGATGCTTTTACCGTTGGTATTAATTTCGTTTCCTGGGATGTTGTGTGGTTGGCCTTCACTTGGAGCGATAAACAGAGCAAAAGAAGTATCAATAACTTCTTCCTGTGCGGTTATTTTTCAAATTATATCTCTGATTATATTAATAACAAATAATCATTTTAACATTATCAACATAGTAATTGTTCGAACAATGACAGAAACCATACTTTTTATTACACGTTGGTTTTTCTGTTATCGATATAGAAAAGAATTCACAAACTACGCTAGAAAGGACAATATATAATGACACACAAACCGTTAACTTTAGAAGACTTGCATGATGTACAGCTTGATATGATGATCAAATTAGATACGTTTTGCAATACTCATAAGATTCAATATAGTTTAGCCGATGGCACCTTGCTTGGAGCAATACGGCATAAAGGTTTTATTCCATGGGATGATGACGTAGATATTTATATGCCTCGAGATGACTATGAAAGATTCATTCAATATGAGGAAATTTCTTCTGAATACAAAATAGTTTCTCATAACAGTCACAAAGAATACTATCACCCGTTTACATATTGTAATGTTACTGATTCTAAAACTGTAATGATCGAGAATTTAATGAGCACCGCCACAGGAAAAGGCGTGTTTTTAGATATTTTTCCCTTAGATGGGCTTCCTGACGAAAAAATAAATTTATACAGACATCTACGAAAATTACAGTTTATGAATTTTTTACTATGTTACTCAAATATTAGATACCCTAAGATAACCAATTTAAAACAAGTTATAAAAGCTTGCGCTATGGTTTATTGTCATAAGTTTATTATAAAGGAAAAACAAATTATGTTGATAGAAAACTTAGCTAAAAAATATTCTTATTTAAACAGCACATATGTATCTCCATGTTCTTTTCTTCCAATCTTTCCCTCTTTTGAACATTTTATATTTAGGAAAGAAAACTTTAATATTTTTATCAATCATTCATTTGAAAATGTATATTTAAAGATTCCAATTGGATATCATTCCATTTTATCAACGGAATATGGTGATTATATGACACCACCTCCGCCGGAAAAACAAACAGGACATCATGAAATTATATATAAGTGGAGAAAATAATATAAATTACATAAAAATATGCAGTTAACAAATAAAATTGCTAGTATGACTTTAAAAACACAAATGTATCTTAATAGGTTATATAAAATAATAATATTTATAAAAAACCCTTACTACAAAAAGCTTAGTCATGTAATGACTTTAATAATTGCAGACGACGATAATTATTGAAAGGACACATATAAATGTTAACTCAAGATGAATTTTCTATATTACGATTTGTGTATGAAACCCCGTTATGCTCTCCCAAAGAGATAGCCGAGACAACACACCTGCCGTTTGACAGTATCGAAAAAACGCTTAACCTCATGTGCGAACGGGGTTATATTGCGGATGGAAGGATAACAGATACCGGTATGGCCGCATTGGAACCGTATCGTGTGAAAAGGGCTATCTTTCTTGCCGCCGGCTTTGGCTCCCGGCTTGTCCCTATTACGTTCAACACACCCAAGCCCCTGGTACGCGTTAATGGTATGCGGATGATCGATACTCTGCTTGATGCGGTTGTTGCCGCGGATATTCCTGAAATTATCGTAGTCCGTGGTTATCTGAGCGAGCAGTTTGACCAGCTCAGGTATAAATATCCGCGCATTCAGTTTATTGAAAATCCGGGATACAATGAAAGCAATAATATTTCATCCGCAATGTGTGTCCGTTACCTCTTTCAAAACGCATATGTACTGGAATCTGATCTGATTCTCAGGAATCCTAAGCTCATTCGGAAATATGAATATTGCTCTAATTTTTTAGGAATTCCGGTAAAGGTCACAGACGACTGGTGCATAAGTACGGACAAAAACGGGGTTATAAAATCTGAGGCCATCGGCGGCAAAGACTGTTATCAAATGGTAGGCATATCGTATTGGGACGCGGACGACGGCAGCAAGCTGGCTAACGACCTGAATGATGTCTTCACATCCCCCGGCGGGAAGGAGCGCTATTGGGAACAGACCGCGCTTGTCTATAAAAAAGAGAATTACCAGGTTCGTATCCGTGAGTGTTCATTCGACGATGTCGTCGAGATCGACACATATAACGAACTGAAAAAAATTGACAAATTATATGCGCTGTAACGATACAAAACGCCTTTGAGCCTCAGCATTTAGAAAATATAAAAACAAAATAACAGGAGGATACAAAAGTTATGAATTCTAAGTCTAAAAAAAGTTTTATTATCGTTGTCGTTCTGATAATCGTCGCGCTGGCTGTATTTTTATCCAGCCGCTCCAAAGCTAAAGATAAAGTACTTATTTACACCAGCGCCGAAGATTACAGAGTTGAATACTTAACAAAGAGGCTTCAGGAAGAGTTTCCTGACTATGATATTACAATCGAGTATATGTCGACTGGGAACCATGCCGCTAAACTGTTGGCGGAAGGAACAAAAACTGAATTCGATATCACCCATGACCTGGATTATGGATATATGTCACAGCTTGATGCTCTTGGCGAGTTTGCGGATCTGTCCAATTATGACATGAGTATATACACCGAAGATGTGGCGTTGAGCAAGAACTACATTATTGAGCTGAGAAACGGCGGAGCTATTATCATCAATCCGGATGTATTAAAAGCTAGAGGCCTTGAAGAACCTACAAGTTATAAAGACCTGTTAAAACCGGAATATAAAGGATTAATCTCAATGCCCAGCCCAAAAGCGTCTGGTACCGGCTATATGTTTTTGAAGAGCCTCGTAAACGCATGGGGAGAAGAAAAAGCCTTTGATTATTTCGACCAATTAACACCCAACATCCTGCAATACACATCATCTGGTTCAGGGCCGGTAAATGCGCTTGTTCAAGGGGAAGTCGGAATCGGCTTGGGAATGACTGCACAAGCAGTAACGCAAATCAACGAAGGAAAGAACCTCAAGATTATATTCTTTAAAGAGGGTTCTCCCTATTCCCTCTATGGCCAGGCAATCATCAAGGGTAAGGAAACAAAACCTGCAGTCAAGGCAGTGTTTGATTTCCTTATCAACACTTACAATTATGAAAACAACGAGAAATTTTTCCCTGAAAAGATCTTTAAAGACAAAGATTATGTCGTCAAGAATTACCCACAGAATATTGTCTACAGCGATATGAGCAATAACACAATTGATGAAAAGACGCGCCTCCTGGATAAGTGGAAGTATTAGGATAATATCTCTGCTAATCAGGCAAACTTAACATGCTGCTACTTTGGCGGGAACGATAAATCATTTCCTCCGTTTCCGCCAAAGTGCTTGGCCGTATAAATTATCTGTAAAACAGTACGTGGTATATATGCTGTGAAGGGAATCAATTATGGAAAAGATAAAGCTTAAAGTACGAGACCTCGAGATGGAGTATGATGGAAAACGCGCGCTTGATAAAGTCAGTTTCAATGTCCAGGATGGTGAGTTTCTTTCGATTCTTGGTCCGTCCGGCTGCGGCAAGACAACGATTTTACGTATCCTCATCGGTTTGCTCAAGCCTACAGGAGGAACGGTTACTAAGGACGGAATAGATATCACTGACATATCCCCGGCAGGCCGCGGAATGGGGATCGTGTTTCAGAACTATGCCCTTTTTGAGAATATGACCGTGCTGGAAAATGTGGAATACGCTTTGAAAATACGCAAAGAAAACAAAGCCAACGAAGCCAGGCAAGCTGTGCGTGAAAAAGCCCTTGCTCTGATTCAGCAGATGGATTTAACAGAGCATATAGATAAGAAACCCGCCATGTTATCCGGCGGCCAGCAGCAGCGTGTGGCTATCGCCAGGACGCTTATAATGAATCCGGACATCATTATGTTTGATGAACCAATGTCAGCTCTGGACGTAGCGACGAGGCTTTCACTTAGAAAAGAGATAAAAAGAATTCAAGCTGAATTCAAAACAACGATGATATATATCACACATGATCAGGAGGAAGCCTTTGCCATGTCTGATAGGATCATGGTCATGAAAGAAGCCCGCCTCGTTCAAATCGACACTCCTGAAAATATAATCTCAAATCCGGCCGATGATTATGTGAAAGATTTCGTTCTAAGCAACCTTCAGGCTAAGATAGATTCCCTATTGAAGTATGTGAGGGCGTGATTATGGACAAAAAGCTCTCATCCAACCGAATATTTGGCAGGAAAGCGGATGCAACACGAATTCTGCTCTCTGTAGTATTCATTGCCTTAGTTTTTATACCGCTGGTCAGAATGTTTGCCAACATTGATGCCGGCAGTTTGAGCAAGGTGATCGCCTCTCCAACTTTTGGTATCGCTGTCGCTAACTCAATTACCGCGACGTTAATAGCGACTATTTTGACGCTCTTTATTGCCTATTTCTTGGCTGCTTGCATAGAGAGGACAAATATTAGGTTTAAAAGCCTGTTTGGCATCATCTTTGTTTTGCCAATGCTGATCCCGTCCATTTCAAATGGCATGGGACTCATTATCCTCTTCGGAAATAACGGGATTATAACTAAACTGTTTGGCCTGAACACAAGCATCTATGGCCTACATGGTATTATCCTTGGATCTATCCTGTACGCATTTCCGGTAGCATATCTTATGCTGAGTGATGTAATGAGGTATGAGGACAGTTCTCCTTATGAAGCGGCACAAGTTCTCGGAATTCCAAAACTTCGCCAGTTTACCTCTATTACGCTGCCATACCTGAGAAAACCTCTGATATCGGTCGTGTTCGCAACATTTACGCTGATTGTCACAGACTACGGCGTTCCGCTTATGGTTGGCGGTAAGTACATCACAGTTCCCGTCGTAATGTATCAGGAAGTCATCGGTCAGCTAAACTTTGGCAAGGGGGCCGTTTATGGATGCTTGCTGCTGATTCCGGCCGTGGTAGCATTTATAATTGATTTGGTTAATAAAGATAAAGGCAATTCTCAATTTATTTCGAAACGGTTTGAACCAGCTGGCGAGACGTTCAGGAATGTTATTTCGTATGTCTATTGTGGAACCGTGTCTATTTTCACAATACTGACGCTGATCTCTTTCATAATATTGGCGTTCACCTCTGATTATCCAAATAATCTGAACTTTAGCTTTAATAATGTTATTAAGACGCTGAACCTTAGAGCCAGTGAATATCTGATGAATTCTATTACCATTGCCTTTTTTGTGTCGGCGATTGGCGTTGCTGTTGCTTTCATGACGGCATACATGTCAGCACGTATGAGGTCAAAGGTCTCGAAATTCCTTCATCTATCGGCTATCACTTCGGCGGCTATTCCCGGTATTGTCCTTGGCTTGTCCTATGTACTCGTTTTCAACGGAAGCGCCGTCTACGGAACGATAACAATATTGGTAATGGTAAATTTAGTCCACTTTATCGCCTCGCCGTATCTGATGATGTATAACTCACTGTCAAAGATCAATGAAAACCTCGAAGGCGTAGGACACACGTTGGGAATCAGCCGCGGCCATATGATTATAGATGTATTCATACCACAATGTAAGGAAACAATGATTGAGATGTTTTCCTACTTCTTCGTAAACTGTATGATGACCATTTCTGCGGTATCTTTTCTCGCAAGCACAGCCAACAAACCCGTATCGCTGATGATTAATCAATTTGAAGCTCAAATGCAGTTAGAGTGCGCAGCGGTTGTATCGCTTGCGATATTAGCTGTGAATATGATTATCAAAGGTGCCGCATCTGTGATGAAGACGATGTGGAAAAATTGAAATGAGGTCTCTGCTCGTAATATAGCAAAATAGGATCGCCATTTATATTCTGAAAAAATAGTAACCAAACAACAAATTACAGACAAATATAGGGCGTGTGAAAAAAACTCTGTAAATATGGACCTTCTGTGAGAAATCCAATACAACTAGGGCTAATAACGATCCCTGTATAACAAAATTATCAACCTATTAAGTGGCCAGTGTCAATACAAACACTGACCGCTTTTTATTAATCTTAGCCTATTCAGGCATCCGTCCTTCATACATTACGGCTAGTTCACCAAGGATACTGCGCCAGTTCCTAACTGGCATACTCCATTTTTGGGTCGCCTCAAAAGTAGCGTAAGCGTCAAACAGTCAGTACCTCCCCTCAAAGCAGGAAGCCTGTTATCATCATTTTGTTGTAGTGGAGGTATGGAGGTGTGTGAAAGCTGCGATATGTAACCTGCGACAGGGTATGTGTCAGATAGGGGTGAGCTCATGTAAATTCTGCAGCCTTTGTTTGTTGTTTTACGATCTGTCAGTACTCTTTTTCAGGCGGCAGGTTTCCGGCAGTGTGTCGCTCCATGGCAGCAGCGTATGGTATTGTTCCGGCTTTATGTTGGGCATGGTCTCAAGTATATGGTTCAGGTATTCAAAGAGTTTTAAGTTGTTTTCTTTGGCGGTCTCTATTATCGAGTAGATCACCGAGCTGCTTTTTGCCCCTTTCGTGGAGCAGCAGAAGAGCCAGTTTTTCTTCCTATGACGAATGGTTTTATGCTGCGTTCAGCACGGTTGTTGGAGATTTCTATTCTGCCGTCCATGTAGAAGGTCTCAAGGAATATTCTCTGTTCAAGTGCGTAGTGCAGCGCTTTTCCCAGGGTGGATTGCGGCAGTGCGCGGGCGGATGCGGCCCACGCGAAGAAGGCGTCCGTTATCGGTTTTGCTTTTTTGAAGGCGTTTCGCATGTCGTTCTTCGGGGGTGAGTTTTTCGTATTCTCTTTCAAGTGCAAAGAGTTTGTCGCAGTATTCAAGTCCGGTCTGCGAGAGAGAGTTTTTTCTTTCTACGGCAGGTATGGAGATAGTTCCCTCGTGGAACTTTCTTCTGGCGTGCGCCCAGCAGCCGCATCGGCGTATGGCGCTGTCGAGTTTGCCATAGCCGGAATAGCCGTCCGTGTGGAGGCAGCCTTTAAAGCCGCTGAGGAATTTTTTAGGATGGACGCTTGACCTGGTCTCCTGATATTCAAAGAGTACGATCGGGACGCTCGCCTCTTTACCGGTACGGTAGAGCCACATGTAGGAGTTTGTCCTTGAGGCTCTGCCGGGTTCTTTCAGGACTTGCACTGTCGTTTCGTCCGCGTGGAGGATGTCCTCTTTCAGCATCTTTGTTCGCATTTCTTCGTATAACGGAAGCAGCCAGTCGGAGGCGCTTTTTATGAGCCAGTTTGACATGGTCTGACGGCTCAGAGAGAGCCCTTCGTTGAGCCATGAGGATTCCTGTCGGTAGAGGGGGACTCCCATCGCGTATTTCTGTATCATAATGTTTGCAATGGCTGAGGCGGAGGCCGCGCTTCCTTTTATCACGGGCTCCGGGATCGGGGCCTTGGCGATCCCGACTTTGGTGTTTTCCCTCTCGCAGCGACGGCAGGAATAGATGTCGCGGGCGTACTCGCGGATAAATACTTTGGCGGGGACTACTACAAGCTCCCTCCTTGTATTGCAGTTCATCACATGCATCGGACCGCCGCATTCGGGGCAGATACGTTCCTCTTCCGGAAGAGTACATTCAACACGCTCCACCGGAAGCTCGTCAAAATTATCACGGGATACTGACGAACTCTCCCTTTTGCGTCTCCTGTACGTTATCTCTTCAACTTCCGGCTCCGCACGCTTGGGCTCAGACGTATTCTCCGCCTCGTCAAACAAAAGAAGCTGGAGCCCTTGACCCTCTGACTTCTCGCTGGACTGACCATACTGCCGGTGCTGGCTCAGACGAAAACGCTCCTCATACCACTTGACCAATGACGCAAGCTCCTCGTTCTTCTTCTGAGATCGCGGTGTTCTTCCTCCAAATCGTGATACTTATTGCGTAACGCTTCAAGGGACCGAACAAGATTTTCCATACCTGCAATTATAAATGATGACACAGCATAAATCCAGTCATATCAAGGACTTGCAATTCCGACTATTATCCTGGACCGACGCTGCGGGAAACACTTCACTCATGCTGAGCTTACGCCTCAGCTTCGTTCCGGCAAACAGACAGGAAAACTCCTCGCCGGTGACACTTATCCTCTTTCCATGCCCATCCGGGGGCCACGGGAACGTACCACGCTCAAGACGCTTTTGATAAAGCCAAAAACCGTCCCCATCCCATTCGATTATCTTCACGCGATTGCGGTTCTTATTGCAGAAAATAAACATGGCGGATCCAAAAGAAACACAGGCAAATCTCAGATTTGCGATAGCAGCGAGGCCGTCCAACCCCTTACGCATATCAGTGGCGCCGCAGACCAGATATATCTCCTTGCCGGAACACTCCAACATGACAAAACTCCTCCCTGGTTAATGGATTACAGGGAAGAGTTTAATGCTCTGGGTGGGGGCGGTATAGGTACTGGACATTTGACGCTTACGATACAACAGAAACAATATCCGATATGAAACACTCCTTTTTGAAAATCACTTCCTACCACTCCTTTAAATCTTAAACTCACTAGCGACAATTCTTCCTGCATAATCTTCAAACAATTGTACAATTAAAAGTTTTTTAATAAATTATGGTAAAAGCACTCGTTGTTTAATCTGCCCCAAATTCTGCACAAGCCGCTTTGTCCGTGATGAATAACCCGTTGTCTTATTACGGTGGTAACGAAACCCACGCGATCAAACACCTCTAATGCTTCTTTTATTTGTTTTTCCGTATATACATGAACCACAATCCCTGCGCGGGGGCCAACCTTTTGTCCGTTCCCCGGCTCGCCAAATAAACCCGCTGCTATTTCTTTTACCTTATAAATATTCACGTTTTGTATGTTCTTCTCCATAGTCTGTGACAAATTCAATAATGCTGATTCCTCGAGGCTCGTCATTATCTTCCCTCGACATGTCGCTGACTGAAGGAGGTCCGTCTACCCTCTCAGTATATGTGGTTATTATTTTATTTTTAGTGAGTATAGAATAATCCAAAAAACTATTTAAATTTATATTCCCAAAGCTAGGCAGGAAACACAGCACACCTTGTCCTCGCGAAGCGCTATTTACGTTATCACCTTTCGGTTGTGCATTTTTTATGAAAGATGATGATTTTCCCTCAACTGTACAGATTAAATCATTGACGAGAATATCCCATCCAGTTATGTTACCGGGTTTGTTAATATCTTCAAAAGTTTTTCCTGTTTTGCCTAGAATGAATTGCAATAGCATGCAGTTAAAACTGACAAAATTGTTGAATTTTGTCTTTGTGTCTAATTCCGCTGTATAGCAGGGGGGATGTAAAAACATTGGAGGTAAAGGACAACAGCAATGGGATGGGTACGTTGAGCGAGATATGATGCAATCATCACAAGGACACGTCGCTTCACAATTATTTTCAGATATGATTAGATATTGTGTAGCCTTTCTGGGGTCAGTGTCTGAAAGATCTATGAAATCTCTTGAACATGATTGATAATCTTTACAGCCGCTTCTTTTACATTTTATCTGTTGCTTTGAGTGCATCTCTATGCCTTTTATATATTCAATGGGAGGCCATTTAGAATATATATGATATTGGTTTGGGTTCTCAAGATGCTTAAATATATCACACGCATGGCTCACTTTTTTTGCCTGCAGCAACAAAGCCTTTCGTGTTGTGTTCCTATTTTTGTGAATAGTTGAAATAAGCAAAAGGTCGCCGATTTCTACTGACGCTGGTTTTTTTCGAGGAAAAGCGCACTCTTCACCCACACATGGAGCGACTAGTTGGCTTCCGTGCACAAAGACCGAGCCGCATGTTGTATGCGGGAGAGGGGGATGTGGAGAATTTCGTCTATGATCACTATTTATCATATATGGCAAATTTTTTGCTAAGTTTGCGATAAGCTGTGGCTCCTGTTTGTGTCTGTCGCAAAACGACACATCAATCGCTTCCGATAAAGTTAGTAAAAGGTCTAAATAGAAGTACTCTGATATTCTGCATAACATGATTTGATCACTCCATTCTCATTGTATTTATATTATGGCACCGCCGCTTGAAACACTTTGCATCTGTATGTACCAATCACAAAGGCGATTACCTTTTCTAGCCTGTACTATGTTGTTGACGTTATTGTGAAATTACTCCATTACAAGTAAGATGTCAAGCAAAACTTTCAGGTTAAGAGCTGCCTTGAACATCATCTTTTTCTTGCTCAAACGACCATATTTCGCTTGATTTAACAGGGTAAGAGCATTTTTGTGCAATACGTTCATGTTGAGCGGAGATTTGTCTTTCCTCGCTCTTGTCACGTCTTCCCGGGATATCACATCAAGACACCAGTGCAGTTGGTTTTCTATCGACCAGTGTTTTCTGACCGCATTGGCAATTTCTCCAGTATCTGTCAGTGAGGTAATGGAATATCACGTGGCTTCCCGTTCTTCCGCTTTTTCATACACGATTGATTTTACCGCTCCGACTGACATGAGGTTTTTCCATTCCTCCTGCTACTCAAGCCATGAAATATCCGTAAGCAGCCTGTATTCGCGCTGTTCTATACGCCCATGCCCATTGTCAATCGCCTTTATTCGCTCTGTCTTTTCGCCAAATGTTTCAAAATATAGTGCAACATCGCTATACATGGCTGGTTTTCTTTCAAAGCTATCACATAATCCGCTCTTTTTTCGCCTATCTTATCGATTATCTTTTTATGACAGCTCATGGTGTCCGCCGTTATTTCATTTGTCTTTTCAGTTACGGCTATTTCACCAAGTGTGATTTGATTTTCAGCGACAAAAGCGCTCACCACATGATATGCTTTGTGTTCAGCGCTGCCGCGCATTGTTTTTCCGTCAACCACTATTACCACGCGTTTTTCACGCCCTATAGTAAGTCACAGTTTGAAAGGCATTTCGACAGCTCAGCCGGATTTAAGCGTTCAAAAATGCGACGAAACGTATCGCTGTCGGGGATTCCGTTTGGAAGCTCAAGAAAATTACGCAGCCATTCTTCGCGTTCCATACCCAACTCCTCCATATCGGCATAGTCTTCGCCTCCGCATATTGTCGCGCATAACCCGATGATTATGATATCTTCAAGCTTGTGGCGTATGTTGCCATGGCTTGTTCGTCTTGGTTCCGTGATATTCTGGATTTCTTCTTTTAATGTTTTTATTTCCATCTCTATAGTTTCTCGCTAACTATGTAAAAAGTAAATGCTGTTGCCCTGTATGTAAAGCGCTCCTCATTGACGCAGACAATAATTTAAGATAAGATAAAATAAAGTATATCTTATATTTTCTTAAATTAGGAGGTGCTAATTGCTTGAAATATATACGCCGTGCATTAGAGAGAAAATTTCTGCATATGAGTACTTTCTTTAAGGCTGTTCTGGTCACGGGAGCGCGGCAGGTTGGTAAGACTACTATGCTGAAGCATCTGTCCGAAGGGCAGGGCCGGACTTATGTGAGCCTTGACGACTCGATGGTAAGGTCGCTCGCACAGAGCGATCCCGTTCTTTTCTTTCAGACGTACAGGCCGCCTGTCATTATCGACGAAATACAGAAGGCCCCGCAGCTTTTTGAACAGATTAAGATCATGTGCGACGCTGGGGAAGAACTGGGAAATTTTTGGCTGACAGGTTCCCAGCAATACAATATGATGTGTAATGTACGAGAGACGCTGGCGGGAAGGATCGGCATAATGGAGCTGTACAGCCTTTCCCAGGCCGAGATCGCTGGGCGCACTTTCCAGGGAGAGCTTGACTTTTCTTTGCCGTGCCTTTTGGAACGGCGGAAAAATGTAAATAAAAACAATATTATTGACGTCTTTGAGCATATATGGAGAGGCGGAATGCCGCAGGTACTCACCGCGGACGCGGAACAGCGGCAGGAATACTATAGTTCTTACGTGGATACCTACCTGATGCGCGACGTATCCGATGCTGGGAGGATCACTGACGCCGTGCGTTTTCGAAAATTTTTAAACGCCTGCGCCGCGCTGACGGCGGAACAGGTCAATTACAAGACATTGGCCGAGAGCGCTGATATTTCACAGCCCACGGCAAAGGAATGGCTGCGGATCCTGCAAGGGTTGGGAATTATTTATCTTCTTCAGCCTTTTTCAAATAACGAATTGAAACGTCTCACAAAAACGCCTAAGCTTTATTTTTGCGACACAGGGCTCTGTGCGCACCTTTCAAGGTGGCTGACGCATGAAACTTTAATGAACGGAGCCGCCAGCGGCCATTATTTTGAAAACTATGTCGTCATCGAACTCCTTAAAAATTACGCATACGCCAGGTCAAGAGCAAATCTCACTTATTACAGGGATGCCAACGCTAAGGAGATCGATATCATTGTTGAAGAGAATAACCGCATACATCCGCTGGAGGTCAAGAAATCTGCCAATCCTGACAGGCGCGAGGTTAAAAAATATGCGTTCCTTGATAAAATTTCCATTGAAAGAGGCGGCGGCGGTATCATCTGTATGTGTGAAGAGGTCGTACCCATCGACGCCCAAGATTGTTTCATCCCGTGTAATTTGATTTAGCATGAGGCTGGATTTGCCGGCTTCCCGGAGCAAACGGGCTGATTTGCGCGAGAGAGTTCCGTCCGGCATGGAGCCGGCCAGGGCGGGAATATCCGCGATTGTGAGGAAATGGCAGACCGCGATCCAGCGTTCCGCTCTTCCGTCGCTCCGGCCTCCGAGCCGGAGCCAATGATCGTTGGCATTACAGGCGACGGCGGAGCAAAAACATAAAGTCACTCGATTCCGGCGCGGCGGACGGAATGACAAAACAGCGAACCTGAAGCCGCCCCGGAGCAAGTCCGGGGCGACGAAGTACTTGGGCATGACAGGATGAATCGATACTTACCTTTCCCCAACAGAAGGAAGTCATGGACATTGTCTATGCGTCCGCCATGGGCAGTCTGGCACAGATCTGTCAGTTTCAGCTTTAGCCGTTTACCTGCTGGCCACCCTCTTTTGCGAGTTCTTTGAGCAGTTCGCGCTCTTTCGCGGTGAGGTTTTTGGGTACTTTGACCTTCACGAGGATGTTCATGTCGCCGTTGCCTTTGCCCTTGAGCCGCGGCATGCCGCGGCCTCGTATGCGCAATTTTGAGCCGGCCTGCGTCCCGGCCGGGATGTCGAGCTTTTCCGTGCCGTCGAAGGTGTCGACTTTGATCTCACTGCCGAGGGCCGCCTGGGGGAAAGATATTTCCACCGTGGTGTTGAGGTCGTCGCCCTTTCGCGTGAAGCGGCTGTCGGGCATCACTTCGGTGAGGATGAAGAGGTCTCCCGCCGGGCCGCCGTTGATCCCGGCCTCGCCTTTGCTCGAGACGCGAAGCCTCGTGCCGGTGTCCACGCCCGCGGGGATCTTGACTTCGACGTTCTGGATACGTTTGACGCGTCCCTTCCCGCGGCATTCCGTACAGACCTTGTCGACGATCTTGCCCTTGCCGTGGCAGGCGGTGCAGGTCACGGTCTGCTGCATCTGTCCGAAGGGGGTGTTCACCACCTCGTGCATCTGTCCAGTGCCGCGGCAGGTCGGACACGTCTCGACCTTGCTGCCCGGTTCCGCGCCGCTGCCGCCGCAGTGTTTGCATGTGTCGAGGCGCGGTATCTCGAGTTTTCTCTTAACTCCTCTATAGGCCTCTTCAAGGGTGATCTTGACGGTCGCCTCAAGGTCGGCGCCGCGGCGCGGCGCGTTCGGGTTTGAGGCGCGCCGGCGTCCGCCGCCGAAGCCTCCCGCTCCGAAGAGGTCGCCGAAGATGTCTCCGAGGTCTTCCTGCGTAAAGGTCTGTCCCTGTCCGCCAAAGCCCCCGAAACCGCCCGCCCCTCCGAAACCGTCGGGGGGGACGTCGCCGACGTAGCCGAACTGGTCGTACTGCGCCCGCTTTTTGGGGTCGCTGAGGACTTCGTTCGCCTCGTTGATCTCTTTATATTTAGCCTCCGCCTCAGCGTTGCCGGGGTTCGCATCAGGATGGTATTTCCGCGTAAGGGTACGGTAGGCCTTCTTTATTTCGTCAGCCGATGCTCCCCGGCTAACACCCAATATTTCATAATAGTCTTTTTTACCGGGAGCAGCCATCAGCGCTTCACCTCGCTATAAATTTTAAAGTCTGTGCCTCGCCTTTAAAACAGATTAACGGCGATCCTCCAAAAACGAGGCTTTATTATTTGCCGCACAGGATTATACACCTGTGCGGCTATTTGTCAAGATTAGTTAAAAATTTTTGAACCACTGTCGGACCGGCCGTTTTATCTTGGGCGCATATGCCGCGGGCATCATCCCGCGGCATATGCTTAATGATTTTTTATTAAATTAATTGTCTTCCTCGTGGAACTCGGCCTCTACGGTCTCCCCGTCGGGGTTTTCTTCCGGATGCGCCTGCTGCTGCGCGCCGGCTCCGGCGGAGGCTCCCGCGCTCTGGGCCGCCTGGGCGAGAACGTTCATCTCGTCCATAAGCTGCTTTGATTCGGCCTTTATCGCCTCGGCGTCCTCTCCGCTCATTTTCTCGCGTACTTTGGCGATCCTGTCGTTGACTTTCGCCTGAGCGGCCGCGTCCGCGGAGCCGGATTCTTTTACGAGTTTTTCCGCCTGATAGACTACTGACTCCGCCTCGTTGCGAGCCTCGATGAGCTCTTTGCGCTTCTTGTCGGCGCTTTCGTTGATCTCGGCGTCGCGGCGCATTTTTTCGATCTCCTCGTCGCTGAGGCGCGATGACTGGATCGTGATGTTCTGGGCCTTGCCGGTCGCCTTGTCCTTCGCGGTGACGTTGACGATGCCGTTGGCGTCGATGTCGAAGGTTACTTCTATCTGCGGGATGCCGCGCGGCGCCGGCTTGATGCCGTCAAGGAAGAAGCGTCCCAGCGAGACGTTGTCGCCCGCCATCGCACGCTCGCCCTGCAGAACGTGGATCTCGACCTGCGGCTGGTTGTCCGCCGCCGTCGTGAATACCTGGCTCTTGGATACCGGTATCGCGGTGTTCTTTTCAATTATTTTCGTGAAGACGCCGCCGAGCGTCTCAAGGCCGAGCGAGAGCGGCGTGACGTCGACGAGGACGATGCCCTGCTGTTCGCCCGCGAGGATCGCGCCCTGGATCGCCGCGCCCATCGCGACGCATTCGTCGGGGTTGATGCCTTTGCTCGGCTCTTTGCCCATGAGCTCTGTGACAAGCTTCTGCACCATCGGCATACGGGTGGAACCGCCGACGAGAAGGATCTTGTTGATCTGAGAGGCCTCAAGTCCGGCGTCTTTCATCGCCGTCTTGACGGGGGTGATCGTCTTGTCGAGCAGGCTGCGCGTGAGGTCTTCAAATTTGGCGCGCGTGAGCTTGAGTTCGAGGTGCTTCGGTCCGTTGGCGTCAGCGGTGATGAAGGGAAGCGAGATGGTCGTCTCCTGCATCGAGGAGAGTTCTACCTTCGCCTTTTCCGCCGCTTCGCGGAGGCGCTGCGCGGCCATCTTGTCCTTCAGAAGGTCGATGCCGTCGCTCTTTTTGAATTCCGCCGCGAGCCACTCGACCACCGCGTTGTCCCAGTCGTCGCCGCCGAGGAGGTTGTCGCCCGCCGTGGAGAGGACTTCAAACACTCCGTCGCCGACGTCGAGGATCGAGACGTCGAACGTGCCGCCGCCGAGGTCGTAGACCATTATCTTGTGGTCGCCCTTTTCGAGGTTCACGCCATAGGCGAGGCAGGCCGCCGTCGGTTCGTTGATGATACGGAGGACGTTGAGTCCGGCGATGGTCCCCGCGTCCTTCGTCGCCTGGCGCTGAGCGTCGGTGAAGTAGGCTGGGCAGGTGATGACGGCGTCGGTAACCGCGGTGCCGAGGTATTCTTCCGCGTCCTTTTTGAGTTTTTGCAGGATCATCGCCGATATCTGCTGCGGCGTGTAGGCTTTGCCGTCGACGGTCACTGTCTTATCGGTGCCCATCGAACGCTTTATCGACATTATCGTACGGTCGGGGTTTACGATCGCCTGACGCTTCGCAAGCTGCCCGACAAGTATTTCACCGTCTTTCGTAAAGGCCACGACCGAGGGGGTGGTACGCTGTCCTTCGGGATTCGGTATTACCGTTACGTTGTCTCCCTCTTTAACGGCTACGCAGCTGTTAGTTGTTCCAAGGTCTATTCCAATAACTTTTCCCATAATCAATTCCACCTTTTATGTTAATGATTTATCTGATTCGTCCGGCATCTATTTTTCTATAGCTGTCCGTCTGTTGCTTCCGTTTTATTGCCTAATCGGCATTAAGCCCCGTTTACAAATCAGCCGTTATACTTGCCGACCCGCACCTGCGGGGCCTTGAGCACACGTCCCGCAAGTTTGTAGCCGCGGCAGAGGGCTCCGATGATGTGTCCGTCCCTCTCGGCATCGTCAACAGGCTCCATGCTTACCGCCTCATGAAGGGCAGGATCAAACTCGCCCTCAGTCGGGATGAATTCCAGCCCCAGTTTACAGAGGCCGTCAGCGAACTGCTTGGTGACCATCGCCATGCCCTTCGCGAGGCTGCTATCTTTATCATCGACCGCCGCCACGATCCTTTCAAGGTTCTCAAATACCGGCAGCATCTCGTTTATCGCCTGTTCGGCGGCAAGTTTCGCGTTGTTCTCGCGATCCCGCTCAATACGGGTGCGCAGGTTGAAATAATCGGCCCGGCCCCTCGCCACCTCTTCTTTGAGCTTGCGTATCTCCTCTTTCAGTGTTTCGGACTCAACCGCCTCAGGCTGAGCCGCACTCTCTTCGGCGGCGGGAACGCCCTCGAACTCAGCCTCCGCGTCCGTCTGAGGATCGCCGCAATTCGGTTTTTTCTGTTCGTCCATCTCTTCAGTCTCCTCTTTCGCCTGATTCGGAATCCAGCTTGCGCAGCACTCCGTCTATCGCGGTTATTACTTTCTCGTAGTCCATCCTTTCGGGACCGATCACGCCGACCACGGCCTTCTGGCCTCCGGCCTCTCCCGTCGCGGCGACGAGAGCCGAGCTTTTCATGCCCGGCAGGCCGTTTTCATCGCCGATCATGATGTTCATTTCATTCATCGAACAGCGGTTGACCAGCGCCGTCATGCTGCTCTCCTCCTCAATGAAGGAGCAGAGCGCCTGAATGCGTCCCAGATCCTGAAAATCCTGAAGTTTCATGATCTGGCTGACCGACCCCGTGAAGATCCTCGTTTTAGGAGCGCCGAGCAGCACGTCTATCTCAAACAGAGCCTGGGCGCAGACATCGCGGTAACTGCTTATTTCTTCCATCAGCCTAGTTTTCAGTGAGTATTTTATCTCGCTCCAGGCACATCCGGAAAAATGGTTCAGCTTGGATGCCAGCTCGTCAAGCTCCTCCTGCGGCACGTCCACAGGCATATCGATAAATTTTTGGTGCACAAGCCCGCCCTGAAGAACCACCAGCAGCAAGACGCGGCACTCGCTCATGCGCACAAAGCTCACATGATGGAACCGCACAGTGTCAAGCGGCGTAATGGCGGCTATCCCGACGTAGTCGGAGACGCGGCTCAGCATTTCGGAGGCCGATTCAAGCACTTTGCCCAGCCCCTGCCGGTGCTCCATCATCTTTTTTAGTAATTTTACAGACGGCCCGGCGCTATTTACACGTTGAAGTACCGAATCGACATATAGTCTATATCCCTGAGTCGTGGGAATCCGTCCGGACGACGCGTGGGTCTGCTTAAGGAAACCCATATCCTCCAGATCGGACATTTCGTTTCTTATCGTCGCGGAGCTGCGTCCGGTAAGGTAGCGTCGTGAGACTGTGCGGGAGCCTACAGTCTCTCCGCTCTTTATATATTCGTATACCACGGAGAGTACGACTTCCAGTTGTCTTTCTGTGACCATCACATCTCACCTGCCATAAAAGTTATTCGTTTCTTGTTAGCACTCGATACCTATGAGTGCCAACACCCCAACGACAGCTAAATAATAATCGTCGCAGAGGCTTTTGTCAATACAGGTCAAAAAAATTATTTTAAAAAGCGTGGATAAAATATTTTAAATCGCAGAGTCAACGAAAGGCGTATCACCGCGCTATTGTTGTATAATGAGCGAATGTTTGAGCTATCGGGCAGGCGGACCCGTTTCCCGCGGCATAAAAAGGAAACGTGCCGGTTTCCGGTATTTCTATATGATCTGCAATCGCAACAGGAGTGAAGAAATTGAAGAAAGACAAGACCTCTATCTACCTCATCCGCCACGGCGAATGCGCCGGCAATAAAGAAAACCGCATACGCGGCTGTATGGATTTCCCTCTGAATGAAAACGGCGTGCTTCAGGCCCACGCGCTCGCGAAGGCAATGAAGGATAAAAACATAGAGTATATTTACTCAAGCCCGCTGTCACGCGCAATGACGACGGCGGGGATACTTGGCGACGCGCTGGGGCTCCCCTACGAGGGGCGCGAGGGCTTCTGCAACATCCACCTCGGACCGTGGGAGAACAGAAAGAAGGCCGAGCTCGCCGTCGAGGAGCCTGAGAAATGGCAGACCTGGCTGGATCAGCCGGAGGAGCTCAAGATAGAGGGCGGGGAGACCCTTGACGAGGTGCGCGACCGCGCGCTCGCCGAGCTCGACCGCGTCATCGAGGAGCACCGCGGCTGCAACATCGCGCTCGTGGCCCACCGCGGAGTGCTGAAACCGCTCATGGCCGGAGCGCTCGGCGTAAGCCGCCCCTGCTACTGGCGGCTCCACGTCGACACCGCCTCCTACAGCCTCCTCACATTCGACAGCCTGCACGGTTATTGCCTCATGGGGCTCAATTACACCGAACACCTCGCGGGCCTGCCGATCATCCAGGAGTTCGACTAAATATGCCGGTCCATCTCATACGCTTTGGGGATAAGATCGAACTTTCCGAGGCCGTGGCGAAGGCAGGCTGCGATATGAAATCACTGCCCTACTTTGAGAACCGCCGCGAAATGCTCCAGCTCTGCGTCACGGACGTCCCCGCGCCGGCGGCAAGCATCATCAAGCAGGAGATGCTTGCGCGCGGCGGCGACGCCGCCGTGCACGCGCAGGTCATCACCTGCGGCGTGAGCAAGAGCGACGTTATAATCTTCGGCACCGCCAAACAGCTCGGCCATCTCGCGGAAAAACTGGCGCGGATGCCGTGGTGGGGGCTCGAACGCCTGGCGGACGATATACGCGCCCTGATCGCCCCCAAGGGACCCTGTCCGATGAAACTGCCCTGCGGCGCGGAGCTGGCCTTCGGGGAAGGGATGCTGCTGATGGGGATAATAAACCTCACGGACGATTCCTTTTTTGCCGGCAGCAGAAGCGGCGCGGAGACGGAAGAAACCGTTAAGAGGGCGCTGCGCATGGCTTCGGAAGGGGCCGACATCCTCGATCTGGGCGCGGAGTCGACGCGTCCGGGAGCCGGCAGGGTACCCGAAGAACAGGAGATATCCCGTATGGAATCGGCGGTGAGGGCCATACGCCGCGAACTTCCGCAGATGCCGCTTTCGATAGACACGACACGCTCTTCCGTCGCGCGCGCCGCGCTAGACGCGGGCGCCGACATCATCAACGACGTCTCGGGGCTTCAGTTCGACGAGAAGATCGCACAGGCCGCCGCGGAATATGGGGCCGCGCTCGTAGTGATGCACATGCGCGGCACGCCGGGAGATATGCAGACGAAGTGCGAATACGGGGATCTCATATCCGAGGTATGCTCTTTCCTGCGGGAGGCGGCGGAAAAGGCCGAGAGGCTTGGCGCCCCGCGAAAAAACATCATCATTGACCCGGGGGTGGGTTTTGCGAAGGACTACAACCAGAACCTGCTGCTGATGCGCCACTGCGAAAGCTTTAAAGCCCTCGGATACCCTCTGCTGGTCGGTGCCTCGCGCAAGGGCGTCGTCGGGACCGCCACGCGGACAAAGAGGGCGGAGGATAGGCTCTGCGGCACGCTCGCCCTGACCTCCGTATGCTGCTGGCAGGGAGCCGACATCATACGCGTCCACGATGTGAGAGAGAATAAAGAGGTCATTATGATGACGGAAGCGGTACGGAGGGCAAAATATGTCTGACCATAAGGTGATGCTCGCCCTCGGATCGAACCTCGGCAACCGCCTCGACATACTCAAAAGGGCGGTAGCTAGGTTGGCCGGCGCGGGCATACATATAGAGGCTAAGAGCCGCGTTTGGGAGACAAAGCCATGGGGCGTGACGGACCAGCCGCTCTTTCTCAATATGTGCGCGGCCGTCCGCACCGAGCTGGAGCCGCTTGAACTGCTCTGCCTGCTGAAAAAGACGGAGGCGGAGCTCGGACGTTCCGCGGGTATGCGCTGGGGACCGCGTGAGATAGATATAGACATCATCTTCTTCGATTCCCTCTCCTTAAAAGACCCGAAGCTGACCGTCCCCCACCCGCGCATGCACGAGCGCGGATTTGTGCTGAAGCCGCTCATGGAGATAGCTCCCGAGATGATACATCCCCTCTTTGAAAAGAGCGTCGCGGAGCTGTACGATGAACTGCCCTCTTCCGAGAGGGACGGCATGGTGTGGATATCGGAAATATGACGCCTTTCAAACGGGACTTCGGAGATCGCCGCGAGGCAGCGAATAAAAAAAAGAGCCGCGCGATGTGGTTCCTGCCGTTCCTTTTCCTGTCGGCGGCCCTCGTTCTCTACCTGCTGCCGGCCGCTGAGATGAGCGACAAAAATATCAGCATCAGGACCCTTGAGGTGCCGGAATTTCCGGTGATCGTCGTCCTCGAACAGGACAAGGGGACGATAACCTCCGCCTGGCTGAGGACGCCGGCGGGAGCGAGGAAACTTGACCAGCTTGACGGCCTGTCTTTCATATCGAGCGACCCGGTCATCTCCAAGGTAGATCAGGATTCCAAGAACGACCTGCTCTGGCGGCTCTCCTTCACAAATCTCGAAGGTGACGGCGTACACCTCTGGATCGGCATGACGACATGGGCGCCCCGCGTATTCATCGCCTCGACGCCCTTCCAGTACACAAGATGGCACGCGCTGCCGGCCAAGATAGAGGTCCCCAAGGGCACGAGCATCTATATAGCCCCGGCGGCTCCCTTCTATCAAATGCTCGACAAACAATACAGCGGCAAGGACAGTTATTCTTTCATCTATACGATAATGCTGACACCGGAGGGGCCGGCCTTCGTTCCCGTACCCTCTGTCTATAAGCAGCTCGCCGTCCTGCTCAAAGCCGGGATGCACGGCGAAAGCTCTCCGAAAAAGAGGCTTGCCTACGTGCGAATGCTGACGGAGTTCAACCGTCTCGCCGAGGGCAAGGCCCCGCAGGCCGACACGCTTCTCAATTTCCCGATGGAAAAGCTCGACACCCTCACTTGGAAGCGCTGACGATCGGAGTTTTGTCAAAGACTGAAACGGGGAGGGCTCTCAGCGAGCCTCCCCGTTTTTCGATTCCTCTTCTCTCAAATTGGCGGATGTCAGTATTTGAGGCCGAATATCGGGTGGAATATCCTCTCGTCATGCAGGAAATTCGCCTGCTCGTCAAAGGACTTTTTCGCCTCGGCGCCAAGCGAGACCGCGAGCGACGAGGTGAGTACATGGGTGAGGAAGATCGGGCCGATTATGCTGCTGCCGAAGGTGGGGCTGTTGGCCGAAACGTTGAGCTGGAGTTCGGCGAAGCGGCAGACGGGAGCGGCGGCGCTGTCCGTCATCGTGATGACCTTCGCGCCGTTGCGGTGAGCGATCTCCACGGACTCCGTGACCTCGACCGCGTAGCTCGGGAGCTCACAGACGATGACGACGTCTCCCTCGCGGACCCCGCGGACCTGCTCCCAGAGGGAGAGGCCGCCGCGGCGGCAGAGGAAAGCGCGGCATCCCATGATCGTGAGGCGTATCTGCATAAGCTCCATGACGAGCGACGAGATCCCCCAGCCGACGCAGTAGATGTTGTTGGCTCCCTTGACTATCTCATTGAAGCGGTCGGTCTCTTCCGGCGAAAGCTGCGCCATCGTATCGTCGAGGTTCGCGTGCTCCGCCTTGGATACGCTGTCCGGGAAAGAGTCGCTTGAATTTACCGCCCTTGCGAGCAGCGCCGCCGGGTTGATCTGTTCGAGGATCGTCTTCTGGAGGCAGGCCTTCAGCTCGGCGTACCCTGAGAACCCCAGCATCTGGGCCACGCGTACAAGCTGCGCCTTCGACACCTTCAGTTCGTCCGCTATATCGCCTATTGAGCGAAAGGAGGCCTCCCGCATATTCGCAAGCAGGTACTCCGCCACACGGCGCGCCTTGTTCGGCATCGTATGCGCTTTTTCCATTAAAAGGTTCTGTAATTGCGTACTATCCATCTAAATACACTCCTTAGAAAACATACTTTTCTGATATATTTGTTTTATGAAACGCTTCTTATGAATTTTAGTTTGATTTTATGCGATTGTCAACCTCAGTCTACTTTGTTTTATGCAGGTTCATAAAAAAGCGGTAAAAAAAGGTACTATTGCCGATTTTGCCGAAACAAAAAACGGGCGGCAAAAGCCGTCCGTCCTGTCAGCCATATATACGGAGGCGGGACCGTCGCCGTCAAAGGGGGTCCCAGTCGCCCTCCTGCCTGTCCCTCATGATCGGGCAATCCACCACGCCGTAGGCGGCGGTCTTGAAGCAGGCGTTGCAGGAGATGCAGGCAGACGGCCTCGCGTCGTCTTCGGCCCAGCGATTTACAAGGTCGGGCTCCGCGTTGAAGGGGCGGCTAAGCCCAAAGAGGTCGGCTGCGCCGTTGTCAAGCAGGGCCGCCATCACGGGCAGCGAACGCAGGCCGCCGGTCAGCGTCACCAGGGAATCCTGCGGCGCGCGCGCCTTTATCTTCGCCGCGTAGGCGGCGAAAGGCGCCTCCGACTCGCCGGCGGATATCCCGACGACGCTCGGTATATGCTCCGGCGCCGCGTACCCGGTGCCGGATGAGACCTCGATGACGTTCACCCCGTCGCGCAGCAGCGTAAGGGCCGCCTCTATCCCCTCGTCGACGCCGTAGCCGCCCTCGGCCCCCTCCGTGACGCTCATCTTAAGCCATACGGAAAAATCCCTCCCTACGGCCTCGCGCACGGAGGCGTAGACCTCGCGCGTCAGCCGCAGACGATTTTCAAAGCACCCGCCGTAACGGTCGCTGCGGCGGTTGATGAGCGGTGAGAGAAATTGCGTCAGCAGATAGCCGTGAGCGCCGTGTATCTCCACTCCGTCAGCGCCCCCCTCCCGCGCGCGCAGCGCCGCCGCCGCGAAGTCACGGCGGACTTTTTGGATATCTTCCTCTGTCATCATGATACTCCGCATGTCGCTTCCGGGGTATTCCCCGCCGCTCGGGGAGTAGGCCGGCATACCATTGGAGAAGTCCGCCCTGCGCGCGCCGCCGGCGTGGCATATCTGCACCACGAGTTTGGAGCCGCTGCCGTGGATGACGCCGGCGAGCCTCCTCACATCATCGACGGCCTCGCCGCGGTCGAGCCCCCACTGCCGCGGCACGGCCTTGCCCTCGGGACTTATATAGGAAAACTCAGATATCACCGTCCCCGCGCCGCCGGACGCCGTTTCCGCCTGCCGCGATATCGCCGCGGGCGTCGCGCGGCCCGTGGCGTCTTCGCAGGCGCCCAGCCACGTCGCCGCCCTGACAAAGCGGTTTTTCACGGGAAATATTTTATTATCGAAGGGTTCGAATAACCTGATTATCTTCTCCCTGTCGCTGGTCTCTTTCATTCGTTCGGCTCCCTCTTGATCTCTGATGTCGTTCCCGCGGGAGGTCTGTCTTCGTATACGACGCGTCCCGCAGCCTCATTTTCCGATATTCCGGCGTGTATTGCAAGGCGTTTTATACCGAAGCCGCCATGTCCGCGGAATTTTGAGATGTCGCGCCGCGGGACCGGCCACGGGCCGCCGGGAGCCAGTTTCACGAGCCGCCTGGCCTCCGCCTCCGCGAGGATCAGCTCGCCGAGCGCCGGATGATGCGGTCCGGCCTTCACCCCGGCTGCGAGAGAGACCGTCTCCTGCAGGCCGATCCTGATCGGGATGAACCCAAGCTCGAGGGCTAGTTCGATAAACTCTCCGCCCCACGACACGGCCTCTTCTACGGACAGAGGATGATATCTCCCCTCTTCGCAGAGCCTTTCAAGCTCCGTACCTCCGATCACAAGGCACGGATAGAGGCGCAGCTCCCAACGTTCATCCCCTTTAAGGGCCGCGAGCTTCGTAAGGTCGCGCAGGCTGCTCTCCCTCCGCTGTCCGGGCAGGCCGATCATCATCTGGACGCCGATCGGCAGCGAATCCTCCATAAGGACGGCGATATCCTCGAATATTTTTTCCGGATCGGCCTCGCGGCGGCAGGCGGCGAGAACGGCGGGATCAAGCGTCGGTATGCCTAATTCTATGCGCGATACCGGATATTGTTTTATCAGCGAACGCAGCGCGTCGCAGCGAAGGTCTCCCGGGTATGTCGAAAAACGCACGGAGCTGCCCGCGGGAGCGCACTCCGTGACACAGTCCAGGTATTCTTTTATTTTGTCTTCCGGGAAACGGCAGAAGGAGCCTCCGAAATAGCAGATCTCCCGCGGCTCTGTGATATCTTTCAAGACGGAACGGACATCTTCCGGAGTCGGGACCTCCGCCACTCCGGTTATCGCCCGCTGGTCACAGTACACGCATTGGCCGCGGCACCCCGCGAAGGGCAGGAAGAAGGCGAGTTTCTTCAATTTATCCGACATGCGGGCATACCCTCATTTCCAGTCGCAATACTGGTTTTCCTCCCATTCCGGCCACACCGAGGCCCACGCGAAGCTGTCGGCTCGGTTCTCGAAGCTCTCCATCGAAACGAAGGTGTGCTGCCAGAAGCGCGCCCCTTTTGTGTGATTCAGCAGGTGGTAAAGCTCATGAAATATCGCGAAGCGCCGCCAAAAAAGAGGCAGCCGCGAGTTGACGAAAACGCGGCCCCGTTCGCCGCGCACAAGGTGTATCCCCCATACCCCCACGGGGAGCGGCTCATATTTTATATCAAGCGAGAGTCCCGTGAGTTCCTCGGCCTTCGCCAGAATGTCGAACTCGTCAAGCCGCTGCCATTGGCTCCCCTCCAACCGCGCCCATTCCGGGATCACCGGCGGAGGGGAGGGAAAATCCTCAAAACTATCTTCCTCTAATTCTTCGGCGTTATTCTCCGGAAGCATCCTTTTCATCCCAGTCGTCAAGAGCGGCTTCGATGACGCGGTATACCCGGCGAAGTTCCTTCTCCGAGAGTTTTTTGCTGCGGTACCATATCTCAAGCTCGCCGTTGTCGAGCATCGATTCGAGCTGCACGCGTCCCGGTTTGTCGGGAGAGGAAAAGTCCATCAGAAGGTCGGTGACCTCTACATTGAGCGCCGGCGCAAGTTTCTGAAGAAGTTTCATTGAAGGAAGACGGCGGTTGCTTTCAAGCGCCTGAACATAGATCCGGCTCACTTCAACTTTATCCGCAAGTTTTTGCTGAGTGAGGTGCTGCGCCTTACGAAGTGATTTGATCCTATTACCTAGACTCATTTTTCACAGGCTCCCTTTCCTTATGAAATTTTGGATTGAATATAAGGCTTGTTCCTATTATATTACAACAATATCGATAGTATGACAACTAATAGATTATATTTTTCGTAAAGAATTTAAAAAATATGTACAACTTAAGAGATCGGCCGCGCCCCCCGGGCTTACCCGCAGCGGCAGAAAGGCGGCCTCAAGTTCGCGCAGCAGGCGATAATCGGGGCGGCACGGGTCAAAGGCCGCCAACGCCGCTCCGACAAGCGGCGGGTAAACATTCTTCCAATAATCGTACCCGGCCCTGTGTATCACGTTGCTGTCCTCGCAGACCGTCATGATCGTCAAAAGTGCGGCAAGCCCCGCGTCGTTTTCCGACGCTCCGGCCTCGGCCGCTCTCTGCATCGCCGGCAGCCCCCCGCCGATGACGGAGGGAAAGGCCGCCGCGGCCTCGCCCCGGATGCCTGTTATACCGTACTCGACAAAGAGCCGTTCCCCGTTCGACAACTCCCGTGCCGGTCTTTTTTCCGCCAACGGCAGCAGTTCCTTCTCCACCACGCCGCGGACGGCGAGCGACGCGGCCTTCGCGGCGTCAGCCGCCGAAACCCGATCTCTCGACGAGAGCGCGTACCCGGCGCCGTAGAGCAGCAGCGACATCAGGTATATCAGCCCCTTATGGGTGTTTATCCCATCAGTGGCGGCGAACATCGCCCTCTCCATGGCCGCCCCCGCGGCCCGCAGCTCCCGCATCGCCGCGGACGGAGGCGTTCCTTCAAGGCCGGTCCGGGCCTGCGCCTCCCAAAAGGGAGCGATCGCCCGCGCGCTCTTTAAAAAAAGCGCGCAGTCCATGTCGTTGTGGCAGCCGCTGCCCTCCGCGTCCACAAGCCCCGGCTTCGGCGTGGTAAGCGCCTCGCTGACCGCGGCTTCGTGCGCCGCCTCGGCCAGCAGTTTTGCCTCTCTTGACTTCATGGGCGTTCTGCCGCATACTTTTTTATATTTACGTAATAAGGAGCCGCAGTTATATGCATGTAATTTCCTCCGGGGCAAAAGTCATCCTCATTAAAATAGCGCAAAGGTTCCCCGACCGCAAGCGGAAAAATGGATCGGCGGTAAAAACCGCGTTCCGCGCCGCGCTCCTCTGCGTCATTCTCGCGTGCTTCCTGCCCGTTTCCAACGCCATCCACCGCGAAGCCGCGAATGACTGGCGCAACGGCTGGGAGGAATGGAAATGCGGAAATGCCGCGGCGGCGCTGGGACACTGGTCGAAAAACCCGCTCACGGCCCCCTTTGAAATGCGCCCCTCGCGCGTCGCCTACTGGAAGATACGCGCTTTTGAAAAGCTGGGGAGAACCGAAGAGGCGGCGCTCACGGCCTCGATGCTGGCGCTGCGCTGCCCCCGCGATTTTTACAGCCTTGTGCTCGCCTACGAGGGGCGCTATCCAACGCTCACGCGAGCCGCGCGCAAAGCCTGCGCGCGCGCGGCCTATATGCGGCGCTGGAACGGCGAGGTCGCCAGGGCCTCGGCGGAGACGGGCGTCTCAAAAAACATTTTGCTGGGACTGATAAGGCAGGAGAGCAAATTCAACGAGCGGGCGGTAAGCCGTTCCGGGGCCGTCGGGCTTATGCAGCTGATGCCATTCACCGCGCGCGAGGCGGCGGGCCGCCTGAAAAAAGACGAATTATCGCCATACGAGCCGACGCATAATATAATGCTGGGAGCGGCCTATTTCGCCCACCTGAAGGCAAAATTCTCCGACAAGCTCCCGCCGGCCCTCGCGGCCTACAACGCGGGCGCGGCCTCCGTATCGCGGTGGGAGACGGACGCGAGAGACTGGGTGGAATGGATAGAGGAGATCCCCTACCCGCAGACGCGCGAATATGTGCGCTCGGTGCTGGAAAATATAGAGGTCTACAACGCAACGGACAGGGAGGAGCGCCGCGGCGAGCCGTCTTTCTTTTCGGAGGCGCTGGAGCGCCCCCGGCTGACGAAGAAGCTTGTCTCCGGCCAAAAACCATGATCAATAATAAGGAGGGGTCGCAAATGCCCGACGAGGTATTTAATCCGATAGATACTGTACGGAGATTTCTTGAGAAAAACGATTGCGCGTCGCAGATAATGGAGACCGAGGCCACCATATTCACCGTGACCGACGCCTCTCTCGCCGTCGGCGCGCCGGAAGAGGAGATATTAAAAAGCATACTCCTGCGCGTGAACCACGGAAAGAGCTTCGCGCTGGCGCTGATGTCCGGCGTCAACCGCGTCGATACGAAGAAGATCAGGAAACTGCTCGGAGCTTCGCATGTCTCTTTCGCCGACGGCGAGGCCTGCGCGGAATGGTCGGGATTCCGCCCCGGCGGCGTGCCCCCCGTGGGCTACCCAGAACAGCCCCCGACGCTGCTGGACGAAGACCTTTTCCGACATCGGACGGTGTGGGCCGCGGCCGGCACCGATCATGCCTTTTTTCCCATCTCGCCTGACGAGCTGCTCAGGATCACCGGCGGCGCGAAAGGCGATATAAAAAAGGACTGAAACGAAAGAACTCCTTTAAAACATTGTCGAAGATGCCGCCTCGGGCAACCTGCAGGGCGGCATATTTTTATCCGGCGACTACGGAAAAAGTATTCCCGCGGCTGGGATCACGATGATCATCGACAGGATTATCCTCGTTACATAGACCGCCGTCATCTGCCAAAAGCGCAGAGGGATATTTGAATGCCACACGTGCAGGCCGACCTCCGTGAGGTTTATCAGCCCCGTCATCGAGAGGCAGATACAGATGAAACGGGACTGCTCTGTGAGCAAAAGACGCCCGTAAGTGACGGCGAGGAACTGGTCGACAAAAGAAAACACCGTCGCGGAGGCGATTATCTTCGACTCCATCGCTCCCATCGCGTCAAGCGCCGTTTCCGCGGGCACGGCCAGGAGCTCCACGACGCTGGTCGTTTCGGCGACGATGACCAGCAGCGTGCCGAAGGTTATCATCAGCGGCACGGTGCTCAGAAGCAGCGCGTAGATTATCGAAAGGCTCTCGCGCAGATACCTCTTCGCGCTCATGCGGCGCGCGCGCGCCGTTCCGCGCAGCAGCGCCCAGCCAAACATCGAATGCCCGTGGCGCTCGCCGGCGAGAGACGCGTGATAATTGTCGCGCCCCATATAATAGTTGTCGGGTATGGACGACAGCGGCCATATCCGCGGCATGACCACGGCCAGCAGGATCATCGTAAAGTAGATGACGAACAATATCTGAGGCATCGCGTATTCCATGTAGAAAAGTTCGGCGATCGCATAGATGTTATAGATGCCGGCCAGGGAGAAGCCGCAGACGATCGCCGCCGCCTCGCGGTCCGTATAGAATCCGGCGTCATACATCTTCGCCGTGAAGACGACCGCCATAGAACTGCTCCCGAGCCACGACGCGACGCAGTCGACCGCCGCGCGGCCCGGCACGCGGAAGAGCGGGCGCATGACGGGGCTCGCGTAGACGGCGATAAACTGCACCAGGCCGAAGTCCATGATCAGCGGCGCCCAGAAGCCGAGAACGATGGCAAGCATGATGAGGCGCGGAGCCAGATTGTTGACGATGAACGAGGCCTTGGACACAAAGACGCTGAGCGGCCCGCCGATTCCAAGATAATGCTGCGAACCCAGAAGCACGAACAGCGAGATCGGCAGGGCGCAGATACGCGCGGCAAACCACAGGGGGCCGCCGGTGAGGTTTTCGTGGAGAAGATGATCTTCCATTATCCAGCGGGGCTTAAAAATTTTCGCGGCCACGGTCAGAAACGCGACGATAAACGACAGCAGGGAAACGATAAGCGGCTGCCATCCCACGATCGACATCATCAAAAACTCTTTGACATGGCCTATCAAAGTATTCATCTCGCTGTGCAGCGGGAAGGGAACGAGAAATACCCATATCCCCAGCAGCGAGGGGATCACAAACTTCAGCAGGTCTCTTTTATTAAGCGAAGCAGACTCCAAATTGCCTATCACCACGTTCCTATAAAGATTCTTCTATGAAATGGACCTCTCCCGCGCCAGTCTCTTCGAGTTCGTCAACGGAGGGCGGCTCCGGGAGCCGCCATTCCAGCTCGCGCGAGGCGGCGGCGAATTCGCGGAGGACCAAAGGGGCCCTCGCGAGCACCTCTTCCTTTGATGAGCCTTCGACCCAGCAGCCGTTGAGCCCGGGAAAATTTCCGATCCATACCGTCCCTTCGGAGCCGCGCTCCTCGTAGACGACGACGGGGTAACCGTATCTTTCCATCAACAGCCCATCACCCTTTCAAAGACGCGCATAAAATTCTCGCCGAGAATGCCGTCGGCCTCACCCTCGCCGTACCTTCTGCGCACGGCCTTGATGAACCTCTCTCCGGCGTCGGCATGATCTTTGAAAAGATCCGTGTCGCCCTCATCTATGTAACCGGCGTTGACGGACAGGAGGCAGGCGCAAAGATCCAGTCCCATCCCCGCGTGCCCGGCTCCGCAGTGGCTGACGATATAGTCAAGATGCGCAAGCAGAGCTTCAGGGGTCCTGGCGGAGGGTTCGTCGGCCGCGAACGGGCCGTAGGCGTTCATCCCGGCGACGCCGCCAGCCGCGGCCAGAGAGGCCAGCTGCCAGTCGGCGAGATTCCTCGGCGACGAGGCCAGAGAGCGGCAGTTTGAATGAGAGGCGATAAACGGCACCTTCATGACGTCGGCGATCTCACGAAAGCCGGCGTCGTTCAGATGGCTCACGTCTATCACCATCCCGAGGCGGCAGGCCTCGGCCGCCAGCTCGCGGCCAAAGTCCGTCAGCGAGCCCTGCGACGATACGGGGGGCGCTGCCGCAAAGGAAACGCCGTCGCAGGCGTAGTTCCGCCGCGACCACGCAAGCCCCAGCAGCCTCACCCCAAGCTCGTAAAATACGCGCAGCAGCAGGATGTCCCTCCCGATCGGCTCCGCCCCCTCGAGGGAGAGAAAGAGCGCTACCTTGCCGTCCGCAGCGGCGGCGCGGCACTCTCCGGCGCTGCGGCAAAGCGCGAACGAGGGCGACTCCTCAAGATCGGCCCGCAGCGCCGATATCTGGTCGAGCGCGTTTCTCAGCGCCCCCTCGGGGACCAGTTCGTCGAGAATGAACACCGAACAGACCACGGCGTTCACCCCCGCGGCGCGAAGCCCCGGCAGAAAACGCTCCTCCATGACGGCATGCCCGCCGCGCCGGCGCAGCGTCAGCACATCGAGCAGCATGTCAAAGTGCGCGTCAAGTACTATTTTTGTCTTCATCATCTTAATTTCAGCCTCTGCATATCGCAGCGCATGAGGTCGAACCAGAGCAGCGTGTGTTCCAGCCCGCCCTCAAGCCCCGCAAGGATTTTCAGTGCCTCCGCCGCCTGCACCGAGGCGATGAACGGAGGTATAAAGGGGGGATTGCCCGTCGTCAGCTCTATTCCTTTATCGGGAGTATCTGTGTTCTCCCACAGCGCCCTGTCTTGAGGGCGCATGACCGCCGCCTGCCCGAAAAAACCGGCCACCGCCCCGTGAATGAACGGAATGCCGAGTCGCCGGCAAAGGCTGAACACGTCCCGGCGTCCGCTGTTGTTATCCAGCGCGTCCAGCACGACATTTGCGGGGGCGATCATATTCACGCCGTTTGTCTCATTTATAAAGATCTCATAATGTTTGACCGAGACGCTCGAATTGACGCGCCGCACGCGCTCCGCGGCGGCGGCGGCTTTCGGCTCGCCGAGGTTTTCTTCCGTGGCGTAAAGCTGGCGGTTGAGGTTGTTTTCGTCAAAGGCGTCGCCGTCGATAAGAATGAGCCTGCCTACGCCGGCGCGGGCGAGAATTTCTGTTATCCAGCCTCCGAGGCCGCCGCAGCCGGCGACCGCCGCGCAGGATTCAAGCAGCTTAGCCTGCCCCTCAAGCCCAAAGGTACCGATCGTGCGCTCATAACGCGAGGGACACATCCCGCCGCGCAGCGCGGATATCTCCGTTTCGCGCATGGAAAGGCCGCTCAACGCGGCCGCTTCGCGGCAGACTTGCAGAGAGACGACGGCGCCTCCGCGGCCGGCTGACCGCTTCCTCATATATTCAACCGCACCGTCACAAGTCAAAAGAATCACTCCCATACATAAGTACGCTGTATCTCAAACCCATTCCGCGCCTGTTTTCACAACTCCATGCCGTCTTAATTATTTTACCCTATAATTGTGGGATTTCACAATTTATCAGCCTCCCGTTTAAGCGTTTTTTTGTCTTATTTCCAAGAAATTCTGTTACAATATATGTTGATATAAATTAGAGAATCCATATTCAGCCGGAGGGGTGCAGATGACGCTCAGGTGTAAAACGCAACTATTTCTCGGAATGATACTGCTGTCCGTATTACTCATACTCGACGTGATGTTCACAAACTTTTTGATCACATCGGCCGAGCAGACAGACAGAGAGCGTATGACCAGGGACCTTTCCAGGACGGTGGTGACCTTGAACGGAGAGGCGCGCACCCTCTCGGCGATAGCCGGCAACTGGGCCTACTCGGACAAGGCGTGGGACTATATGACAGGGCTCAACCCTGACTATCCCAATATATATCTCAACCGCACCGTGCTGACGGAGATCGGCGTCTCCTCGCTGATATTCATCGACAACGACTTCAACGTCAAATTCTCCCGCGACTACAGCGCCCCCGACGACAGCTCCACGCCTGAGAGCGAGATCGGCGCGATCTTCAGCAACCAGGGAGAGGAAATGCTTAAAAATCTTCCGGATGACGGCACCAGCGGTATCGTGATGAAGGGCGACGAACCGATCTTTTTCGCGGTCAAGCACATCCGCCGCTCCGATAAGGGCGGCAGCCAGGCCGGATACCTTATCGCAACGATGGCTCTCTCGCCGAAAATGATCCACAAGGTAGCCAGCGGCCTCCATTTCACCTTTGCCGTGGAACCCGTCTCCAAGAAAGACCTGGGGCGGGAGCTGCCGAACATGATACTCAACAATGACCCGCGAAATTCGTTCATCACAGGGCGCATACTCGTGCGGGATCACGCCGGAGTGCCCGCCTTCTGGATTTCCGGCATCGCCCCCAACGTGGATATCAAAAGCGCCGAGCGTGAACTGCAGATACTGTTCTTCATCCTCGCCGTCGCCGCGCTCTTCGTCGTATTCCTCTTCGGATTTTTCATGAAATTCCAGATAACGAACCGCATGAAGCGGCTGCAGCGTGAGATCGAGGCCATCCGCGACGAATCAGGAGACGCGCGCAGCATCACGATCGACCGCAGGCGTGACGAGATCACGAGCATCCAGCGCACGATGAACGACTTCATGGCCTTCTTCGACTTCAAACAGGGAGAGAAAAACAAGGCGGACGATATAACGATCTCCGTTTACAGACGCTTCGCGGAAGCAGGCCGGCGCCTCTGTATGAAGGCGCTTGAGGACATCGCGACCGCTTTTTCTCCGGGAGACGAAAAATTCCGCGCCGGGCTCATCAGATGCGCCGCGAAAACACGCGATTTCGCCAAAGAAAACGGCATGGAAGAGGAAGAACTGATCTATATCTACCTGGGAGCGCTCTTCAGCCGCATGGGCATGCTCTCGCTGCCATTCTCCATACGCACGAAAACCTCCCCGCTCACGCCGGCGGAGCTTCGTGAATACCGCAAATACCCGATAAAATCAAGAGACTTCATGAACGAGATAGAGCTCCTGCGCCCCGCCTCCGCGCTGCCGTACGCGTGGAATGAGAACTGGGACGGCACCGGCTTCCCGCAGGGGCTCTCCGGCAGCGCGATACCGCTGTCGGCAAGGATATTCGCCGTCGTGGACGCCTGGAACGAGATGACGCGCCCCTGGCCTGGACGCCGCCTCCCCACCGACGAAGAAGTGATAGAACGGCTGCGCGCCCAGGCAGGAACACGCCTCGATCCGCAGCTCGTGGATAAATTCATCGCTTTTTTAAGGAAACGCTGATCAAATAAAATTTGCAGAAGAAAACGCGATCTTATTTACGCCGTTTCGACGCGTCTGCCGCCAAAGCCATATCTGCCGCTGATTATCCGGCCGCCGCGCGGTTCGTATAGTCAGCGATTTTTTCAGAAATGTAAGGAGAGAAAAACATGATCGAGATCGACGCAAGAAAACTGGAATGCCCCAAACCCGTCCTGCTTGTAAAGGAAGAGGCGGACAAAGGGACCGAGGCTATCCGCGCATGTGTGGACAACGAAGTCGCGGCGGGAAACGTTACCCGTTTCTTTGAAAGCCGCGGATACGAGGCCTCACGCGAGGACAGGGCCGAAGGGATATATATAACGGGCAAAAAGAGCGGCGGACCGGCGACGGCTCTCAAAAGCGAGCCGCGCACCGCGATACTCTTCACCTCCGACAAGATAGGCGCCCCCTCCGACGGCCTCGGAGAGGTGCTCATGAAGGCATACCTCGGGACGCTGTCGAAGAGCGCCACGCCCCCGTCGGTGATCGCCCTGATGAACGAAGGCGTCAAGATGGGACTGCCCGAGGCGTCGACATTCGACACACTCAGGGAGCTGGAGACGATGGGGACGAAGATACTGATCTGCGGCACCTGCACGAAGCATTTCGGCATCACCGAAGCGATCACGATCGGGACCATCTCCAACATGTTTGAGATCTCCGAGGCTGTATTCGGGACGGATAAGCCGATCGTCCTCGGCTGATATGAGACATATCTATCTCAACAACGCGGCCACCACCTGGCCCAAGCCGCAGGAGGTCCCGCAGTCGGTCTTTGATTTCATGACGCGCTCCGGGGCAAACGCCGCGCGCGGCTCAGCCTCGGAACGCGACATAAAAAGCCTGGACATCATATTTACGGCCCGCGCGCGCGCCGCCAAGCTATTTGGAGGCTACGCCAAGGCCAATCCCAAATATGTGACCCTGACCGCCAACGTCACGCACTCGCTGAACATCGTCATAAAGGGGTTCCTCAAGCCCGAGATGCGCGTTGTCACCACCTCGATGGAACACAATTCGGTGGTGCGCCCGCTACGGGAATTGCAGAAACAGGGAGTTCTCGTCGACGTTCTGCAGTGCAGCCTGCGCGGATACCTGCCGCCCAAGGCCCTCTCCGAGGCGCTGCTTGAAAAAACAGATCTCGTAGTCATGACCCATTGCAGCAACGTCTGCGGCTCCGTTCAGCCGCTCGAAGAGGCCGCCGAGATCTGCGCCAGACGCGGCGTGCCGCTCGTTGCGGACTGCGCTCAAACCGGGGGGCTCCTGCCTGTCGACGCGCGGGAACTCGGCCTTGCCGCCCTCTGCTTCACCGGGCACAAGGGACTTTTCGGCCCGCAAGGCACCGGCGGGATCGTCTGGAATCCCGAGTTTGCCGAAAGATGCGCGCCGCTTTCCGTGGGCGGCACCGGCAGCCTATCCCACGAAGAGACACAGCCGGCCCTTATGCCGGATAAATTCGAGGCGGGCACGCCAAACCTTCCGGGAATGGCGGGACTGGACGCCGCGCTCGAATGGCTCGAAAAGACCGGCGTCGCGGAGATAGCCGCCAAAGAGGAGAAACTTGGAAGACGCCTCGAAGAGGGGCTGCTTTCAATAGACGGTATCCGACTGCTCGGCGCCGCCGGCGGCAGCGGTCCGCGGCTTCCCGTATACGCCTTCAACATCGACGGTATGGACAACGGGACCCTGGCGCGCGCCCTCAGCGACCAATACGGCATCGAAAGCCGCCCCGGCCTGCACTGTTCGCCGCTGGCCCACCGTACGCTCGGAACCTTCCCCGAGGGCGCGCTACGCCTCTCCCCAGGCTATTTCAACACGGAGGAAGAGATCGATTATACTGTCGCCGCCATCAACGAACTGGTAAATCGGCGTTTATACGCACCGCTGACTTAGCTCAACAAGGCCGGAAAATCCTCGACGCACCAAAGTGCGCCTGCGGTTTTCCGGCCTTATTTCGCGTCGTCATCGGCACGTCTAAACGCCGATTTACGCGATTGCGGGGAAAGATAAACAGCGATTTAGCGCCCTTCCGTCGCTCCGGCCTCCGAGCCGGAGCCTAGAGTCGTCGGGTTTGGCTTTGCCCTTTAAAAGGCTCCCTCTCCGAGGGGGCTCCCGCCGCAGGCGGGTGGAGGAGATTTGACCTTGGTTTTGTCTTTGGCCTTCCGCGGCTTCCGCCGCGGGCACTGCGTAGCGCTGAAAACATGCGCCACACAGTGCAACACTCCTTCCGACCCGGCGCAAAATCGCGCGCCGGCCCACCTCCCTCGGCGAGGGAGGCTTTAAAATATAAATCGCAGTTTATCGTTCCCTCCCAATCGCGTAAATCGCAGTTTATCTTTCCCCGCAATCGCGTAAATCGGCGTTTAGACGTGCCGGATGCTAAATAACTTTGGGGTCTGCGCCCGGAGCCGTATATCAATACGGCGAGGACCGCAGACCCCGAAGTTATGACGCAGACGGCGCGTATAAACGCCGATTTACGCCGATTTACGCGGCTATGTAGCCCTTGGCTACCAAAACCGCTTTTGAGTATTCGTCTTCCGGGCGGTATCCTTTGCTCAGCAGCTCGCGTATGTACGTGCCGTTATAGGTAAAACTGAAAACTATCTGCGCGAGGCAGAGCGTCAGCACGCTGGCCGCGAACATTATCACGGCCCACTTAGCGTCTCCGCGGCATATCGGGACCAGAAAACCGAAAAAGAACACCGTCCAGCTGAACCCGACTTTTGCCGAGCGCATCTGGCCGTCATCGGCTATAAGTCTTATTATCATATTTCCATTCCCCCATATCTGTTCCATTTTTATCATACCAGGCATTGTTATTTACCGTTTATTTGCCTATTCACACCGTAAATATTAACACGTATCGCCATAACAGAGGTATAATTAATTAATAAATTGACGATTTGGAAGGAGAAATTTCACATGGCGTTATGGATAGCACTGGGAATAGCCGCGCTCGTAGTGATATGGGTCATCGCGACATATAACGGGCTCGTCAAACTGAGAAATATGGCCCGGGAGGCATGGAGCGGCATCGATGTGCAGCTCAAGCGCCGCAGCGACCTTATTCCGAATCTCGTGGAGACGGTCAAAGGCTACGCCGGACATGAGAAAAGCACGCTGGACGACGTGACCCGCGCGCGGACCGCGGTAGTAAACGCGGGCGAAGGCACGGCGGAACGGATAAAGGCGGAAAACATGCTGACATCCACGCTGCGCTCGCTATTCGCCGTCGCCGAGGCATACCCTGACCTTAAGGCCAATACAAACTTCCTCCAGCTTCAGGGGGAACTCAGTAAGATAGAGGATGAGATCCAGATGTCGCGCCGTTATTACAACGGTTCCGCCCGCAACCTCAACAACGCTGTGCAGCAGTTCCCGGGAATGCTGATCGCGGGTCCGCTGGGGTTTTCCGTGCTGCCCTATTACGAGGCTGACGAATCAGAGAGGACCGTTCCCAAGGTCGCTTTTTAACGATCAGAGGGTAACCGCATAGCATATATTTTAAGGAGGCGGCAAATGAAAAAGACAAAGATCTGCCTGTTGTTCGTGCTTTGTGCCTTTATCTTCTCCGCTCTTCCTGCTCTGGCTGCCGAGACCATTGAAAATTTCAGGAGCACGATAGCCATTCGTGAGGACAGCTCTCTTGAGGTCAAGGAAAAGCTGCTGGTAAACGTGGAAAATAAGAGCATAAAACGCGGCATTATCAGGAACTTCCCCGTCTGGTACAAGGACAGAGACGGCCGTTCATTCGAGGTCGGTTTTGACATAGATTCCGTAAAGCTGGACGGCGAGGATATTCCCTATGACGTTTCTTATGAGGGTGATTTTGCCTATGTGAAGATAGGCGACCCCAATTCGCTGATCCCCCCGGGGCTCCATATCTTTACGATAAAATATACGACGACGCGCCAGGTGGGCTTCTTTGAGGATTATGACGAGCTTTACTGGAATGTAACCGGCAACGGCTGGTCATGGCCGATAATGGAGGCGTCATGCAGCGTTTCGCTGCCGCAAAGGTATGCCAAAGAACCATTTCGCTCGATAGAGTGGTATGTTGGCGCCTATGGAGAGCGCGGACGTAAGGAAGACGCTAAGCTCGTCGATAAAAATATGGTGATCACGACACACCCGTTGGCCGCGGGAGAGGGGCTCACCGTAGTTTACACTTGGAAGAAAGGCCTCGTCCTGCCGCCGCCGTCGCCCTTTGGCGACGAGCGCACGCAAAGCTGGGTAGCGTTCGCGACACTTATACTCTCCTGCGCCTGGTTTGTTTTCGTCTTTGTGAGGCGAACCGGAGGCGGAGAGCCGCCGGCTGTGATCCCGCGCTTCTATCCGCCCAAGAATTCGTCTCCCGCGTTCGTTCGCTACATAAAGGAGATGAAGGTCGACCGCGTTTCGATGACGGCAAATATCATCGGGCTGGCGGTAAAGGGCGCGCTTAAAATAGAGGAAAGCGACGAGCCGCCCTCGTTCTTCGGCCGTAAAAAGAGCGTATTCACGCTCGTGAAGGTGAATGACGATATAAAGATGACGCGGGATGAAGAGGCGATGATGATGCGGCTTTTCCCCGGAAACCGTGAGAGCATCACTCTCGAACAGAGGTACGCCAAAGAGCTATCGGCTGCCAACGGCGGGCTCAGACGCAGTATCTCGGCCCTCAGCCAAAAACTGGTTTCCAACAAGCTCGGGCTCTGCCTTACCGGAGCGCTGATCTTTATCGCGGGGCTTGCGTCGACGCTGCCCTTTACGGGCGACAGCACCGAGACGACGATGGCGTCCGGCATTTTAGGCGGCGCTGTGATAGTCATTTCTTTCGTAAGAAAGGTCTCTCCCGGTAGCTCCCTCTTTACCAGAGCAAAGGAGATATCGCTTTCCGTTTTTCCCGCCGTTCTCGCGGCATTTGCCGCCTATCTGATATTTGAGGGAGAATACGCCGTCCTTTTGATAATCCTGCCCTTTATCGCCGCCGCGACGGTCACCGCGATCATGCGCCCGTTCGTCACCAGGCGCACGGCGGAGGGAGAGGCGCTCAACAGCGAAGTGGAGGGACTAAACCTTTATATCACTGTCGCGGAAAAGGACCGTATGGAGATGCTGGACGCGCCCGAAGACACCCCCGAACTTTTTGAACGGCTCCTGCCCTACGCGATGGCGCTCGGAGCGGCAAAGACCTGGGGCGACCGTTTCGCCAGGGTTCTTGAGCAGGCACAGTACACGCCGCGGTGGTACGCGGGACCAACTCCCTACATCTTCATGAACACGGGCGGCTTCGGCTCCTTCTCGGACGCGCTCGGCTCAAGCATGGCTTCCGGCATGAAGCCGGAACAGGCTCCGAGCTCTTTCTCCGGCGCCGACGGCGGAGGATTCTCCGGCGGCGGAGGGGGCGGAGGCGGAGGCTCCGGCTGGTAAATCGGCGTTTATAAAAATCGGCGCGAATAAGCACCGTATGCGTCATAAGCCGGCCCCTGAGTGTCCTGCGGCAAACGCACCCGCATGCCGCGGCAATGTGGATAATTTGAAAAGAGTTCCCCGCCAATGGCGGGGAACATTGCCTTGCAATCGCCGTATGGAGAATACGGCTCCGGTACTCAGAGACCGGCTTATTTAGCCTACGGCACTTCTTCGCGCCGATTTTTTGTTATTATGCAAAACTGCTATCGTTGATTTCCTTTTGGAGAGGGGAAAGATAAACTACGGTTTATGCCTTTAAAACCTCCCTCGGCGAGGGGGGCAAGGTCAAAATCTAAATCAAAATCGCTGAATATCGACATATTGTTTTTTGTGGGTGCCCGCTAAATCGCAGTTTATCTTTCCCCGCAATCGCGTAAATCGGCGTTTAGAAGTGCGAGTTGCTAAATAACTTTGGGCTCTGGAACCGGAGCCGTATATTAATACGGCGATTGCAAGGCAACGTTCCCCGCCAATGGCGGGGAACTCTTTCAAATTATCCAAATTGCCGCAGCATGCGGATGCGTTTACCGCAGGACGCCAGACCCCAAAGTTATGACGCAGACGGCGCGTATAAACGCCGATTTACCTACTTGCCCATTATAGAGGAGATAGTACGCCACACTTCCGGTTTTTCGTGCCCCTTTCTCCAGCCGGCCATTCCCGCGAGGCCGTACTTCCCGACCAGCGACAGCTTCCTCTCTATCGAAGCGGCGTTTTCGACCCAGACCTTCTGCACTTTACCGTTCGCGACGTAGGTGAAATAGTGCTGCCCCTGCGTTTCCAGCCACTGCATCGGCGCTACGCGCTTTGCGGAGAGCTCCTCCGCCTCGGCCATCGTCAGGGTGTAGCCCTTCACCTTCACGCCTTCGCCGGACTTCGTCTCTTCCCAGCGGCGCATATAGAAGGGAACGCCAAGCACAAGTTTCGAGGCCGGCACCCCTTCCGCGAGCGTGCCCTCCACCGCCTTCGTCACCCAGGGCATCGAAGCGACCGAACCGGCGCGCGGACTTGTGCGCCAGTGTTCGTCATAGGCCATCAGCATGATATAGTCGGCGTATTTCGCAAGCTCGCCGCGATCATGGCTTCTCGAGGATTTGGTGTTCGCCGGGATGAATACGTCGACAGAAAGGGTGAGTCCCTCGGGGCGCAGCAGCTCGGAGATCCGCGCGACGAAACGCACGAACTGCGCGCGGTCTGTTTCGTTCATCCCCTCAAAGTCGATGTTGACGCCGTCAAGTCCGTAAAGTTTAGCATAGATTATAAGGCGCGCCATGAACAGGTTCATCGCGCGCGCGTTCTTGAACAGGGCGCTCGTCATTGAGGCGTTGAAGCTGTTGGAGACAAGCCCCCATACCCGGTATCCCTTGCGGTGGGCTGATTCCACATAAGCAGCCGAGGCGCGGTTCGCCATGCCGCCATTAGCGTCCATGAGGTTGAACCAGGTCGGCGAGATCACTTCGAGGCCGGGGATCGCGTTCTGCGCGCCGATATTGGGATTATCGAGCGTCACGTGTTCCCAGACCATCGTCAGCTTGCCGGATATCGGGGCTGGTTTCGCGACGCCGCTCTGAACATAGCCTTTGGCGCTGTTGTTCGGGGTAAAGACGACGATCCCCCCTTCTCTCCTGAAGTCCAGCTTGACGAGGTTCTGCATCCCGCTCATATTGAAATATGAGATGCCCTCAACCGAGAGCGAGGGAAAATAGAGCGCGATCTGAGGCCCCGCAAGCTGCGCGAGCGCGGGGCTGTCGAATGCCTGCGCGGGGGCAAGCGCGGCAAGGTAGAAACCCTTGTTGTTCGGCCCGTCCTCAAGGGGCACCCCCATCACGCGGAGCGCCTCCGCTGGGACCCAGAGGGCTCCCGCCCTGAAAAAGGCGGTGCCGAGCAAGTCGGGCTGCGAACCGCTCTGACTTTCAAAATATATCTCCACCGGCTCGTCGCCGTCCGCCGCAAAGGCGGCGGCGCCAAACAGGGCGCTGGCAAGGGCCGCGATCAGGAACACCTTCAAAAACTTTCCAAGAAAATCTTTCATTGCAAAACTCCTCTCGTAATTCAGGAGATATTTTACTCTAAAAAGGTACTTGCAGCTTATGCAAATTTGCTATAATGGCCTATAATGTTTGCGATATAAGCGAGGAAAAAACTTTGATAAAAAAAATTATCCTACTTTGCGCGGCTTTTATGATGATAACGGTAAATTCCGCCGCGGCCGCCGACGACGGCGAGGACAGCGGGAATATGGGGCTCGGCATCTCCGTGCCGGTATTCATCATGCACATGAAGATCGCCGCGCGCAAGGTCAAGTGGGGCTTCTCCTCCTCACGCATTGAGAACGAAATGATCCGCACGGAGGACGGCAACTATGTCGCCGAATACAACGACGCGATCCTGCTCTACCTCAACACGATGCCGGGGACGAAGATGCTCAGGAACATCGCCCTTTCCTTTACCATCGCCGAAGGAGATACACCGATGGGATTCAGCCGCGGCGGCCTGCCCAACGGAGAGGACCAGTACGAAAGCATCTGCCAGCAGGTCATCATGGCCTTTGACCCGCATATCAGCCAGAAAGAGACGCGGCGCATGCTGGGCAGGCTCGGACTGTACGGCCCCGTGCTGGACGGCAGACAGAGGTACGACCGGCGCGGAGGGCTCGCATATATCATGAAGCTGCAGAATAACGGCACAATAGTGTTGGTAGTCTCCGGCATTTAAACGTATAATAAGGATATGTTCCGGCAGAATAAGGACAAGAACACATTACAAATAAAGAGAGGACAAGACGTCATGACAAAGGACGAACTTCTGGATAAGCTTGACGAGGCGCAGACAAACGAAGAGATAAGGGAGATCGGCGAGGAACTCCTCACACAGGACCCCGGCAGCCCCTATGGGAAACTGGCCGTATGGGAGACGATGGAGTACGAAGACGCCGTGGAGAGCCTCGACATGCTCCGTGAGGCGCTGGACGGGATCCGCGCCGTCGTCGACGCGAAAGATGCGCCCTCCATCATTGACGAAGACAGAGACGCGCTCGTCTACTGCACGGTGATGATGAACCTCGGCTATTCCCTGCTCGCGGACGGCAACGCCGAAGAGGCTTACGAAGTGGCCAAAGAGTTCGCCAATTTCGACGACGAGGGAGCTTTCCCCAGCCGCACGCTGCTCTACCGCTGCATGCTGGACCTTGAGCTATACGGAGATATCCTCGACAGCCTTGAGGCCGACCCGCTTGAATCGGTCGTCGGGGAGCACGCGCGCGCGATCGCGCTGCTGGAGACAGGCGCGGAGGCGGGAGAGGTACGCGACGCGATCAACTACGCCATATCGCTCTCTCCGGACGTTCCCTTCTTCATCATCAATATCTGGGATTTCCCGGAACCCGACGAAGAAATAGAGGACGAGCTCGAGGACGTGGTTAACGACGCCACCTATCTCGCGGAGCCCTGGTGCAAATCAGACAAGCGCCTCGCAGCCATCAGCGCGCCGACATTCCTCTTTGGCTACCTCACAAACAGGCTGTCCGACGAAAAAGAGATGAAGGTGCTCCGGGAGGGCTACGAAGATGCCGGCGTTTCGGAGCGCGTAGAGGCATTCAAGAAACACATTGAAGATCTTGAGAAGGAAAACAAAGATCCTGATGAAATCGACGCCGAAGCGCTGGGCGAGACGGCCGACATCCTTGAGGAGCTCCTTGGGGAATAAAAATCGATCATCGAAAACTTCCCGCGCCGCCGCTGACAACGGCGGCGTTTTTATATTCACGCCTGTTTTTTAGCGTCCAACGCCTAATATGGAGGCGCTCAACGGCATTTAAAAGCGGCGCCCCGCAATAGGACGCCGCCGATACAAACCGCTTAGCCAAGATGCCGTTTCAGCGTATTCCGAACGGTCAGTCTTTTTCCCATATAGTATTGGCGCTGGGGTCCACAATGCGGTAGACGGTCCCCCGCGCGCGGTCCCAGGCGTACGGGCCGGAGGCCGCGATGCCGCCAAAACCGTCGAGGAACTGCAGGCCGCGGCTCACCGCATAATCATATGTCCTCACGCCGTTATAGACCGGCACGAATGGGTACGGCCCCTCGATCTTATCGCTGGTCCAGTCGCCTCCCATGTTGGTCTCCGCGATGAGGCTGTCAAGCGTTTTCCTGAACTGGGCCGGCATATTGCCGATGAAGACCAGCTTGCCCATTGACGACTGAGCAAACTGCCTCATCAGATAGGCGGCGGCATATTTGCCGTCAGGCATCTGCGAAAGCGCGGTAACGGCGTTGAAGAGCGCGTTGACCGCCGCTATCTGCTTCGGGACATAGGAGGAGGGCGGAAAAAATCCCGTCACCCGCTGCCAGTTCGCGGGATCTCCCTCCGGGAACCATTTCTTCACGAGAGCCGTAGAGGCCGCGGCCCGCGTCTGTAAAGAGGGCGCTGAGCAGGAGAGCTCCCAGAGTTCGCGCTCGCTTCCCTCCGGCGCGAGCAGCGCGATCCGTTCAAGGAAAGCCGGTCCCTCGCTCTTTATCTTCTCCCTGCTTTCCATCTGCGCGACAAAGGCATCCCAGTCGGCGGCCAGGGCCGCTCCGCAGAATACCGCCGCAAACGCCGCCGTAAGCGTCATCAGCGCAATTATTTTTTTCATAAGAGTGCACGCTCCTTTCAAATCATTCCATCTCTTTGCGCGGCCCCGTTCCCGCGGAGCCGCGCTGGCGGCGCGCCCGATAAGGCGGCCGGCTAATATTTGACGTCGCCGCGGACGGTGACCTCCCTCTCCCATTTGCCTCCCGGCCAGCTCTTCACGTTCACGCCGTCGGGCAATATTTTCCACATCCTGACATCAGGGCCGTTTCCGGCCGTGATATCGAGCTTGAATTTCGAGCCGTAGGCAAAGGGGATGAAGACCACTCCACTGCCTACGTAGATACGCTCGTCCGGCGCGGCCGACGCCGCTCCCGCGGGGACGGCGCGCCACGGAGCGCCGCGCTTTATTGGATAGGCCAGGAATGTCTTGACCGAGGCGGTGGTGAACATCAGGACCCCGGTCTTTGAATAACCGCGCATAAAACCGGTGAGAAATTCCGCCTGGGCCTCGGCCGCGCCGGCCGCCGGCAGCGTCTTAAGGCAGAAACTGCCGAGGAAAAAGAGCGAGAAACCATTCTCCGAGCCCAGCGCGCGCGCAATCACCGAGGCCGCCTTGTCGCGGCGTCCCGAAGCGAAGTACTGCTCCGACTCGGCGCGCGCCTCCGCCCGTTTTTCCGGCGAAGAGATCAGCGCCAGCGAGGCTCCGTATATGGCGGGCATCGCCGCCGGCGTTTCGGCGATTTTTTTCTCCCCCGCCGCCGCGTCGCGCGACAGAACCGCCGCGTCCCCGGAGAGCGCGCCCCCTCCGTTCTCGAGAGCCGCCTGCTTCCGTACCAGAGAATCAAGGTCCGCGGCGCTCTGCGCCGCAAATGCCGCCCCTTGAGACACGGCAGCGAGCGCGATGACAAAGACAAAAACTTTACACAATCTCACAAAGAAACACCTCTAAGATCTGAATTACCCGACTTATATACATTTTATGTATTCTCCCGTCCAAGTCAACGGCGGGAGAAAAGAAACTCAGCGCCTGCGGGGCAGCGAACCGTCAAAGGCCAGGATCAACAGCGGCAGTCCCCCGAAGAAAAAGCTCAGCACGCCCCACAGCCAGAAATTTTTTCCCAGCCGCTGCGCGATGCTGCCCCAGAGGTAGATCCAGCAGAAGAAGAATACCGCCGAGACAAGATACCCCATATTGCCGCCGAAAAATCCGAAGCTGAAAAAATTCAGCAGCGCGGCGACGACGGCCGGGGCTCCGATCCCCGCCGTCACCCACCGCGTGATCCCGGCGCAGTCGCAGAGCAGCATCACGTTATAGACGGGGATCAGGAATTCCAGATATGAACCGATACGGAACTTATCCCCGATCCTGTACATGACATAGGCCGTGAAGAGGTAAAACCCCAGCAGCATCGCCAGCGCGGCAAGCGCCGCGAAGGCCCCGAACAACATCGTGAACATCAGTCGCCCATCTCCTTCATGCGCCCCAGCACGTCGCCGAGCCGCTTTATCTTTTCTCCGTAGCCAGCCCAGTCGCCGTTCCGCTGGGCGCTCTGCGCGGCATCATAAAGCTGCTGCGCCTCTTCCGCGAGGGCCTTGATACTCAAGCCTCCGGCGGGAGCGGGCGATTCCGGCGCGGAAGATGCCGGCTCCGTTTTAGTTCCGGTCGAGGTCGTCACCTTCTGCCCCATCAGCTTCTCCAGCGCCGCGCCGAAGCTGTCGGACCAGGCGACGCGCCCGCCCGTCGAGACGATGACGCGCTTGAGCTCCGGCAGTTCGCCCTTCTCCGCCTTGAGGTAGAGCGGCTGCACATAGAGCAGCGACTTCCCGATCGGCACGACGAGCAGGTCGCCGCGTATAACGTCCGAACCGCGCTGGCTCCAGAGAGACAACTGCGCCGATATTTCAGGATTCTGATCGATGAGCGCCTCCACCTGCCCGGGGCCGTAGATCAGCTTCTGCTTCGGGAACTGATAGACGAGCAGTTCACCGTACTTCTGGGGATCGCAGCGTCCGGCCATCCAGCCGATGAGGTTGTCGCGCCCCAGCGGCATGTAGGGGACGATGATCGCGAACTCCGGAGACTCCTCGCCCCAAAGCTTCATCGTCACATAATTGGGCTGTATGCGCCGCTCACGCCCTACGGGAGTGACCTCCCATACATCCTCACGGTTATAATAGGTATTCGTGTCGGTCATATGGTATGTGGTATAGACCTCCGTCTGCACCTCGAAGAAGTCCTCCGGATAACGCATGTGTCGCCAAAGTTCTTCGGAAATGCCGCTCTTATCCTTGAAAAGTCCGGGGAATATCTTCATCCAGGTGCGAATGATCGGGTCTTTATCGTCGACGACGTAGAACGCCATCTTTCCCGTATAGGCGTCGGCGACGCCCTTGACGCTGTTGCGCACATAGTTCACGCCGCGGAAGAGGGCGAGCGAATTATCTCCCGTCTCAAAGGGCTTCGAATAGGGATAACGCTCGGACCAGGTGAAGGCGTCCTGCAGCCACTTGATGCGTCCGTCGATGAGAACCGGATAGGTCTCCGCGTCATAGATCAGGAAAGGCGCGACCTGCGCGAAGGCTCCGCGCACGTTGCGGTTATACAGCACGCGGCTCTCCGCCGAGAGGGCGCCCGTAAACAGTATCTCCGAATCGCGGAAGCGCAGCGAGAAGAGCAGCCGCCGCCACAGCGAACCGATGGCGACCCCGCCGTCCTCTTTGTAAACGGAGCGAACGTTAGAGTCTCCCATCGGATAGTCGAACTCCTTCACGTCGGTCTTGACGAGGACATAAGAATAGGGCACCGTGCCGAAATATATCTCCGGGCGGGAGACCGGTATGTCGACCGCCGAACGGACCGGGATATCCTTCATGAAGAAATAGGGGAGCCCTCCGGAGGATATCTCGTTGACGGGGTTCATCACCACGCCGTAGCCATGCGTGAACTCCAGATGAGTGTTGACCCACGTCGGGTTCTGAAGCTTGGAGAGATCCAGCTCGCGGACCCCGAGCATCACCTGGCGGCTGCGTCCGTCCATCATGTAGCGGTCGATATAGACGTCGTTGAAATTATAGTAGGTGCGTATCGCCTGCAGCTGGCGGTAGGTGCGCAGCAGCGGCGAGTAATCCCAAAGGCGGATGTTCTGCACCGTCTCGTTGTCCGCGGCAAGCTCGGCGGCGGTCACCTCGGCCTCCGGCGTGAAGGCCACGGATGTGACGCGGTCCAGCCCAAAGGCGCGGCGCGTGTAATCAAGATGATAGCCGAGATACCCCTTTTCCATCTCGTATTCGTTCGGCTTTACGCGGTATTGCTGGACAAGCCCGGGAACGACGCCGCGCGCCGCCCAGCCGACGACTATGAGCAGTCCGATGACGATCGCGGAGAACTTCCACATCGGCTTGAAAAAATTCACGAAGAGCAGCGCCGCGGCGGCGAACATCGCGAAGGCGAGGATGGAGAGGGCCGGCAGCACCACATGCGCGTCGGTATATCCCGCGCCGAAGACGACGCCGGTCGGCGAGAAGAGCAGCTCGTAACGGGCGATCCAGTAGCCGATCCCCCAGAGAATGAGGATCAGCGCGCCAAGCAGCGTAAGGTGCAGCCGGGCCTGGGGCGCGACATAGAGCCGGCCGGGGGTGAAGCTGACGGAGCGCGTCATGAAATAGAGCGCGGCGGAGCCGATAAGCGCAAGCATCAGCACCCCCTGCATCCAGAGCTGCAAAAATTTGAGGAAGGGCAGGCTGAAGATATAAAATCCAATATCGATGCCGAAGAGCGGGTCCGTCGTGCCGAACGGCGTGGGGTTCATGAATTTGAGGAATTCATGCCACATGCCCATCGCGTTCAGCGCATTGACGGCGGCGACCAGCAGCGCCGCGCCGAGGATGAACAGCCGGACGCGGCGCCCGGCAAGCGCGTCAGCCCCGGCCTCTTCCATCAGGCGCACTCCCCTTTTCCAGGCAAGCTGCCAGTTGAGCGCGTAAATGACGAAGCCTGGCGCCAGCGCCGCGGCAAAGAGCTCCCAGCGGGCCCAGAAACGCCGCCAGAAGACGGACTCAAAGCCCTGCGCCTCGAACCAGTAGAGGTCGGTCATAAATGTCGCGAACCACGGCAGTACGACCGCGAAGAGGATGAAGAGGCCTCCGAGGACGAACCAGAATTTTTTCACCTTCGGCAGCTCGATGCGCGGCATACGCTCACGCTCGTCGTCCCACCCCTCGCCGTTGTCGCCGCTTCCCTGCGTCCACTGACGCTGCGAATGATTCTTCATCGATCGGAAAAGGTCGTTTATATCCACAAAGAGCACCCCTCATATGCAAAATGATCTATTATTATATTCTTGACCAAATATCGCTCTATGTCCAGTGAAAAATGGGAAAAACCCTTATAATGATATGATAAAGCGTGAAAAAAGAGGAGGAAGAAAATATGCCGCTTACAAAAGAAGAGGTGCGCGCGAAGCTTACGGAAATGGGCATCGAATATGAGGCCATGGAACACGGCCCCGTCTACACCATAGACGAGATGAAAGAGGTCGAGGGAATGAAGATCGAGGACGTCTGCAAAAACCTTTTCCTGCGCGATGAAAAGGGCAAGCGACACTTTCTCGTCGTGCTCGACGAAGCCAAGAGCGCCGACCTCAAGGCGATACGCGCGCAGATCGGCAGCACCCGTCTCAGCTTCGGCTCCGAAGAGCGGCTGATGGCCAACCTGGGGCTGACAAAGGGCGCCGTCACCCCGCTCGGCGTGCTCAACGACTGCGCGAAAAACGTGGAGGTGCTTATCGACGAGGACCTGCGCGGCCGCCCGCGACTCGGCGTCCATCCCTGCGACAACACGGAGACGCTCTGGCTGTCGTTTGACAGCATCAAAAAAATCATCGAGAAGCAGGGCAACAGCCTCAGCTTCATCAGGATATAGGATCGCCCGGCAGCGGCGCGCACAGGCTGATGAGAGAGGCAGGCAGAGGTTCCGCCGCCTCTTTTTTCCCGTAAGCACGGCGGCGGCGCAGCCATTTTCCCTCTTGACGCCACATATGTAATATTTATAATTACAATGTGAGCTGATTTTGCATCTTCCAATGATCGAGGCGGTTTTGATGACCGGAGAGTTCGCGATAGCGGTACACGCCATCGTTTATTTGAATCACAAGCGCTCCTACCTTTCAAGCGAGGAGCTCGCGAAGAATATCTGCACCAACCCCGCGCGCGTCCGCATGGTGATGAGCAAGCTGAAAAGGTCGGGGATCATCCTCACCCGCGAGGGCGCGGCCGGAGGCTATGCCGTGAGGGAGAACGTCTCTGACCTTTCGCTGCGCGAAGTGGCGGAGGCCGTGGGCGCGGCCTTTGTCGGCAGCGCCTGGCGTCCCGGGGATTCCGATATGGAGTGCCTCGTCGCCTCCGGGATGGCCGACGTGATGGACGGGCTTTACGCAAAGATGGACGGGCTCTGCCGCGGCTACCTGAGCGGCGTCTATGTGCGCGACGTGGAAAATACCATCTTTAATACGGAGACGAATGTGTAATCCCGCGGTCTGCGGCGTAACGCCGCCGCGGACCGCGCGGAGGCGGGTCTCAAAAGTCCCCAAGGACCGTGGAGCTGCCCTTTCTTTATTTGGCGTTGTCGATCGCCTCGTTGGAGAGTTCGTCGGCGCGTTTGTTTTTCGCGCGCGGCACCCACTCGTAACGGACCGTCATCCCCTCCGAGATCTCCCAGGCCCTCTTGGCCAGTTCGCGCAGATGAGGCAGGTTGATCTTCCATTGTTTTGAAAGCTGGCAGACGACGAGCTTGCTGTCGCCGTAGACCTTGAGCTCTTTCACGCCGCGCTCCTTCGCCGCCGTGAGCAGAAGGATGGCGGCGTTATATTCGGCCTCGTTGTTGGTCTTTTTGCCAAGGTAGCGCGCCGTCTCCCAGATCGTGTTTTCGCCTTCGTCCAGCAGCAGCGCTCCCGCGCCCGCCTCCCCGGGGTTTCCGCGCGAGGCTCCGTCAAAGTATCCTATCATTTTGGTAACTCCCTCTATCATTGATTTTGCGTTATACTTTCCTAATTATATGCTACTGTGATACGGAGGTAAATGTAAATGGCAGCGGTAAAAAAGACAAACGCGGTTCGTTTGCTGGAAAATCTAAAGATCCCCTTTGAACTTCTGGAATATGAGATCGACGAAGAGGCGCTCTCCGCCGAGGACGCCGCCGCGAAGACCGGGATAGCCGAGGAGCGCACCTTCAAGACTCTGTGCTGCCGCGGCGACAAGAACGGCGTGATGATGGTATGCGTCCCCGCCGGACGCGAGCTGGATTTTAAAGCGCTCGCGGCGGCCTCGGGAAACAAAAGCTCCGAGCTGGTACATCTCAAAGAGGTACAGGGACTGACCGGCTACATCCGCGGGGGCTGCTCGCCGCTGGCGACGAAGAAAAAATATCAGGTGATCATCGACGAATCGGCGCTCAAGTTTGATTTCATCACCGTGAACGCGGGACACAGGGGGCTGCTCTTCAAAATGTCGCCCTTGGACCTCGTCAGGGCGACGGACGCCAAGACGGCCACGGTGGTAAGGTAGTGCGGGGGGAATCGCGGCCGCAAAGCGGAGTATACCCTAAGTGGCTCATTATCTTTGCCTATCTGATCGTCTACATCATCTGGGGATCGACATACCTCGCGATACGCTTTTCGGTCGAGACCATCCCGCCGCTGCTGTCGGGCGGCATTCGCTTTCTCGCGGCGGGGGCGATACTGCTCTGCGTGAGGCTCCTTCAGACACGCGACCTGCCGACGGCGCGCGGCTGGAAGCTCGCCTTCGGCGCCTCGCTGCTGCCATTCGCCGTGACCTACGGGCTGATCACCACCGCGGAGATCGTAGTCCCATCTTCTATAGCGGGGCTCATCGCGGCGATCGAGCCGTTGTGGTTCTGCCTCATCGGCTGGCTCTTTTTCGACGGCAGAAAGCCGCTGCTGCGCCACTATGCCGGCATCGCGCTGGGCTTTGCGGGCATTTGCCTGTTGATCGCCGGAGACCCGAACGTGGAGCTTTCATTTGAATCAAAGTACACGCTATGGGTCCTGCTGTTGCTGCTTTCGACGCTCACCTGGGTGGTGGGCGCCTTTATATCGGCCAATCCCAGGATACACAAAGACTTCCTGACGGCCTCGGGGATGCAGATGCTCTGCGGCGGCACGGTGATGATGGTCTCGCAGTACGCGCTCTCCCTCTTCACGGGGAATTATCCGCAATTCCACGCCTTTTCCATGCGTTCCGCCCTCGCCCTCGGCTATCTGGTGATCTTCGGCTCGCTCGCCGCCTATTCGGCGTTTCTTTGGCTGATGCGCGTGGAACCGGCAAACCGCGTCGCCACGCACGCTTTCGTCAATCCCATCGTCGCGGTGCTGCTCGGCTGGCTGCTCGGCGGCGAGGCGCTCCATAAAAGCACCATGCTGGCGCTGCCTCTCGTCGTCGTTTCCGTGATCCTGATGATCTGGGAAAAACCGGGGAAAAATCCCTGAGAAAACCTAAAAAGCGGCCCCTCCAAACAGAGAGGGGCGCTTTCGTATATCGTACCGTAACCGGATATCCGTCAGGCCATCAGCAGCACGATCACCACGCCCCAGACGGCGAAGATCACGTTGTTCAGCGCATACGGGATGGTATAGCCGAGCACCGGCGTCGAACTGCCGCAGGCCTCCTGCAGCGCGCCGAGCGCAGCCGTGCAGAGGCGCGCGCCGGTACAGGCCCCGAGAAGGATGACCGGATTCATCTTGAAGAACCATTTGCCGGCGAGGATGCAGGAGACTATGGGAACGACGGTGACGACGATGCCGCCCCACATTATCCCCCAGCCGTTTTGTCTGAGGCCGCTCACGAAATCCGGGCCGCAGCTCAGGCCGACGACGGCGATGAAACCGCAGAGGCCGAGGCTTTGAAATATCCAGGCCGTGGCGGCGGGCATATTCCCGAAGACCGGGCGCGCCGAGCGAAACCAGCTTATCAGCAGGCCGGCAAGCAAGGCTCCGCCGCCCGTGGTGAGGCTCAGCGGTATGCGGCCGGCCTTGAAGGTGACGACTCCGACGAGGGCGCCAGCCGCGATCCCGAGCGCGACCGTCACCATGTCCGTCGCCGTGCTCGTGCGCTCAGGATAGCCGATGGTCGGTATCGCAAGCTCTACCGCCTTCATGACGCCGCCGATCGTGATCACGTCGCCGCGGTGGATGACGGTGCTGTTGAATACGGGGATCTCCTGCACGCCGCGCGTTATCTTTCTTACGATCACGCCGTGCATCTGCGGCTCGACCGCCAGCTCTTCGATGGTCCGGCCGAACCATTCTCTTTTGGTGACGACGACGTTCACGCGCTCCATCACTATAGAGGAGAATTCGTCGTCGGCAACCTCCGGCCCGGGCATCGCCGCCGTGTCGGCGAGTATCTTGCGCAGGCTGCGCACCGCGACGATATCGTCCTTTTCAAGCACGGCGCCGCCGGTGACGGCGACCTTATCCCCCTTGCGCCGCAGCGCCGTTATCAGAAAGCTCTTATCGCCGCCCTCCGCCGCCTCGGCGTCGCCGACGCTCCTGCCGATATAGCGCGGGTTTTCCACACGATAGCTGCGCGTAAGGTAATCCGTATATTCGATAAAGGTATCCGGCGGCATCTTCGTCTCCCCAAGCTTGCTTTCAAGCGCGCGCGCCTCCGCGCGGATGTCCTTGACGCCGAGCAGTATCGGACCGAGATAGGCGGTTATCCATATCGCGCCGATGGTGCCGAAGAGATAGGAGATCGCGTATGCGATCGGGACGTCGTTGACGTACCGCGCCGTAACTTCCGCGCCGAGACCGAGCTTGGCGATCGTGTCGGCGGCGACTCCGATCATCAGCGACTCTGTCGCCGACCCCGCGAGCAGCCCCGCGCCGAAGCCCGGATTGAGCCCCATCAGCTTCGCCATCACATAGGCCGAGGCGAGGCAGAGCGCCGCCATCAGCAGCGCAAAAGCGAGAAGCGGCACAGCGCTGGAGCGGAGGCTGTGAAAAAAGGCCGGGCCGCTGCTGTAGCCGATGGTGAATATGAAGAGCAGGAAGAAAATATTTTTGACATTGGGCGATATCTCCACCCCCAGCAGCGCGCCCACTATCACCGCGACGATGAGGGTCGCCGCCACCGCGCCCAGCGCCACGCCCTTGTATTTAAAGCTCCCTAGCCAGTAACCCGCTCCGATACAGAAGAAAAACGGTATCGAAGGGTTCTCGCGGCAAACCGCGGCAAACCAGCTTATTATCTCCATCAGAAAGATTTCCCCTTTCATAATACAGTCGGTTCCGTTATTACATTATGATTATATTGGCGGGGGATTTTCTTTCACTGCCAAGATATGGAACGCCGGTTAGGCATAAATGCCAGTTCCGCGTTGCGGACCGGGAGACACGGATGTCTATGGAGGCCAAACGTCTTGTATATTTGTGATTTATATATTTTATTGTCTTTTGATATTGAATGGCGTACAATGAGCGCATAGTAACCGTACGATTTTTCACCAGTCATACATAGCATATATATTATTGCCTCGCCGGAGGAGTGAATAAATATATTTTCATTTCTGAGTATAGGCCGCAAATCGGCTCTTTATCTGATCGCCGTCTTTTTCTGCCTTACGCTTGCCGCCATTTTTTTCTGGTACCAGCACGTGATGGAAAAAGCCATCGCGAGAGCGGCGACCCTTAACCTAGTCGACTACGCGGAATACTCCTCCGCGGAAATAAACCAGCGCATCTCAAATATGTTTTCTTCCCTCAACGGCGCGGCGGACATGATCGCGCGGGAAGAGAATATCCAGAACCCGCAGATCATGATGATGCTGCGAAGAAACGCGGAACATATGCCCTATGACCGTATCGCGGTCGCCCTGCCGAGCGGCCGCTCGCTTTCAAGCGACTTTCATTATAACAATGTCAAAGACCGCGAATACTTCCGCAAAGCTCTTAGCGGCATTCCAAATATCTCCGATGTTTTGATCTCAAACCACACCGGCGGCGACGTGATAGCCTTTGCCGTGCCGGTAAAAGGCTATCACGGTGTGCGCGGCGTCCTCTACGCGAGCTTCGACCGCGAAAACTTTTCCGCGATATTCTTCTCGCCGCTCTTTGGCGGGAAGGGGTATTCATACGTCGTCGACCAAAATGGGGTCATCCTCCTGGCGCCGACGGGACGCGAAGAGGCTGTCTTCCGCGACACCTCCAGCATCTTCAAAGAGACGGACCGGATCGGCACTAAATACGAGACGCTGCGCCGTTCAATGGAAAAGGACATGGAGGCGCACAAAAGCAACGTCTCCCGCTACGACGCCGGCGGAGAGACGCTTTATATCAACTACGCCCCGCTCGGCGTGAACGGCTGGTATCTGATCTCAGTCATCCCCGGCTCCGCGCTGCTTGACCGTTTTGGAGACTTTGCAGATATAACATTTTTATTCGTGGTCGTGATCTTCACGCTCTTATCGATAGTCTGGGCCGCCACCTATTTCATTCTGCGCAGCCAGATACGAGAGACGGACGAGACGCGGGAGTCGCTGGAGGCGCTCACCGCCAACATACCGGGCGGCGTCTCCTGCTGCCTGGACGACAGTGACGTTACGATGACGGAGATAAGCGACGGTTATCTCGATCTGCTTGAATGTGCGCGCGAAGATTTTCACCGTCATTACCACGACAGCTTCCTGGAAACGGTCCACCCCGATGACCGCGAACGGGTCCGGCTCGAGATGGCCGAACAGTCGCAGTCCGCAAAAAGGCTCTCGCTTGAATACCGCGTCATCACGGCCAAGGGCGGCGTAAAATGGGTGCTGGACAGAGGCCGCAGCGTCAAAGGACGCGACGGCGGCTGCCGTTATTACTGCGTCGTCATCGACAACACGGAAGCCAAGGCGAACGCCGACGAGCTCGCGCTCTCCGAGGAGCGTTACCGCGTCGTCACGGAGAACGCCGACGAATGCCTCTTCGACTGGAATGTCGACGACGATTCCGTCTACTTCTCCCCCGCCTACAAAAAACGTTTCGGCGGGCTCCGCATACATGAGGCGATACATCGTGAGGACGCCGGCGCCTACGAGGACTTCATCGACGACGTCCTCACGGGGCAGGAGGGACTGCACGAGACAGAACTCCGCATAACCGACCGCGGCGGCGATTATATCTGGTGCCGGGTACAGGGTACGCCCATCGTCAATTCCAGCGGCTGCGTGGCGCGCGTCGTCGGGCTGATAAAGGACGTCAACGAACAGGTCCGGGAGCGCGAGGCCCTTATGATACAGGCCCAGACGGACAGCCTGACGGGGTTATACGACAAGGGGACGACCCATTCCATGATCTCCGACTTTCTCTCCGCCTCCCCGCCGGACAAGATGCACGCCGTTTTCGTCTGCGACATCGATAATTTCAAAATGATAAACGACACATTCGGCCACCTTTACGGCGATACCGTCCTCGGAGACATGGCCGACAATCTGCGCTCGATATTCCGCAGCTCGGACGTCGTGGGACGCATCGGCGGCGACGAATTTATGATACTGATGAAGAATGTCCCCTCGCTCGCGCTGATCCACAGCAAAGCGCTGGAGATACGCGCCGCCTTTACGCTGAAATATGAGAAGTTCTCATCCTCCGGCAGCATTGGGATCGCGATATTCCCGCAGGATGGCACAGACTTCGACGCGCTCTATCAGGGGGCGGACATGGCCCTCTATAACGCCAAGCAGAACGGAAAGGATTGCTACATGCTCTGCCGGGACGCCGAGAACCGCGGCGGCGCGCTCGAGAAGGCGAAGCTATGCAATGTGAGGACGCTGCCGGACCAGCCGCAGGGACAGAAATCATACAGCGAGAACATCGCTGAATATGTATTCAAGATACTTTACACGGTGAATAATTTCGACGAGGCCGTAAACCTCGCGCTCTCCGTAGCCTGCCGCTATCTCAATATGAGCCGCGGCTACATATTCGAATACGATGTGAGCCGCACGAAGCTGGGCTGTACCTTCGAATATTGCCAGAGCGGCGTCGAACCGGTGATAGGACGCTATCCGATGCGCCCGGCAGAGGATAACGCGCTATTGCTCAGCCACTTTCAGGAGTCCGACGTCTACTTCCTCAGCTCGCTCGACAATCTGGAGGACGCCGCATATCGCGAACACCTACGGGAAGAGGGCGTCATCAACATGCTGCAATGCGCCTTCAAAGAGGGCGGCGTCCTGTGCGGGGCGCTGGGGTTTGACGACTGCCGGCATGAGGGACGCAAAATGACGACGGCGGAAATAGAGACGCTGAGCCTGCTGGCCGGCATCATCGGCGGCTATATACAGAAAGAACGCTCGCGGAATACGCTTGCCGTCAATTTCAGAATACAGGAGGTCGTCCTCAACAGCCTGCGGCAATGGGTATTCGTCGTAAACCAGAGCTGGGAGCTCATCTACTTCAACGATGAATTGAAGCGCTGTTTTCCCGGCGCCGGGTTCGGCAAAAACTGCTTCGCCGCGCTGCATGGAAGAGAGATCGCCTGCGAAGACTGCCCTCTGGAAGAGATGCGGAAGACGGGCGGCAGTACCAGCACCATGAAACGCCGGTTCACGGCTGGATTTTCAGCCACCGTCAGCGCCTCGGTGATCAGGAACGGCGGCGGGGAGGATATTTACACCTTCTGCGCCTCCGACATACAAAAAACGGCTTAGCCCTTTAAACGTCTGGGGCCGCTTCTCTCCTCCCCGGGGATATCGTCCGGCAGCCGCACCCTCCGAGCCTCCGCCGCCTGGACCTCCAGCAGAAAGCTGCGCAGCAGGTTAGCGGCCATTTTTTTCCTCCAGGCCGCGCTCTTTCGCGGCGTAAGCTCCTCCGATATCGCCGCGCAGCCCTTTTCTATGAGCTCTTCGCCAAGCATTCCGCCCTCGAGGGCGGCCTCCGTCTTCGGCAGGCGTATCGGTACCGGGCTCATGCTGCCCGCGCCGGCGCGGAAGGATTTTATCAGATCCCCTTCGGCCTCCAGGCAGAAGCCGAGAGAGATGCGCGAAAGGGTCAGCGCCTTGCGCGATCCGCGCTTAAAAAACCTCTGATAGGTCCCCGGCGACGGCACGGAGACGACGACCTCCGTGATAAGTTCGTCCGGGCGGCGCTCCGTCCGGCGGTAACCGGCGATAAAGCGCGCGAGCGGCAGCTCCCGCGCTCCGCGCACGCTTTCCAAAACGACGCGCGCCTCCAGCGGCAGAAGGATCGTCGGCAGGTCCGCGGCCCCGGAGGCGGTGGCGATGTTTCCGGCGACGGTGGCGCGGTTCTGCACCGCGGGCGCCCCGCTCCTGTGCGAAGCCTCCCACAGCGCGGGGAGGTACTTTTTTATGATAGAGCTGCGGACGACATCGCCATTCGTCGCGCAGGCGCCGATATGTATATCTCCGCCCGCTTTGTATATGCCCCTTATCTCCTTGAGGCGGCTGACGTCCAACAGCCTCGGGGCGCTGAATTTGCCGTTCTTGATATCGGGAACGATGTCTGTCGTCCCCGCGAGGATCACCGCTTCGGGATTCTCCGCGAGAAGCGCGAGAGCCTCTTTCAGCGTCTCGGGAAGCAGACAGTCCTCATCCCCGCCGCGGGTCGGCTGCGGCAGCTGCCCGGAGCAGAGGTTTTCACGCTTCCGGAACGTTTCGCAGTACCCCTCGGCGACCGCGCGGCGCACCGCGTTATAGATGCGCTCGTAGCCCGTGCAGCGGCAGATGTTGCCGGAGAGGGCCTCTTTTATCTCATCCTCCGAAGGGTCGGGATTCTCTTCGAGCAGCGCCCTCGCGGCAAGGATCATCCCCGGCGTGCAGAAGCCGCACTGGACCCCGCCCTCGATAACGAAGGCCCTCTGCAGGATATCCATATCCTCCGAACCTCCGAGCCCCTCTATCGTCAATATCTCACTGCCTGAAGCCTGAACGGCGGGAACGAGGCAGGCGTTCGTGAGCCGGCCGTTCATGATGACGGAACAGGCTCCGCACTCTCCCTCGCCGCAGCCCTCCTTTGTCCCGCCAAGCCCGAGCTCCTCGCGCAGCACCGCGATCAGGAGCTTCATCGGAGGCACTTCGGCGTGGCGCAGTTTTCCGTTTACTGTGAGCTCTATCCTCATCTTCTATTCACCACCGTTATCTCTCTTTTCTATCGCCTCGAAGATCCTCTCTCCTGTCATCGGGACGCGGTGCGAGAATATCTGCGCGGCGTGGTCTATCGCGGCGGCGAAGGCTGCCGCTCCCGCGTCGCACGGCAGCTCGCCGAGCCCCTTAGCGCCGTAGCATCCGGCGGGACAGGGATCTTCAAGCAGGGCCACCTTCCACTCCGGCGTATCGAGCGTCGTAGGCACCAGATAGGCGTTCATATGCGCCGCCGTATAGCGCCCCTTCGCGTCCACGCCAAGGTCTTCGATGTGCGCCCAGCCGAAAGCCTGAAGCACGCCGCCTGTCAGCTGAGCTTTCGCCTGCATCGGATTTATCGCGCGCCCTACCTCCGCCGCGACCGCCGCGGAGAGCGGTGTCGCCTCGTAGGTATCCATGTCAAGCTCTATTTCCACGGCGTTCGCTATCCAGGCGTAGCCGTGATAGGCGTCGCCGGAGAACTTTTCCTCGTCCCAGCTCTGCCCGTCGTTAAAAATGTTATAGCCGAGCGCTTCGGCACGCCCATTTTTTGCCAGATACTCCCTGGCCGCGGCGATCAGCGCCGTGCCGGAGAGCGGCGCGCCGCCGTCCTCTATCGACATTTTAAGGTTCCCGCAGGCGTCCTGCACAGCCTTGCCCGCGTACATCGTGGTGCGGGAGGCGACGGTCGGGCCGGTATTCGGCGTGCATCGGGTATCCGGCTCCACATAGATGACGTCGTCAATCTCGACCCCCAGCGCCTCGGCGGCCACCATCGGCAGCACCGTCGAGGCCCCCTGCCCCATCTCCGTGCTGCTCGTGTATATACGGAATTTATCTCCGTCAAAAGTCATCTTCGCCGTCGTTCCCATATTCGCCTCGCCGGAGCCGGTAAAACCGCCTCCGTGGAGGCCGAGGGAGATGCCGATGCCCCGGCGGAAACGCCCCTCGCGCCGCTGCGAGAGTATCTCGCGCCGCCGCCTGTAGTCGGAAAGCTCCGCCGCCTTTAAGAGCACGGCCTCCGCGTTATTGCCCTCGCGCAGCACCTGCCCGTAGGGAAAGCGGTCGCCGGTCTTTATCGTGTTGACGAGGCGGATATCGAGCGGGTCCATCCCCAGCCGCTCGGCGGCGAGGTCCATCGTGCGTTCGATCGCGAAGATCGCCTGCGGCGCGCCGAAGCCGCGGAAAGCTCCGTTGGGCGGGGTGTTCGTCGCCCAGGCGGCGCTTCTGACGCGGACATTAGGCACATAGTAGCAGCCAGCGGCGTGCAGGTGCGTGCGCTGAAGGACGACGCGCGAGAGCGTGGTGTAGGCCCCCGCGTCAAGCTTTATCTCCGCGTCGAGCGCCGTTATCTTACCGTCCTTTGTGAACCCCATACGGTAACGGCTTTTGGAGGGATGCCGCTTCGGTGAGACGAGCAGGTCCTCCGAACGGTCGTAAACGATCTTCACCTTTTTCCCGGACTTCCAGGCGAGCAGCGCCGCGTAGACGCCGAGTATCGATGGATAATCCTCTTTGCCGCCGAAAGCGCCGCCGGTCGCGCTCTGGCGGACCGTGACCCTCTCATGCGGCAGCCCGAGAGCCGCCGCGACGGCGTTCACCACATAGAAGGGACACTGGAGCGAACCGAGAAGCTCGACGCCCTCCGCGGAACGCCAGGCCGCCATGCCCTGCGTCTCAAGATACATCTGTTCCTGCAGCCCCGTCTCCCATTCACCCTCGACCACCGCGTCGGCCTCTTCAAAGCCTTTTCGCAGGTCGCCGCGCTCGGTGTAATAACGGTCTACACAATTGTCCTCGCCCCAGATCAGCTCTTTACGGGCCTCCGACTCCTCTATCGTAAAGACCGGCGGCAGCGGATCTATCTCGACCTTGACGGCGTCCATCGCCCGTTTGAGGCTCTCGCGGTCTGGCGCGGCGACGAGCGCCACCGCCTGCGTCGCGTAATTGACCTCAGGCGCGGCAAGCGCCGGATAGTCCTTGCGCACTATCGCGACATAATTCTCGCCGGGAATATCCTCCGCCGTGACCAGCACCGCCCCCGTCCCCTCAAAGGCGGGAAGTGTTTTTATTCCCTTCAGCACACCGCGCGGCACCTCCGAGCGGATAACGCCGCCTATCCAGCAGCCGGGAATATCTATGTCCTCAAGAAACTTGACCTCTCCCGCGACCTTGACGGGACCGTCAAAGCGCGGCAGCGATTTTCCAATGATCCTGAACTCTTCGCTCACAGGCGCACCTCCCAACTGGAATTTCCCTGTTGATATTCTCCCTTAAATGTCAATATTATACTCTTTGGTAATAATTGCAAACAGGTATTGTGCCCGATTACATATCCCTTTGGCGGCGATTATCATATAATAAACGTAGGGAAAATGCCGCATAGCCAAAGGTGCAAATTCCCGCGATATGAGGTAAAATATAGCTGATCAGAAAATTTTTTAGGTAATCAAACAAAATTGAAGGGAGAAATATAAAATGTCAAAAGAAATCATCAGCACCCCCAACGCTCCAGCGGCGATCGGCCCCTATTCGCAGGCGGTAAAGGCCGGCGGGTTCCTCTACCTTTCGGGACAGATACCCCTTGACCCGCAGACGATGGCCGTCGTTCCCGGCTGCGTCGCCTGCCAGACCGAACAGGCGCTCAAGAATATGAGCGCCGTGCTCGAGAGCCAGGGACTGACGACCGACGACGTCGTCAAGACGACCGTTTTCATCAAGGACATGAACGATTTCGCGAAGGTCAACGAGGTTTACGCTAAGTACTTCGCGAAGAACGCTCCCGCGCGCTCATGCGTCGAAGTGGCGCGTCTGCCGAAAGACGTTCTGGTGGAGGTAGAGGCCGTCGCCGTCTGTAAGTAACCCCGGCATACATACGCCGTAAGCGTCATTAAGCCGCCCCGTCCAATCCCCGGCGCACGACAGACAGCGCGCCTCCGGCTGCACAGGGCGGCTTTATTCAGCCTCCGGCAATCTGTTTCAAGTTTGGTCGTATAAAAAACTTCAAAGGCAAATTCACAAAACAAAAATCTATATCACATAGGAGGACATTGCTATGCTGTTAGTCGGCAACGGAGCTTTGATAACCCGCGACCCGGAGAATCCCTTCATAAAAGACGGCTGCGTCGCGATCAACGGGACATCGATAAATTCGGTCGGCGCCACGGCAGAGATGCGCGCGAAATACCCGGCGGCAAAGTTCATAGACGCCAAGGGCGGCCTCATCATGCCGGGATTCATCAACAGCCACATGCACTTCTACAGCACCTTCTCACGCGGCATGAACGTTCCCGGAGAACCGGCGCAGGACTTCTCCGGCGTGCTGGAAAAACTCTGGTGGCGGCTCGACAAGGCGCTCACGCTGCGCGACTGCTATTACAGCGCCATAACGGCGCTCGTCGACGCGGTGAAGTGCGGCTGCACCACCGTTATCGACCATCACGCGAGCCCTCACGCGGTGAGCGGCAGCCTCTGCGAGGTGGCGAAAGCGGCGCGTGAGGCGGGCATACGCACCTCCACCTGTTACGAGGTCTCCGACCGCGACGGGCAGAAGATCGCCTATGAGGGCATCAAGGAAAACATCGCCTTCCTGGACTGGGCGGAACGCGAGAACGACCCGATGATTTCAGGCAAATTCGGCCTGCACGCCTCCTTTACTCTATCCGACCAGACACTTGAAAAGTGCCGCGAGGCGATGAACGGACGGAGGGACGGCTTCCACGTCCATGTCGCAGAGGGACCGTCGGACGAGGCCGACTGCGCCGCCAAATACGGCAAACGCATCGTGGAGAGGTTTAATGATTTCGGACTCACGGGGCCTAGTTCCATCTTCGTCCACTGCATCCATATCGACGACGGGGAGCGCGCCCTGCTCAAAGAGACCGGCACCGCCGTCGCGCATAACCCCGAATCGAACATGGGCAACGCCGTCGGCGCGGCGAAGATAACGGAGCTCATGGCCGGCGGAATAACGCTGGGGCTGGGCACCGACGGCTACGTCTGCGACATGCTGCAATCCTATAAGATGGGCAACGCCCTCTGCAAACACGCCTCCCGGCATCCCAACTCCGGCTGGGGCGAGCTGCCGGCGATGCTCTTCGGGAACAACGCGGAGATCGCGGAGCGGGCTTTCCCCGTAAAGCTCGGCAAACTCAAGGACGGCTATGCCGCCGACGTGATCGTGCTCGACTACAGCGCCCCGACGGAGCTCTCCGATAAAAACATCAACGGTCATCTGCTCTTTGGGGCCTCGGCGCGCAGCGTCGTCACCACGATCGCGAACGGCAAGATCCTCATGAAGGATCGCAAACTGACCGAGCTCGACGCCGAAGAGATATACGCCAAAGCACGCGAGCGCGCGAAAGAGGTCTGGAAGAGACTGTAAGCTCCGGGGTTACGTGATATCAAAAGAGGCGCGCCCGCGCGGGCAACGCCTCTTTTTTATATCGGTCGTATAAACTCTCATCCGCGCGCGGGAGCTCTTTTTACGAATTTTCCCCGCGGGACGCTCTCGGCCAGCGCGCCATCCCTTATCAGATGCCTCCCGCGCAGCCAGACGTCGGTCACGCAGCCGGTGACGGTGATGCCCTCGTAAGGCGTATAGTCGACCTGCTGGTGCAGCGTATCGACGGAAAGCCGCTTGCTCTTCGCGGGGTCGATAAGTATCAGGTCCGCGTCGGCCCCCTCTTCTATCCGTCCTTTGCCGTCCAGTCCGAGGATCGCGGCGGGATTCGTCGCGGTGACGGCGACGAACCGCTCCAGCGAGAGGCGGTTTTTCATCACGCCCTCGGAGAAAAGCAGCTCCATGCGCGTCTCGATCCCCGGTATCCCTCCTGGGCTCAGGAAAACATTTTCCGCGCCCAGACGCGTTTTGTCGGCGCGGCTGAAGGAACAGTGGTCGGTGCCGACCGTGTCGATGTCGCCCTGCGCGAGGGCGCGCCAGAGGCGGTTGCAGTCGCCCCGGCTGCGCAGCGGCGGGGCCATCACGTAATCAAGGCCGTTCTCTTTTTCGTAGCATTTATCGGTCAGCGTCAGGTACTGCGGACAGCTCTCAACATATACCTTCTGACCCGCGCGGCGCGCGAGGATCACCTCGTCAAGCGCGGCCTTCGTCGAAAGATGGACTATATAGGCCGGCACCTCGGCGGCCCGCGAGAGCGCGAGTACGCGCTTCACCGCCTCCGCCTCGCAATAATCGGGGCGGCTCTTTGGCCAGCAGAGACATGAGACCGGCAGCTCCCTCTGAAATCCCGCCGCGAGGCCGTTCGTTATCGCGTCGTTCTCGCAATGGTAGAAGAGCAGTCCGCCGGCCTCCTTCATCCTCAGCATCAGCGGAAATATCTCCTCGTCCGTGAGCCTCCCGGCGTAGGTGGTATAGACTTTTCCGGTCGGGAAGCCCTCGGAGACAAGCCCCGGCAGCTCCCGCGCGATATTCCCGTTATAGCGCCGGAATACGAGATGCACGCCGAAATCCGTATAGGAGCGGCCTTCGCCTTCGGCGACGGTCAGTTCGACGGCCCTGGCAAGAGGGTCTTCCTCCGCGGTAAAACCAGGGTGCTCGACAACGGAGGTCGTGCCTCCGAAAAGCGCCGCGCGCGTCGCCGCCGCGAACCCGTCGGAGACACTGTTCTCACCGGCCCGCAGCATCACATGCGTATGCGGGTCGACGCCGCCCGGCAGCAGATAACGGCCCGCGGCGTCGATCACCTCGGCGCCGCCGCAGTACAACGAGCCGCCGACGGCGGCGATCTTTTCATCCTCTATGAGCAGGTCTCCGCGAAATGAACGCTCCGCCGTTCCGATTATCCCATTTTTTATCAATACAGACATAAAATCAGCCTCCGATCCTGTCCGTTCTGTCCCTCATCAGCTCGGCGGCCGCCTGCGTCACCGCAAGCCCTCCCTGAGAGGTCTCGCGCAGAGCGGGCGCCATCATCCGGCCTATCTGTCCCATCGAGTCGATAACTTCGTCAAGCGGGATCACCGACTCGATCCCCGCGAGCGCCATATCGGCGCAGAGCGTGCCGTTAGCCACAAGAATGCCGTTGCGCTTGATGCAGGGGCATTCGACGAGGCCGCCGACGGGGTCGCAGGCCAGACCGAGCACCGATTTAAATGTCATCGCGGCGGCGTGCGCGCACATCGCGGGCGTACCGCCCTGCAAAAAGGCGAGCGCCGCCGCGCCCATCGCCGCCGCCGCGCCGCACTCGGCCTGGCAGCCGCCGTCCGCTCCCGCGAGCGTCGCGCGAAAGGCCGTCACTTCGCCGACCGCGCCCGCCGTTATCAGCGCGTCGATCAGCATCGCCTCGGTGTCCTTGCCTTCGCCGCGAAAAAATTCCCAGGCGAAAAGCATCCCCGGGATTATTCCGCAGCTGCCCGCGGTCGGGGCCGCGACGATGCGCCCCATCGTCGCGTTATAGGAGGCGACCTCCATCGCCGTCGCGGAGGCGGCGAGAATAAAATCTCCCGCCATCGGTTCCTGATAGGCGCGCAGTTTTGGCCCCATCGGCGGCTCTATGCGGCAGGGCACCGTATTGGCGCAGGCTTCGCGGACGCTGCGGCGCATGTCGGCAAGGCGCTCCGCCATCCTGCCCCTTATCTCTTCCGCGGGGACGCCGGTCTCCGCGGCGTCAAGGAGAAGGACCGCCTCCGGGAAGCTGATCTTTTTCTCGTCGGCAAGCTTTATGATCTTTTCAACGGCTTTGAGCATTTAGTCTTCCCCCTCTATCCCTATCACGCGGACTATCCCCGGATGCAGATTCTTTATCACATCGGTATCGACGTGCTCCTCTGCCGAGTCAAGCTCGATGACCATAGTCGCGAGCCCGCCGCGCGTATCGCGGTGGAGCTTCATCGTCGCGATATTCACGTTATGCGCCGACAGGTACGAGGTGACCGCGCTCACGACGCCCTGCACGTCGCGGTTCATTATTATGACGGCGGGCAAAGTGCAGGAGATGTCCACCTGAAAACCGTCGAGCTTGTGAAGGAGGACGGCGCCGCCTCCGATGGAGTAACCGACGGCCTCCATCGTGCGTCCCTCCCCGTCGCCGACGACTACGCGTACCGAGTTTGGATGCGCCCCCGCCACCTCTTCCGTGTAAAAATGGAAATCCATCCCCGCGGCGCGCGCCAGCGCAAGCGCGTTTCTGATCTCGGGATCATCCTGCGTCATTCCCATAAGGCCGGCGATCAGCGCCTTGTCCGTACCATGTCCCGCGCCTGTGCTCGCAAAGCTTCCGCGCATATATAGGTCGGCCCTCTTTACCTCGCCGCCCCAGCACATGCGGACGATACGCCCTATGTGGGCCGCGCCGGCTGTATGGCTAGAAGAGGGGCCGGTCATGACCGGGCCGATTATCTCCCAAACGGGCATCTCATCACCTCAGTTTTTTCATCTTGTTGCTCGGATTATCTTATATTATGGAGAGCCAATTGACAAACGGAATACTTGCGGCGCTTTTTTCTATGCGTCTGTTCATTATTATTTATTTTATAAATTTTCGCTATTTTATATCTTCTGAAAAAATTTACATACTGTTACTGCGGCACAAATTAGTGTATAGTCTTCCCATAATCGCAAGGGAGATGGGGAAGAGATGCTTTCAAATCATCTGATAGAGGTAAAACGCTGGGTAATAAGGAGCATCGCCGGGGCGTATATACACAGCAGGGAGATACCCGGCGGCAGTTACGCACAGGACAGCGACTTCCGCCAGAGCGTGAAGAAGCTGCCCTTCGTGCATATTCCTCCGGGTTCCGCCGCAAGATACCGCTGCTGCGTCTATAAAGAGCGCGCGATCGTCCGCCTGCGCGTCCTCGCCGGACTCGGCTTCAGCGTGGAGGCTGACGACGAAATGACCTCGCTGCTCGAATATGCCGACCGCGCGCTTAAGAGACACCAGATAGAGGGGCCGGCGCTGACGATCATCGACATCGCCTGCAAGGGCTGCGTCAACGCCCGCTATTATGTCACCGAGCTCTGCCAGGGCTGCCTCGCGCGCCCCTGCGAGAGCGTCTGCCCCTTTGGAGCCATCCACGTCGAGGACGGTCATTCAAGAATAGAAAAAACAAAATGCAAAAACTGCGGCCGCTGCAAAGAGGTCTGCCCCTATCACGCCATCGCCAAGATCGCCGTCCCCTGCGAAGAGAGCTGCCCGACAAACGCGATACAAAAGGATGAAAACGGCGTCGCCTCCGTCGACCACGCGAAATGCATCAGCTGCGGCTGCTGCGTCGCCGCCTGCCCCTTCGGCGCCGTCCTTGAGCGCAGCCAGATCGTGGACGTCGTGCGCGCGCTCGACAGCCGCAAACAGATATACGCGCTCGTCGCCCCAGCCATCGCCGGACAATTTGAAGCGAGCTTCGCCCAGCTCGTCACCGCGATAAGGGAGCTCGGCTTCTCCGACGTGGTGGAAGTGGCGCTCGGAGCGGATAAGACAGCCGTGGACGAGGCGGAAGAGCTGCGCGAGCGCATGGCGAACAAGCGCCCCTTTATGACCACCTCCTGCTGTCCGGCTTACATCCAGGCGGCGCGCCGCCATATGCCGGAGCTTACGCCGCACATTTCGGACACCCCGACACCCATGCACTTCACCGCCGAAATGATGAAGACGAAGAACCCCCGCAACATAAACGTATTCATCGGCCCCTGCGTCGCGAAGCGCAAGGAGGCGATGGAGGACTCCTGCGTCGACTACGTCATGACCTTTGAAGAGCTCTCGGCCCTATTCGAAGCGGCCGGGATAAACCCCTCCGCGTGCGAGGAGGCGGAGCTTAAAAAGAACGCCTCCGCCCAGGGGCGCGGCTTCGCCATAAGCGGCGGCGTCGCCGCGGCGGTCAAACGCGCGCTGGGAGAGGAGGCCGAAATCCGCACCACCTGCATAAACGGCCTCAGCAAGGCCACGATGGCGCAATTGAAGGCCTACGCGAAAAACGGCGCGCCGTTCGACCTCATAGAGGTAATGACCTGCCCCGGAGGCTGCATCAGCGGCGCCGGCGTCGCGATGCGCGACAAAAAGGCGAAGGACGGAGTGGAAAAATTCGTGCGTGAGAGCGAACCGCTGCGGGTCAATAACGACGGATGCGGCCAATAGCGACGACACACGATAAAGCCGGCGGAGGGAGCGTGTTTTCTGGACTCCCTCCGCTGGCACGGATACGGACAGGCTCTGCCGGATAAATATTTATCCGGCCTCCGAATTTCCGCGCGCGACAAGAAAATTGATAAAGTTATACACTAAACCCCCGTCTGCATCGGGGCAAACTCATCAAACCTTTTAACGCGCCGGGCGGCGGCATGGGAGCGGCAGGAAACCATTCCTGCGTCCCAGCCCCGCCTTGATTTTCGCATCGAATTACCCCTTGACAAATACAAAGTTAGGAGTATCATACCTCCCCAGGATAAATGAACTTTTTATTATTTTATCCATTCGAAATAGTTAAATATCGCGCTTTTTATAAACTTAAGTAATATAAAAAGAGAATTAAGAGACACCTGCGATATAATTATTAGAAAATATTATAATAAAAAGTTCATAAAGTTAATTAAATATAATTTTAATGGAGGTATTTTTATTATGACTGCTACTTGTATCGTATGTGAGGCAAACGTATCCGTTCCCCAGGATTGCTGCGAGGGAGAGCTTCTTATCTGCCCGGACTGCGGCACTGAACTTGAGGTGGTAGCGCTCGATCCGCTCACTGTGGAAGAGGCGCCGCAGGTGCAGGAAGACTGGGGCGAATAGGTAATGGCAACGCTGCGCATTCTCTTTACAAGGCTCCGTACCGAGGAGAAATTGCTGAAAGAGGCGGCGGAACGCCTCGGCATTCCCTGCGAGCTGCAGAATGTCAGCGACACCGTCTTCGGCGGCGGGCCCTTCTGCCCGGCTGACGACGTGGTGCTCGCGCGCTGCGTCTCGCACAATCAGAATGAGGGCGTCGCCCAGATGCTGGAGACGCAGGGGATCACGGTGGTAAATTCTTCGCGCGTGATGGGGATCTGCGGCAATAAGCTCACGACTTCGGCGGTTCTCGAACGCGCCGGCGTCCCGCAGCCTAAGTTCCTCGCCGCTTTCACGCCGGAGGGCGCGCTTGAGGCTGTCGAGTCCCTCGGCTATCCGGCGGTATGCAAGCCGATAAGCGGAAGCTGGGGCAGGCTGCTCGCGAAGATCAACGACCGCGAGAGTGCCGAGGCCATATTTGAGCACAAATCGATGCTCGGGGCCATCCACAATACTTTTTACATTCAGGAGTTTGTCGATAAGGGCAGCTTCGACGTCCGCGCTTTCGTCGTCGACGGAGAGCCGCTCTGCGCGATCGCCCGCACGAGCGAGCACTGGATCACGAACACCGCGCGCGGCGGCTCGGCCTCTAACCTCCCGCTTGACGATGAGACTGCCTCCATCCTCCGTTCAGTACACGCGGCGATCGGCGGCGAGTTCCTCGCGGTGGACCTTTTCAAGACGAACGGACGCTGGGTCGTCAACGAGGTCAACGACGGCGGCGAGTTCCGCAATTCGATAGCCCCTACGGGCAAAGATATCCCAGGAGCGGTAGTAGAAGCCGCCTGGAACAGAAGAAAGGGCTAGTTTATGAGCGGCTGCGTCACGGCTTACGAATCAGCCATAAAGTTTGCGGATAAATGCAAGCGCGGAATAAAGCGGTTGCCCGATGGGTCGTGGATTTTTGCAGCGCCGATTTAAGTTTGTCGGCCTCACAGGCAAAATCACGGCTCGCATCCCGAAGGACGCGGGCCTTTTTCATGCTTAAATAAAATTTTTAGGGAGTGTGCAAGAAATGACAGAGAGGATTCCAGTAACTATATGGGGCGCTACGGGCTTCGCCGGCGCGGAGCTTCTGCGGATATTCGCCCGCCATCCGCATTTTGAGGTCATAGGGGCGGTCTCACGTTCAAAGGCCGGCACGTCGGTCGGCGCGGTCCATCCGCATCTGCGCCATGTATATAACGACCTTACCTTTATTTCGCCGGAGGACGCGGCTTCGCTCTCCGCCGCCGCGGCCTTCCTCGCGCTGCCGCACCGCGCCTCGGCGCAGGAGGCGATGCGCCGCCTTGATGCCGGCGAGCGCGTCGTAGACCTTTCGGCTGATTTCCGCCTGCGCAGCGCGGAGGAATATAAAAACTGGTACGGAGTCGATCATCCGGCGCCGGAGCTTCTCTCCGAGGCGGTCTACGGGCTGCCCGAGCTGCACCGCGCCGAGATGGCCTCCGCGCGCCTCGTCTCCGGCGTCGGCTGCAACGCGACCTCGGCGATCACAGCGCTGCTGCCGCTCGCGAGGGCGGGGCTGATCGAAGAGGCGCGCATCGAGTGCCGCGTCGGCTCCTCCGAGGCGGGAGCCAACGCCGACGAGGGCTCGGCGCACGCGATGCGCAGCCGCGCGCTGCGCGTGGTCAACCCCTTCGTCCACCGCCACATGGCGGAGGTGGTGCAGGAGCTTTCTCTGGCGCAGAGCTCCTTCACGATGGGCGTCACCGCCGTCGAGCTGGTGCGCGGCATCCAGTGCCTCGCCCATGTGACGCTTAACCGCCCGGTGCGCGAGGCCGAGGTATGGAAGCTTTATCGCGCCGCATGGAACGGAGAACCATTCGTCTCCTTCACGCCCGCGAAGCCGGCGCACTTCCGCATCCCCGACCCGCGTTTCGTCGTCGGCAGCAACCGCGTGCTGACCGGCTTTATGCTCGCGGAGGACGGACGCCGGATGATCGCCGCCTCGGCGATAGACAATCTCATGAAGGGCGCGGCGGGCTCCGCGGTGCAGTGCGCCAACCTGATGTTCGGCCTGCCGGAGACGGAGGGGCTCGATATGATGCCCGTCTATCCCGCCTAAGAAAGGAAGTATGCGAAGATGATCGGAGTTGTAAAAATCGGCGGAGCCTCTGGCAACAGGCTCGAGCCGCTCATAGATGAAGTAGCGGAGAGAAACCGCGCGGGCGAACGCTGGATCGTCGTCCACGGCGCAAGCGGCGTGATGAACGACCTCTGCGCCGAACGCGGGCTGGAGGTACGTATGGTTACGAGCCCCTCGGGCTACCGCAGCCGCTTCGTCGGCGAGAGGGAGCGCGAACTCTTTCGCGAGGCGGCGCTCTCCTACGGCGCGCGTATCATTGAGATGCTCGCGGAACGCGGCGTGAAGGCCGTCCAGGCCGATCCGGAACAGGCGCCGTACGCGGCGGCGAAGCGCAAGGATTTTCTGCGGGAGAGCGTGAACGGCCGCATGCGGATACTGCGCGGCAATTACAGCGGCACCGTGACGAAGGTCGAACCGTCGTCGCTTCTCGCGGCTCTCGACGGCGGGCTCGTGCCGGTCGTTCCGCCGCTCGCGCTCGACTCGGAGCTCGGCATTTCGCTGAACATCGACGGCGACCGCCTCGCGGCGCAGATCGCCGGAGCGGTGAGGGCCGACCTCCTGATTATTCTTTCAAACGTCCCCGGCCTTATGAAGGATATCGAAGACCCACGGTCGCTCATCACCAGGGGCAGCCTCGCGGGCTGGGACGTCATCGAGCACTACGCGCAGGGCAACATGAAACGCAAGGTCGTCGCCTGCAAAGAGGCGCTGGAGCTCTCTATCCCCAGCGTCTATCTTGCCGACGGCCGGGTGGAAAATCCGCTCGCAAACGCGATGGAGGGACATTCGACATGGCTGGTTCGTTAAGCGGGCTCTACGGCGGACGCGGCATCGCGCTCACGCACGGCGAGGGCGCCTGGGTCTGGGGCAGCGACGGACGCCGCTATATCGACTTTTTCAACGGACACGGGGCGGCGCTGTTCGGCCACGCAAACCCGGTGCTGACGGAGGCGCTGGCCGAGGCGGCGCGCGGCGTATGGAGCTGCGGCGCGGGCTACGAATCCCCCGCGCGCGAAGAACTCGGAGCCATCCTCGGCGGTGAGCTCGGCGACGGCAGGGTATTTCTCTGCAACAGCGGCACCGAGGCGATCGAAGGGGCGCTCAAGCTCGCGGCGGTGCTCGGCGGCAAACGCCGCGAGATCGCCGCCTCCCGCCGCGCCTTTCACGGCAGGAGCTGCGGCGCGCTCGGCCTCACCTTCAACCCAAAATACCGCGCGCCCTTCACCTCGCTGATCCCCGCGGCGAAGCATTACGCGCCCGAGGATATCCCCGCGAAGATCAGCAACGAGACTCTCGCCGTCTTCATCGAGCCGGTACAGGGAGAGGGCGGCGTCTATCCCATTCCAGAAGAGGTGGGACGGGCCATCACCGAAAGCTGCCACGCGCACGGCGTGCTGCTGATCGCAGACGAGGTGCAGAGCGGCCTCGGCCGCTGCGGCTCCTTTTTCGCTTCGGCGGAAAGAGGGCTTGCGCCGGATATCATTTGCCTCGCGAAAGGGCTCGCTGGCGGCATGCCGGCGGGAGCCGTCGTCTGGCGCGGAGAACTCGGCGACTTCCCGCCGCACTCTCACGGTTCGACCTACGGCGGCAACGAACTTACAGCGCGCGTCTCGCTCGCGGCGCTCAAATACATAAAAGAAAACGGCCTCTGCGCCCACGCGGCGAAGACAGGCGCGTTTATAAGGGAAGAAATTTCACGGAGGTCCATTCCCCTCGTCGGCGACGTCCGCGGCGCTGGGCTGCTGATCGGCGTCGAGACGGAGATACCCTCGCAGGATATCGTCAAGGCGCTGCAGGAAAACGGCCTGCTCTCTCTCGCGGCCGGGCCGCGCGTCGTTCGTTTCCTGCCCTCCTTCGCCGTCACTGAAGAGATCGCGCGCGAGGCCGCGGACATATTTGAAAGAACGATGAACGATCTCGACGCACGGCGTAACGAGGGGGTGGCGTAGTGCGTCTGCCTGAATCAGTCGGGCTTCTCGTCGACATCGTCGCCGTGCCCAGCCCCACCGGACACGAGGAGGACGCGGCGCGGATGCTCGCGGACCGCTTGCCCCGCTTCGGCTGGGAGACCTCCCATTTGGACGGCGCGGGTTCGGTGATCGCGACGCGCGGCAACGGCGACAAAGAGCTGGTGCTGCTCAGCCATATCGATACCGTCCCCGGCGGCCCCAAACTCTTCGTCAACGAGGAGCGGATAGAGGGGCGCGGCTCGGTCGACGCCAAAAGCCCCTGCTGCGCCCTAGCTGTGGGCGGCGGAGCCGTCGAAGTTCCCCGCGACTGGCGGATAACCTTCGTCGCCGCCGTCGGCGAGGAGATAGATTCGCGCGGCGCGCGCTTCCGTATGCCGCTTCACGAGCCGGCGGCCCTCGTCGTCGGAGAGCCGCCCGGCAGCAACGGCGTCGCCCTCTCATATCGAGGGCGCATCCTCTTCTCATTCGTCGCGGAGGACAGCGGCGCGCACCGCTCCGGCAGCCCGGGCCCGATGTCAGACACCGTGCTAGCCGCCGCCTCGATGATGCAGATAACGGAAAATATGGGCAAGGGTTATTCGATCGCGATCATGGAGATGGAGGGACACGAGGCGGGAAGACGCTCCGCCTCCATCACGATGGACCTGCGGACCCCCATCGGCGCGCAGCAGGAGGAGCTGGAACTGATGCTCAACGAGACCGCCGCCGCCTTCGGCGTCGGGTTGAATGTGATCGAGTACGTTCCTCCTCATGAGGTGCATAAATCGGACCCCGTGATACGCGCCTTCCGCACGGCGATACGCGACGTCACCGGCGAGCCGCCGCGCGTGCTCGCGAAACAGGGCACCTGCGATTTCAACGTCCTCTCCACCTGGGGCTGCCCCATGGGCGCCTTCGGCCCCGGAGACTCCAAATACGACCACAGCTCAAACGAGCAGATCGAGATAAAGGAGTTCCTGCGCGGCATCGAGGTGGTAAAGGGCGCGCTGCCGAAGGTGATGGAGGCGATACGGTAACGGGCGGCCCGGCCCTCCTTGGCGGGAAACTTGATACGGTATTTCCACCGTCACAGTTTCCCCACAATTATGCTGTATAATATATGCTACATAAAGAGAAGGAGGGCGTTTCAAATGATACTGAAAAGAGGCTTGACCGCACTGTTCGCCGTGCTGACGGTGATGGCTGCCGGCGCCGCTTTCGCCCATCCGCCCACAGATGTCAATGCGAGCTGGAACAAGGGCGGCGGCACCCTGACCGTTACGGCGTCACATCAGGTGAACGACAGGACGAAGCATTATGTCATGACGCTTATCGTAAAAGAGGGCGGCAATCAATTACTGATGAAAAAATACACTGAACAGCAGTCCAACGACGGTTTCTCCGACACGGTGCCGCTCAGCGGAATAAAACCGGGGACAAAGCTCACTATAGAGCTCATCTGCAATATCATGGGAACGACTGAAAAGACGATAACGATTCAATAAACGGCCCCACCGGGCCGGCCTAAAAATCGGGAGGAGGCTTTCAAGCCCCCTCCCTGTTTTTATCTTTGCCGTTAACGGCGCGGTTTTCTAGTTTTTATCGGTAATTCTGCCGTCGTACCAGTAGTACCTTGTGATCGGGTTGGCGGCGGGACCTACCGGAGCTTCGGCCGCTCCGAACCATGAGACGCCGGTCTTTGCCGGATTCCCATACCGTACACGCAGCGGAACGTCGGCGCGCGGACTGTATTCGCGCGTCTCGCCAGGCTTCAGCAGACCCTCAAAGAGCACCTCTTTCCCGACACTCAGCTTTATCCAGACGACGCCTTGAGGATTTATCCTTATCACCGGGACCGCCGCTGCCGGGGGCGTCTGTTGTTCGGGCGCCGCCGTAGCGGGAGCCGTCTGCGCGGGCGCCGGCGAAGCGGCAGGAGCAGGGGCCGCAGGCGGCTTGCCGTCCATCCAGCCAAGATCCACAGATGCAGGGGCCGGTGCCGGTTGGCTCTGTACCGGCGCGTCGGCGCTTGCAGCCGGAGGCGCCTCCTTCTGCTCGGCCACCATAGAGGCGGTGCCGCCTTCGAGCGGCGTCGTGCCCTCGCTGGTTATCTCGCCGCGGTACTGCCAGGTTATCCAGGCCGCCGCGCCGAGCGAGAGTATCACGATCAGATAGACCCACAGGTATGATTTGTGCCGGAATATCTTCGGGCTGCTGGTATAGCTTGCCTCTGTCTCTTCCTGCCGGTAGGCCTTAAGCGCTTCGTTTTCCTTCTTTGTCAGACGGTCGTAGCGGTCCCAAAGGTCTTCCGCGTTGAGATATCCGCAATACTGCCTCAGAAAACTGCGGCAGAAGGGACCTTTGGGAAGCCGGTCAAGCTGCCCCTCCTCTATCACCGCCAGATGCTTTTTTTGTATCTTCGTCGCGGTCCAGGCATCGTCAAGCGTGAGCCCCTGCGCCTCGCGCAGCTCACGGAGCTTTCGCCCCAGCTCCGCCGTCACTTCCGCCGTTTTTTTGTTTTCGTCTTCTTTTTGCGAGGAATTTGCCCCTGTTGCCATGCAGATTACCCCCTTTGTACCGATCTGCGCATCTCCTTTATTACCTCCGACGGTTCTGGCTGCCCGAAGACCGCGCTGCCCGCGACCACGACGTCGCATCCCGCCTCCGCGATCCGCGCGACGTTTTTCGGCCCGACCCCGCCGTCCATCTCGATCAGATATCCCCACCCATGTTCGCCGCGAACGCGGAAAAGCCAACGGACCTTGTCAAGCGTTTCCTCAATAAAGGACTGCCCTCCATAGCCGGGGTTCACGGACATCACAAGGACGAGATCCGCCATGTGGAGCACCGGCATCAGCGGCTCCGCGGCGGTGCCGGGATTTACCGAAACCCCGGCAAGCACGCCGGCGTCCTTTATCCTCTGCAGCGCGCGGTGTATGTGTTTCGCGGCCTCAAGATGGACCGTCAGCAATGACGGCCCCGCCGAGAGGAACATGTCGAGAAAATCCTCCGCCGGCTCGACCATGATATGTACGTCGAGAAACGCCTGCGGGTATCTTTTGCGCAGCGCCTTGACGAGCGCCGGCCCGTAGGAGAGGTTGGGGACGAAATGCCCGTCCATTATATCCACATGAAGCCAGTCCGCCTCGCCTTTAAGCTCGCCTATATGCCGCTCCATGTTGAGGACGTCGGCCGAAAGCAGCGAGGGGGAAATCAGGATACCCCTCTCCTTTTTTAGTTCTTTTAGTTGTAGCGGTCCTGCCATACAAAATCTCCTCCAAGGAAAATCGTTATGCGAGCCTCGCCGGAATAGGGAACGTTCATCGATATATACTCGCCGCTATTTGCCATGACGTCTTTCAGCACTCGCGTACCGGACGCATCGGTCATCTCTATCTTCAATGAAAGAGGTTTTGTCAGCGGCGGCACCTGATAGCGCACCTTCGCGTGCTTGGTCGGCGCGGCCGGCTCCGCCGGCGCTGGCTTGGGTGCAGGCGTGTTGACGGCGGGCGTCTCCGCCTTCGGCGTCTCGACCTTCGGCTGTTCCGTTTTTGCCGGCTCGGGCTTCTTCTGCTCCGGCTTCTTCTGCTCGGGCTCTTCGGTGACCGGCAGCTTCGACGGTATCGTCGTCGGCGTGGTCTCCTTTATCACGACCTTACGCACCGCCTCGGCGCGCTCCTTATCCTGATCGTTGACCGGCGGAATGTCGTTCGTGGTCTCCGAGGCCAGCGGTTCCCTCGCAAAGGTGAGGTTCACCAGCGAACCGGCGGGGACCTTGGCTCCGCCCTTCGGACGCGACGACAAGACGCTTCCTATCGGCAGCGAGGTCGAAGGCGCGTCCGAGGTCTGGCCAAGCCTTAACCCCAGCTGTTCTATCATCGCCACCGCCGCCTCCTGAGTTTGACCGCGAAGGTCCGGCACCGTTACAAAGGCGCTTTCGCCGCTCGTGCCGCTGCTGACGAGCAGGCTGACCATGCAGTTGGCCGCCACCTGCTGCGGAGAGGCGGGGTTCTGCGCGATTATCGTTCCCGATGGCTTGAGTTTGTCTGTGACCCGTGTCACCTTATCCACCTTGAAGCCGGCTTCGCTGAGTTTCCTGACGCCCTCCTCGAATTTCAGTCCGCGGACGTCGGGGATCGGCTGTATCGCCCCGCCCTTGCTGACCCTCAGCAGGACGACCTTCCCCTTGGAGACCTTCTCCCCGGCGGAAAGGTTCTGTGAGACAACGGTATCCGCCGCCATCGGGGAATCGACCTTGTCCACCTTAGCCAGAAGTCCCCTCTCCTGCAGCGCGTCGACGGCGTCGACAAGCTGCATTCCCGTGACGGCCGGCACCTCGGAATCCTTATCCTCGATAAATACCATTTTTATTCCGATATATGCGCAGCCCATTATCACCAGAAAAGCGAATATCATTCCCCAGCGGTGAATTCTTCCCATTGAACAGACCTCCGTTTATTTCCTTTTAGCGAGAAGCGCCATATAGAACCCGTCCACCCACGGCAGCGCCGGCATGACCGTCGTACCGTAAGGCTTGCCCTTTACCATGAACTTAGCCGTGCGCTCCGCCGGCAGCTCGATAAGATCCGGGCGGCGGGCCATGACTTCGGCGACGACCTTTTCATTTTCATCGCGGAAGAGGCTGCATGTACTGTAAGCCACGATGCCTCCCGGCGCTACCAGGGAGGCGGCGCGTTCCAGCAGCTGCTTCTGCAGCGCGCTGTTCTGCTGTACCTGCTCGGGCGAGCAGCGCCATTTACTCTCCGGGTGACGGCCCCATGTGCCGCTGCCGGTACAGGGAGCGTCGAGCAAAACCGCAGACGGCGCTTCGTCGGGCCTCAATACAAGCGCGTCCCCGATCTTAAATTTCACTCTGCCCTCCGTGTGCATACGCATCATTTCAAATTTAGCGGATTTTATCTTACCATCGGAGAGGTCCCAGCCCTCTATACGCGCCTCTGGCAGGATATCCGCAAGCTGCCCCGTTTTAACGCCGCGGCCGCAGCACATGTCGAGTATCATGCCGCCCTTCCAGCGCCTGGCGATCAGCTCGGCGACGAGCATCGACGATTCGCTTTGCGGCATGATCTGCCCCTCCCCAAAGCCGGGAAGATCTACCGGATACGGATTGGCCGCGGTGCGGACGGAGAACTCAAGAAAGGGCGACGCCCAGCCCTTGCGTCCGGAGGCGTTATATTCCTCGATATACCGGTCACGGTCCACCCCGCGTGAGAGGCGCAGGGAGAGATAGGTCTTCATCCCGCTCGCGCGTACGAGCCGCTTCGCCTCCGGTATAGAAAGTTCTTTCGACCACTGCGCGGCGGCCCAGCCGGGGATACCCCAATAGAGGGCCTGATCCCTCAGCGCGCTGCTCTTTTTAAGCCCGTCGATGAACTTATGCGCATCGTCGGCAACCGTGTGGAGCACGGCGTTTACGAGGCCGATATCCTTTGCCTCGCCGCCGTTTTTTATCGCCTGCACCAGTCCGTTTATCAGGACCGGCAGCGCGAAATACTTAAGCTCCACGATCCCGGCGATGCCGATCATCAGCGCGTTCGTCGCGAGCGGTGACAGGTCGCGAGGATTTCGCTTGCAGTATTTGAGCAGCACCGTCTTCCAAAGACTCTGCCGTCTCAGCGTGCAGTAAACAAGCGTTGCGGCGAGCTTGCGGTCGCCGGGCGCGATATTGTTATAAACCTTCCTCAGCGCCTCGGAGGCGAACGCCCCGTTTTGCACCTCTCCATATATCGTAAGAGCGGCCTCTAATCCCCTCATAAGATCAACCCCTTATTGCGTGGGAAAGGATGTCTCGCAGCATCCCCTCTCAACGGTTTCTATTATACTATACGAAAAAGATAAAAACTCCGGCCGCGCACCCCTGCGGCAACAAGGCAACTGCTCCCCTCGCGGGGAGCAGTTTAAAATTTTATCGCCCTCCGGCGAATGTCGTGTTGAGCGCGAAGCAAAACGAGCCTGTCCGTGAGAAAAGACGGGCCTGATATCGGCGCGAATGATAAGCGGCGGCTTCCGTCATATATCCCGCTCTCCGGACAATGTCGCTCCGCGGCGACTTTAATCGCGGCGCATATTGCGCAGCGCAAGCAGGCGCACAAGCTGCAGCACGGTCATCACAAGCGCCGCCACATAGGTCAGGGCCGCCGCGTCGAGCACGGATTTGGCGCCGCCCAGCTCGCTCCCCGAGAGCGTGTTCGTCTCGCTGAGCAGCTTCAGCGCCCTCGCGCTCGCGTCAAACTCAAGCGGCAGGGTGACCAGGTGAAAGACGAGTACGCCGCAAAAGAGCAGTATCCCCGCGTTAAGCAGATTCAGCGATCCGAAGATGAGGCCGACGAAGAAAAGCGGCATCGAAAGCGTGGAGCAGAACTGCACCCCCGGCGCGATCGCATTGCGGAACTTCAGAAAACCGTAGCCCTCCTTATCCTGTATGGCATGGCCGACTTCGTGAGCGGCAACGCCGATGGCGGCGATGCTGCGGCTGGAATTTACACTGTCCGAAAGGCGCAGCACCTTTGAGCGCGGGTCATAGTGGTCCGTCAGCTCTCCGGGGACGCGTTCGATCTTAACTCCCGTCAGGCCGCGGCGATCCAGCAGCATGCGCGAGACCTGTTCGGCCGTGACTCCGCTTACAGCGCGGATCTCACTGTATTTCGCAAAAGCGCCCTTGACCTTGAACTGAGCCCACATTGAAAACAACAGGGCGGGTATCAGCACGATGATCGTCGGGTCGAAAAACGGATAGAACATCCGTGGCACCTCCTAATTTAAATTATCTATATTATAGTCTAATTTGGTCAATTTTTATTTGCCGACGCCGTAAAAATCAGCAATTTCATTTACCACGCGTTCCTGTTCCTCAGGCAGCAGCTCGGGGAACATCGGCAGCGCGAGCACATCCTCCGCTAACGCCTCGGAAACCGGGAAATCGCCTTTGCCATAGCCAAGATATGAGAAACAGTGCTGCAGATGGAGCGGCAGCGGATAATAGACGCGCGTCGTCACGCCGCGTTCGTCAAGAAATTTCTGAAGTTCGTCGCGCCTCTGCGCGCGGACGACATACTGGTGATAGACGTGACGCCCTCCCGCGAGCTCCGCCGGCGGCGTGATGAGCTCAAGCAGCCCCTTCTCGGCAAAGAGCGTCATATAACGTTCGGCGACGATGCGGCGCTCCTCGTTCCACCCTTCGAGGTGGCGCAGGCGCACGCGCAGGATGGCCGCCTGCAGCGCGTCGAGGCGGCTGTTGATGCCGACTTCTTCGTGGAAATATGTCTTGCCGGCGCCGTGGACCCGCAGGCTCTTCACGCGCTGCGCGAACTCAGGGTTGTCCGCGATGGAGACCATGCCGCCGTCTCCGTAGCAGCCAAGGTTTTTCGTCGGGAAGAAGGAAAAACAGCCCATGTCGCCGACGGAACCGCTGCGCGCCACGCGGCCGCCGATCATCCGGTGGGCGCCGATGGCCTGGGCGCAGTCTTCGACAAGGGCGATGCCGCGGTTTTTCAGCTCGTCCTTTATCTCCTCCAGCGGGCACATCTGCCCGAAGAGGTGGACGGGGAGGACCGCCTTGGTGCGCGGAGTGATCTTCGCGATGATGTCTTCGCTGTTTATATTGTAAGTGACGGGATCGACATCCGCAAATACCGGCGTCGCGCCGTTGCGCGTGATGCAGCTCGCCGTGGCGAAGAAGGTAAACGGCGTCGTGATGACCTCGTCTCCCGGTTTCAGATCAAGCGCCATCATCGCCAGAACGAGAGCGTCGGTGCCGGAGGCGCAGCCGACGGCGCTCTTTACCTCGAGATAGGCGGCGATCTCCTTCTCCAGCGCCTCGACCTCCGGGCCGAGGATGAAATGCTGAGTATCGAGCACTCTGAGGACGGCGACGTTTACCTCTTCCTTCACGCGCGCATAATTTCTCGTAAGGTCGAATGACGGTATCTTTGTATTTTCTGTCATGATATTACCTCCGTTTAATCTCTGTTTCTGAAATCGGGAACCTCAAGCGCCCTGTGCGAATGGTGCAGGTGCTCCCTCATAAACTCCTGCGCCCGCTCCTTGTCACGCTGGGCTATCGCGCGTAATATCGCCCGATGCTCCTGTGACGAAGAATTGTCCTTTTCGTCGAACTGGTCGTAAAAGAAAATATAGACGTTGGTGCGAAGCATGATATTGTCAATATACTCGCAGAGCACCGTATTCTTTCCTGACTCCGCGATAAGGCGGTGAAAAGTGTTATTGGCCTCAAGAAAGGCGTCGATATCCTTATTTTCAAAGGCGCCCTCTTCCGAGCGCAGCACCTCTTCGAGACGCTCGAGCACGCGGCGGTCCATACCGTTGCGGCAGGCAAGCTCGACGCTGAGATTTTCAAGATATTCGCGCACATTGTAGGCGTTCTCCATCTCATTCACGGTCGGGGCGGCCACTCGCGCGCCGCTGTTGGGAACTATCTTCACCAGCCCCTCGTTGGCGAGACGCCTCAACGCCTCCCGCACGGGAGTCCTGCTGACTCCCATCTCTGTCGCTATCTTTACCTCCAGCAGTCTCTGCGCCGGCTTCAGCTCTTTGCTGACGATCTTGCCGCGCAGATCAAGGTAGACGAAATCCGAAGATGTGTTGTATATCCTGGAACGCTGCATCATTACAAAATAATCCCCCTAGATGTTGCCTGTTGCGATAAACTCTTCCCTAGACTTATCCTGTATAAAATTTTCAACTCCCCGCGAAACGCGTGAAGAGAACGCTATGGGAGCTTTGGCCCCTCATAGTGTAGTACAAGAACAATTAATCTTAGCATAAAATCCCGTATCCGCAATATCTTTTCTTTCCTCCTGTAAATCGGCGCGAATAAGCACCGTATGCGTCATAAACGTTTGCTTGCCATAATTGGGCGGCAATACTACAATTACCCAATGAGTAAACGATTGATTGTGCTGTTCCTGTCATTTTCTACTATAATCGCCTTCGGCTACGCGCTCGGAGGGCTTGGAAGCTACGCGATGGGCGTGCCCAAGCCGCTGCCGATCGCCGCGGGGCTTATCGGCGGCACTTTCTGCGCCTGGCTCGCGCTGAAGATATGGCGGCTCTACCTGACGGAGATCGAAGAGGAGAACCGGCGGCTGGAGGAAAAACGCGAAGAGGAAGAATAATTTTTACGCTGACGCGCGCCTGCGACAGCAATTTTAAATAGTTGACTTTGTCCATCAATTTGCCTATCATAATGGACGAAGTCAACTATTATATTATAAGGGGATCGCTCAGCAATGGACAATAACATGGACACCATCACCGAGATCAGGGCCTTTAACCGCTTCTACACGGGGGTGATAGGGCTGCTCGACCGGCACATTCTTGATTCGGGCTACTCTCTCACCGAGGCGAGGGTGCTGCTCGAGATCGGCAGGACGAAGAACTGCACCGCCAACCGGCTCGCCGGAGCTCTCGGAATAGACCGCAGTTATATGAGCAGGATCGTCGTGAAATTTGAAAAAGACGGGCTCGTCACACGGGCGGCGAACAAAAATGACAGCCGCGCAAGCGACATCCGGCTGACGAACGAGGGGAGGCGCGTCCTTCGCGGCCTCGACGAACGTTCCAACCGGCAGATAGAGCGGCTCATCTCCGGACTCGGCGAGGATGAGCGCGGCAAACTCCGGCAGGCGATGAGGACGATAAAAAAATATCTCGAGGCCGCCCCCGCCGGGTTCTCCATCCGCACATTCCGCGAGACGGACGTGGACTACGTGATCGAGAGGCAGCTCTCGCTTTACGAGACGGAGCGCGGCTTTTCCTCAGAAATATGGCAGCGTTACCTGCGGGAGGGCGTGCTGGCGCTGGTGGACCGTTTCGACCCGGAGCTCGATAATATCTACATCCTCGAGAGCGCCGGCGCTCCCGCCGGCTGCGTAGCCGTAACCCACACCGACGCGAAGACGGCGCAGCTGCGCTATTTCTTCCTCGAGCCTGAACTGCGCGGCCTCGGCGCGGGGCAAAAGCTCTTTGATAAGGCGCTCGATTTCTGCCGAGAAAGGGGCTATCACCGCGCATTCCTCTGGACGGTCAGCGCCCAGGAGGCGGCGAGACGCCTTTACGCGGCGAAGGGCTTCAAAATCACTGAAACGGGCGAAAACTCGGAATGGGGCGTCCCCGTTCTCGAAGAGCGCTGGGACCTGGAGCTGCGATAAGAGCGGCGTCACAGGCATGGGCGGCGGCCGTGCCCGCGCCGCCGTCCATGCCATCAGCCTCTATTCGTCAAAAATAGAGACGATCTCCCCATCGAGTATCCGGTTCATGTTCCTCACGGCGCAGAAGTTGCCGCACATGCTGCAGGTATCCTCTTTCTCGGGCTTTGATTCGGCTCGGTATCGCCTCGCCTTTTCCGGGTCGATCGCCAGCTCGAACATCTTTTCCCAGTCAAGCTTTTTACGCGCGAAACTCATGCGGTCGTCCCATTCCCTCGCGCCGGGCACGCCCTTCGCGATGTCGGCGGCGTGCGCCGCGATGCGCGCGGCGACGATCCCCTCTTTGACGTCGTTCACATCCGGCAGACGCAGGTGCTCTGCGGGCGTCACGTAACAGAGGAAGGCCGCGCCGCTCGCCGCGGCCAGCGCGCCGCCGATCGCGGAGGTGATGTGGTCGTAGCCGGGGGCGACGTCGGTGACGATCGGTCCGAGCACGTAGAAGGGCGCGCCGTGGCAGAGCGTCTTTTCTATCTCCATGTTCGCCGCGATCTGGTTCAGCGGCATGTGCCCCGGCCCCTCTATCATCACCTGCACGTCGCGCTCCCAGGCCCGCTTCGTCAGTTCGCCGAGCGTTATCAGCTCCTCAACCTGCGAAGCGTCGGTGGCGTCCGCGAGACAGCCGGGGCGGCAGGCATCGCCGAGGCTCAGCGTCACGTCATAATCGCGGCATATTTCGAGCAGCTCGTCGAAACGTTCATAGAAGGGATTTTCTTTGCCAGTCATCTCCATCCAGGCGAAGATTATCGAGCCGCCGCGTGAGACGATGTTCGTCAGGCGCTTGTTCTTTTTGAATTTATGCGCCGTATCGCGGTTGATGCCGCAGTGTATCGTCATGAAGTCAACGCCGTCCTCGGCGTGCATCCGCGCGATATCGATCCACTCCTCCGTCGTTATCTGCGCCAGCGGCTTGTTATAGTAGACGACGGCGTCGTAGATCGGCACCGTGCCGATCATCGCCGTACAATTCCCCGTCAGATGGCGGCGGAATTTCCGCGTGTCGCCGAAGGAGCTCAGGTCCATGATCGCCTCGGCACCCATTTCGACGGCGCTTTGCACCTTTTTGAACTCCATCTCAAGATCGGTCATATCACGCGAGGTACCGAGGTTGACGTTGATCTTCGTCTTAAGCATCGAGCCCAGTCCATTGGGCGATAAGGCGGAGTGCAGCCTGTTGCATGGTATTATCGCGCGTCCCTCGGCCATCAGCCCCATAAGCTTGTCCGTTCCGATGCGCTCCTTCTCCGCGACCGCCGCCATCTCCTTTGTCAAGACGCCCCGGCGCGCCGCCTCCATCTGTGTTGAATGATCCATCGTGCCACCACTTTCTTCGCAGAAATTAAGCGGGGAACACCCGAATAGGCATTCCCCGCTTAAAAGACATTTATGCTATCTTCCTACGGCGGCATTACCCGCATCAGGTGTAAGGGTCGAAGTAAATAACTTCCTCTCAGCCTGCCGCGCAAGCTCCCCTGCTTTGTTGTTTAATTAGAACACGCCTCTTTCCTTTTTGTCAAGCGCGTGAGAAAAAAAATACGCGGGCCTTCCACGATGGCAATAAAAAAGGAAGCCGGGGAACAAACGCTCTCCGGGCTCCTTTCATAAAACTATATAGTTCTGAAGAGGGCTTTACTATTCAATAGCGTCCGCGGTCAGCGGCACCAATTCAACCACATGGTTATGATCGCGGCATTAGTAAAGTTGCAAAAGAGACCGCCTATCACAGGAACCACCAGGAACGCCAGTTTTGAATAGCGATATTTGACGCGGAGAGCGTTCATATTAGCCATCGCGACAGGTACCGCCCCTAAACCGAAGCCGACATGCCCGGCACAGATCACGGCCGCATCGTAGTTTTTTCCGGTAAGGTTGAAGGTGAGATAGCGGGCAAAAAGATACATCAGCAGCACCTGGGCCAGCAGTACAACCATAATGGGAAGCGCCATGTCGATAAGTTCCCAGAGCTTCATCGTATAAATCGCCATTGAAACGAAGACCGTCAGGAATACGTCCCCGATCGTCTCTATTTCAACCTCCGGCACATCGGCCTTCTTCGCGTCCAGCGCCACCCTCATCACAGCCCCACCGCACATCCCCATCACATGAGACGACAGTACGACGGAGGGGAAGAAATAGTTGAACACCGATTGCATGATCATACCGACGCCAAGCGCCACGAATATGAGAAAGAACGATTTGGGTATCTCGCCGACAGAAACCATCGCGGCGGATTTTTCCGGCGATTCCGTATCCATGGAGCCGTCGGCAACACTGTCCAGCAGATGTTTTTTCTGGATCAGGCTGTTGGCGAGCGGGCCTCCAAGCAATGATCCGCTGACGAGCCCAAAGGTGGCGGCGGCTATCGCGACCGAAAGCGCCCCGGGGTAATCGGGCGGAGCGAAGGAAGCCGCATAGCCGTGCCCTCCGGTCATCGGGATGGAACCGGTCATCAGCGCTATCATCGGCTCCAAGCCTAGCATCGTGCCCAGCGATACGGAAAGGACATTCTGCAGAAAAGCAAGCAGAGAGGCCAGTATCAAGAACACAATGACAACCTTGCCTCCTTTTTTAAGGACGACCATGCTGGCGCCAAATCCGCTGGCAGTAAAGAAGAGGTCCATGAAAAACCCCTGGTAGGAGTTATCAAAGGTAAATCCGACGACTCCCGTCAAGCGAAGGGCCAGCGCCAACGCCGCGAAAAGCAGCCCGCCTACGACCGCCCCAGAGATACAGTATTTTCTGAAAACAGATACCTTGGAATTTATCCATTCGCCCAGCAACGCTAATATGACCGCGAAGAAAAGGGTGTAAACGCTGCTGAATTGGATATTGTAAAGTTCATTCATCGTATATCTCTCCCGTAATCCCAGCTTATCTTATCATAAGGATATTTATTCGGAGGATAAAAGCGTCAGCGAAGTTCATCGCAAACTTGCTTTATCGCGGCGTCGAGCGCGGAGATGAGAATATCGACCTCTTCGCGGCTGATGGTGATCGGCGGGGTGATCTGGATATGATCTCCGCGCACTCCATCGGCGGAGCCGCCTCCGGGATAGGGAACGATGCCGCGCTCCAAGCAATATTCGGTGATCTTGCCCTTTATGTTCTGTTTTGTCTCGAAAGGCTCTTTGGTAGTTTTATCGCGCACGAACTCGATGCCGCACATCAAGCCTTTGCCGCGCACGTCGCCGACGATAGGATATTTGTACAGTTCTTCGAGTTTGGCAAGGAGGTATTCGCCCTGCACGGCGGCATTGTCGATATAATGCTCGCGTTCGATAATTTCCATCACCTTGCAGGCGATCCCTGTCGAAAGAGGGTTGCCGGCGTAAGTATGTCCGTGATGAAAGCTTCCGGAACCGTCGATCATGATGGCGTTAAAAACCTTCTCCGACGCGACGGCCGCTCCGATTGGAGTATAGCCGCAGCTCATCCCTTTTGCAGTGCAGAGGATATCGGGGATCGCGCCGCCGAAATGTTCCACCGCCATTTTCTTTCCTGTCCTTCCGCACCCCGCCATAACCTCGTCGTCGATCCACAGAACGTCATATTTGTCGCAGATGCTCCGCACCATCTGGAAGTATACGGGCGCGGGGTGAATCCCCGGGCAGGCGGAGCCTACGACCGGCTCGCTTATAAAGGCCATGACATTCTCCGGCCCCTGGCGAAGTATCTCGGACTCAAGAGCTTCCGCAGCTTTGACGCTCGTCTCCATCAGTGTGCCGCAGCCCCATGGATTGCGGTAGTGATAGAACTGGGGTATTTTTGGGAACTGCAGCAGTATCGGATCAAAAACCTTTTTGCGGCCGCTTATGCCCGTAACGGAAAGCGCTCCCAGCGTATTTCCATGGAAACCGTTCCACTTCGATATCACTTTCCATTTGCTGCTGGAGCCGTCGCGTTCGATGAAATACTGGCGGGCCATTTTCAGGGCTGTTTCCACAGCCTCGCTTCCGCCTGAAACGAAGTATACGTGATCGAGGTCTCCAGGCGTCCATGAAGCAAGCTTTTCAGCGCACGCCTCGATAGTATCCACCGTCCACCTTGAAAGGTGGGTAAAGGCTATCCTTGCCATTTGCCCGCGGGCGTAATCGGCGATCTCGGCGTTGCCGTGGCCGATATTGGCGACAGCCGATCCCGAGCACGCGTCGAGGTACCTTTTTCCGTTCTCGCCATAGAGAAAGACGCCTTCGCCTTTCACTATCTTAGGGTAACGCCATGTCTGTGTCCTGTAGAATACGTTGTTGCGCGGTGCGTTGTTTGCTGCCATGATACATAACCTCCCGATTGATATTTTATTCTTTATGATTTGAGCCGCCGTAGAGCCAGACGGCGCCTTCGTCCGCCCCTCGCACTCCCTGGCGGTAAGCCTCAAGGATCCCGTCGGCCTTCCGTGCCGGCCTGACTACTTTTTTCCGCCGCTCTTCCAGAATTTCGTCGGAGACGAAGAGCGTCAGGGACTTTTTATTAAGGTCTATCTCAATAGCATCGCCGTTTTGCACAAGTCCGATAACACCGCCGTCCCACGCCTCCGGCGTAATGTGGCCGACGCACGGGCCCCTGGTCGCGCCTGAAAAACGGCCGTCGGTGATCATGGCCACGGACGTATGCAGCCCCATTCCGACAAGCATCGCCGCCGGTATAGACATCTCCCGCATGCCGGGGCCGCCCTTAGGCCCCTCATAGCGGATCACCAGGACCGACCCCTTGGCGACAGAGCCACCCAGCAGATAATCACGAACCTCCTCCTCCGAATCAAAAACGACGGCCGGCCCCTTATGGCAATACATGCTGGGATCGACCCCGGTCTTCTTTACCACTGCTCCTCGGGGGGCGAGGTTTCCAAAGAGAATCGAATAACATCCGTCCTGAAATTTTGAATCGGCCGGCTTAGAAATCACATCTTCGCAATCAACATGGGGAGTATTTTCTATATGATCTTTCAGCGTTCCCCCCATAGCCGTAGGAAGGCTCGTGTCGACGTAACCGGCAATTTGCCTAAGCACGGAAAGGACGCCTCCGGCGCGATGGTAGTCGCTGATGTTATATTCCGACGCGGGTTTGAATTTTGCCACTACGGGGACGGCGGCCTGTTCCCTGTCAAAATCAGAGAGGGAAATGGGGTGCCCCATAGCTTTGGAGATCGCCGGAATATGCAGGGCGGCGTTTGTCGAGCCGCCGGTGGCGGAGATATAGCGGATCCCGTTGTTGAGCGAGGCTGGATTAAATATTTTCGAAAACGACGTCTTATTTTTAACCAGTTCGACAACACGTTCTCCGACGTCTCTCGCCTGTCTGGATTTTTCCGAAGCGCAGAAAAGCATCGTCGAACTCCCAAACGGAGCGACGCCTACGGCCTCTAAAAAAGAGCCCATCGTATTCGCCGTACCGTACATGGAGCATGTTCCTTGGGAGAAGCAAATATTTTTCTTCCAGCCAGAAAAAGTCGCCGCGTCTAGCTCGCCGCTGTTGACCTTGCCGATCGCCTCTTTGAGGTCACATGTGACATAATCCTTCCCGCAGCTCTGATAGGGCAGCATCGCACCCGCCGTGATAAAGAGCGAGGGAAGGTCAAGCTTTGCGGCCGCCATAAGCATACCTGGGACAATCTTGTCGCAGGAGCAGAGAAAAACCAATCCGTCGAACCCATGCGCCCTGACCATCGCCTCAATGGAAGCCGCGATAAGGTCCCGCTGAGGAAGCACATAATGCATCCCTTTTCCCTGCGCCATCCCATCGCATGGCGCGGGAACGCAAAACTCAGCGGGTGCGCCTCCGGCCGCCCACACGCCCTCCTTTACATAAAGCGCCAATTGGGAGAGCGGCTTATGGCCGGGGTTCACGTCGTTGCAGGAATTGACGACGCCAATAATCGGCTTCGCGAGATCTTTGCCGCGATACCCGACTGACGACATCAGCCCCTCGTAATAGGCCTCGGTTATATTCCGCGGGTCTCCGCGTTTCTCCGTCTCGCCCATCACGCCCGAGCCCCTGCGCGAAAAACTACGCCGAGCAGCTCTTCATAGACCTTTATCATAGCGCCCTTGTCTTCCCCGCCAAGTCCGCGCAGCAACGCCGTCTGATAGGTCGACGTCGCCGCGCTTAACACCGGCAGAGGTATCCCGTTGTTCGCGGAGAGCTCGGCCGCGCTGACGAGATCTTTATACGCGTTTTCCATAAAATACCCCTGGGAAAATATTCCCTTGAGCACTCTGGGAATAAAAAATTCAGAGGCATAGCTTCTGCCGGTTCCGCTGTTGACGATCGCCCCTACCTTTTCCGGGTCGAGCCCCAGCTTTACAGCCATCGGCAGTATCTCGGCCAAAGCCGCGGCGTTGATATCGAACAGCAGCTGATTGATCAATTTTGCGAGCTGGCCGCACCCCGGCCCGCCCATAAAGAGAATATTGCTGCCCATCATTTCAAAATATGGCCTTACATATTCAAAGGTTTCATAGTCGCCGCCGCACATCACCGAAAGAGTGCCGTCTTTGGCGCGCGCCTCCATGCCGGAAACAGGGGCGTCGAGAAAACGCACTCCTTTCGCCATAAGGGCGTTGTGGAGTTTTATCGTCGAATCATAAGAGATGGTGCTTAGATCCGCCACAACTTGCCCGCGAGACAGCTTTTCCAAAAGGCCGTTCTCGCCGATCAATAGATTTTCAACTATCCGCGCGTTTGGCAAAGAAAGAAAGATGATACCTGCCGACGCAATTTGGTGGATATCATCCACCGGTTTTATTCCAATTTCTGAAAGTTCACGATAACAGGCGCTAGAAACATCGTAAGCCATTACCTCGTCTTTATGCTTCATAGCCAGGTTTACAGCCATATTTTTGCCCATTTTTCCCAAGCCGACAAATCCAAGCTTCACCGGAACCACCCCTTTACTCTCTTTTAGATAAAAGCGACAACATGGTTAAAATACACCATATTACGGAGCAAGTCAATCATTTTGCAAAAAATAATGGATTATTTCCATTATTTAAATATATACATAGTTTTTTGTAGTAAAATTTACTTTTTCTTGTCAAGAATCGACTACTCATGTAAAATAACGGAGAAAATTCATCAATAAAAATCGGAGATGGCACATTATGAATAAAACGGATTCCAACCCTTTAGTCCCCGCGGGGAACGCCATGGAACGCATCAGAATGATGCAGCCCTCTTTCAGCAAAAGCCACAAAAAGATCGCGGACTTCATTCTGCAAAACTATGAAAAGGCTGTTTTTTTGACATCGTTCAAGATGGGGCAGCAATGCGGCGTCAGCGAATCAAGTATCATCAGATTTGCCACGACGCTCGGTTACTCCGGATATTCCGAGTTTCAGCGCGAGATACAGGATTTGTTAAAAACTCAGATCACCATGTCGCAGCGGCTGAAAGAAACTTCGTTAAGCGGCGACGGCGGGATCATGCAGGGCATGATGCAAAAGGGGATAGACGGTATCCAGTATGCCATGATGAATCTCAATGAAAAAGATTTTGACCGGGCGGTCGCCGTGCTGTCACAAGCAAAGAGAGTATTTCTCGTCGGTTCAAGAAGCTCCTATGGGCTGGTCTATTACTTCGCGTTCGTTCTCAACTGGATCAGAGAGTCGGTATTCGCGGTCAATTGCAGCAACGAAATTATCGATTATCTGGCGACGCTGACCGAAGACGACGCCGTACTAGCCATAAGTCTGCCCAAATACCCCAAATCCACGGTCGACGCTTTGGAGGCAGCGCGCAGCAAAGGCGCCCATACGATAGCCATCACCGATACGATGACCTCTCCGCTCATACCTCACTCTGAAATATCTCTGCTCGTATATACGGAGCTGCTCTCATATTCCGACAATATCGCCCCTGTAATGTGCCTGATAACCGCCCTGCTGACCGCCATTGGCGCCGCAGACCCACAGAAGACGGCGGGGCTGCTGGAAAAGCACGAAGCTTTGTGGGAGGAATCCGGCATTTACGCGTGAGAGAGCGGTAAAAAACCGGCGCGGGCCGGAGTTATCACAATTCCTTCGCCCGCGTCGATTTTACATTTTTCCTGTACTTTTATTTTGCGAGGAAATCCGCCGCGAACTGTGCCGCGAGCGCGGCTCCCATGGGGAGTATTTTTTCGTCTATCGTGTAGCATTCGTGATGATTCGACATGCCAGACCCCGGGACATCCTTACTGCGTCCGCCGATGAAGCCGTAAACTCCCGGGGTGTCCTCCATGAGGAAGGAGAAATCTTCGGAGCCCATGAGCTTTTCAAAGGGGACGAGCACATCTTCGCCGAAGAGTTTGACCGCCGCGCCGCGCGCCGTCTCCACGACCTTTTCGTCGGAGTTTATCACCGCGGGGCAGAGGTATTTGTAATCGAGCTCCGCCGTGCAGCCGTAGCCGGCGGCCACATCCCGGGCGGTCTTTCTGATCATCTCCTCCATCTTCATGCGGAACTTCGGGTCGAAGGTGCGCACGGTGCCGTCCATGACGGCTTTGTCGGCGACGATGTTGAAGCGCTGCCCCGCGTCGAAGGTGCCGACTGTGAGAACGAGCGAGTTGAGCGGGTTGTTGACGCGGCTGACGATGGTCTGCAGCGCCATGATTACCGCCGAGGCGGCGACGACAGCGTCGCGGCCGAGATGCGGCGCGGAGCCGTGGCTCGCCTCGCCCCTGACCGTCAGCGTAAACATGTCGCAGGAGGCCATGCGCTCGCCGTGGGCGATGTTTATCTTGCCGGCGTCGACCAGCCCCCAGACATGAGCGCCGTAGACAGCGTCAACACCCTTCATCAGCCCGCGCTCGACCGCGCCTTTGGCGCCCAGCGCGAGCTCTTCGGCGGGCTGGAAGAAGAACTTGACCGTGCCGCCGAGCTCGCCGCGCATCTCCGTAAGGATCTTCGCCGCGCCGAGCTGCATCGCGATATGCGCATCGTGCCCGCAGGCGTGCATCCTGCCCTCGTTCCGCGAGGCGAAGGGAAGGCCGGTCGCCTCTTTTACGGGCAGGGCGTCGATGTCGGCGCGCAGCAGCACCGTTTTTCCGGGCGTAGCGCCTTCCAGCGTCGCGACGCAGCCGTACATTCCCTCGAAGCGTTCGACGGGAAGCCCCATCGCCTCGAGGTCCTTAACGACGGCCTCCGTCGTCTCCGCCTCGTGCTCCGTCAGTTCGGGACGGGCGTGGTAGTATCTGCGCCTCTCCACGATATAGTCGTTGTATTTCGCGGCCAGCGCTTTGATGTCAGCCATTACTTCGCCGCCCTTTCGTCTGTAAAGTCTTTCGCGAACTGCGCGTAGAGCGCCGCGCCGCGGTGCAGCGCATCCTCGTCGACGGTGAATTTGTCGCTGTGGTTCGAGTACGTGATGCCGCAGGCGGGGTTGAGCGCGCCGATGAAGCCGTAAAAGCCGGGGACCTTCTCCATGAAGTAGGCGAAGTCTTCCGAGCCGGTGAGGCGCGGCATCGTCGTGAGGATATCCTCGCCGTAAAGCTTGACGGCGGCCTCTCTCGCGATCCGGTTGAGGTCGTCGTGGTCGTTGATGATCGGTCCGGGGAAGCGGTCGTATTGCAGCTCCGCCTCGCAGCCGAGAGCTTCGGCGGTGTTCTTTATTATCTTTTCGAGCTGTTTGTCGATCGTCTTGCGCAGCTCGCGCGAATAGGTGCGCACGGTGCCCTCCATCACCGCTTCGTTGGCGATGATGTTGAAGCGCTGCCCTCCGTGTACGGTGCCGACGGAGACGACGAGAGTGTTGAGCGGGTCGTTGACGCGGCTGACGAAGGTCTGGAGGTTCATGACGATAGAGGCAGCCGCGACCACCGCGTCGCGGCCGAGGTGCGGCGCCGAGCCGTGGGCGGTGAGGCCGCGGACGGTGATCTTGAAGTTGTCGCAGGAGGCCATGCGGCCGCCGGGCTCGAGGCTCATGAGCGGCGCGTCGAGCGTGCCCCAGATGTGCATGCCGAAGATCGCGCCGACGCCGTCGAGGCAGCCCCTTTCGACGTAATACTCCGCGCCGTGGCAGGATTCCTCCGCCGCTTGAAACAGCAGCTTCACCGTTCCGCTGAGCTCGTCCCTCATCTCCGAAAGTATCTTAGCCGCGCCGAGCAGCATCGAGATGTGCGCGTCGTGTCCGCAGGCGTGCATTTTGCCCTCGTTTTCCGAGGCGAAGGGCAGCCCCGTCTTTTCGACCGAGGGCAGCGCGTCGATGTCGGCGCGCAGCATCACCGTGGCCCCGGGCTTTCCGCCTTCGATAGTGCCGATGAGGCCGTAATAATCGGGGAAGGTCTCGACGGCGATCCCCATCGCCTCGAGTTCGCCCCTGATCGCCGCCGTCGTCTCCCTCTCCTCAAACGAAAGTTCGGGATGGGCGTGGAAGCGGCGCCTTTGGGCGACGATGTAGCCGTTGTGCCTCTCGGCAGCTTCTTTTATATTCATTTCAAGCCTCCTAATTTATTTTACAAACGTTCGCAAGCAAAAACGTCTGTTCCGCCGGCGGTACCAGCCGCCTGTGACACGGGCGGCTGGTACCGCCGGCAGCTCTTTATTAAAGCAGTCCGATAAAAATACCGGCAATGATGACGGAGGTGATCGTTACCGTCACAAAGCCGCCGACGATCATCTGCGGCAGCATCGCGTCCAGCAGATATTGGTGCTCCTCGGGCGTCTCGGCGAGAGCCTTGACCGACTCCTCGGTGAGGATGTAGTTCGGCGGGAAGCCGTAGAGCGCCGTCAGCGAAGTCGCGAAGGCCATCTCCCAGCTCACCTTGAGTATCCTGCCGGCTATTATCGAAAGCACCGCCATGCCAGCGACGCCGACGACGATGATCGTCAGCATCGGCCCGATGCACTCGCCGAGCATCTGCGGCGTCGCGTCCTTGAGCCCCGCGAAGACGAAGATCATCAGCACATACATGAGGAAGCCGTAGGAGCCGGCCTTATGCAGCGCGTCCTTCTCCAGGAACCCGAGCTCGGTGAATACGATGCCGAAGAGCAGCGCCAGGACCGCCATGTTGATGCCCGTGAGCTTGGCCGCGAGACTGGCCAGATACGCGGAGAACATCAGCTTCGCGAGGATGAGCGCCGTCGACGAATATTTCGCGGGGATCTCGGGGAAGATGCGGTATTTAAGGACGTCACCCGTAGCCATGTTGCCGACGACGGTGTCGACTTTTTCATTTTTGTTGACATGGACTTCGCCGCTGCGGTATTTTTTAAGCAGCCGGCGTCCCTCAAGTTTGAGGCAGACGGCGGTCAGCGGGTAGCCGAAGAACCCCTGCACGGCGTACATCGCGATCGCGAGTACGGCGGCGGTCGTCAGCCCCTTCTCCGCGGCGGCGGTGTTCATCATCGTCGCCGCGACGATGCCGCCCGTGAGCGGCGGCAGTCCCGCGATGACGTAGGCGCGTCCGACGAGCGGGATGCAGACGAACCAGCAGAGGGCGACCATGCCGGCGAGTCCCGCGAGCGTGATGCAGATTATCTTCCACTGGTCAAGCAGCTGCCTGATGGAGATGATCGTTCCCATGTGGGTGATGCAGAGCATGATGACGAGCGTGCCTCCGAGCGGCGCGCCCATTCCCGCCAGAGCCACGATGTCCTTGGGGAAAAATGTCCAGTAACCGAAAAGAAAGAGCGACGCGATGACGAAGACAGACGGAATCCACGCCTTTGTCTTGGTGCCGACAAATTCGCCTATGTAATAGACGACGGCAAGAACTAAAAATGCCACGATACTGCTCATAAAAATTCCTCCTATGCAGATATTGTTGATGTAATCATTTTACAGTATTTAGCATCCGGTGTGTATCAGCCGCGTTAAAAATCCTTTAAAGTCACGCCTTTTGCCTGTTTTGCCGCCCCTTTACGTTAAATTCATATTTCCTCGGGAAAAATTCCCCAAATTGAGCGCTTTAGCTGTACAATTAGAAAAGTTATGTGTTTACATAATTCCCTTTGCATAATGAGAGGAGTTTTTTGTTAAATGAAGGTCACAGAGGAAATACGGGGTTTTAAGTCTGAGGGGATTAGCGCGGAGGGCGTCGCCGAACTGCGCGGGGCGGCGCGCGAGGCGCGCGTGTGGGCCGTCGTCGCGACGGCGGCGGCAAAGAGCGGGCATCCCGCGGGAGCGCTCTCGTCGATGGATATTTACATGACGCTGCTCGGCGCGGCGAACGTCACGCCGGAACTCGCGGACTCGCCGGAGCGGGACCGCATAGTCGTCAGCCACGGGCACACTTCGGCTGGCTTCTACGCGGCGCTCGCCGAATACGGCTTCTTCCCCGCGCATGAGATGGCGGCGAACTTCCGCCGCGCCGGCAGCCCCTATCAGGGACATGTCGAGCGCGACGTTCCCGGCGTCGATTGGGGCACCGGCAACCTCGGACAGGGACTCGCGGCGGGCGTCGGCTTCGCTCTCGCGGCCCGCGCACGCGGCTCGCGGGCGCACACCTGGGTCGTCATGGGAGACGGCGAACAGGTCAAGGGACAGGTCGCCGAGGCGCGCAGGATCGCGGCAAAAGAGAAACTCACCAATATCACCGCGTTAGTGGACTGGAACGACATCCAGATAAGCGGCCGCCTCGAAGAGGTGATGCCGGTAAACATCCCCGCGCTCTGGGCCGCCGACGGCTGGCTGGTGACGGAGTGCGACGGACACGACTACGAGGCGCTCTACAGGGCGATGAAGGCGGCGAAGGGTTCGCCCGTGCCGACGGTCATCCTCTGCCGGACGACGATGGGCAAGGGGGTCTCTTTTATGGAGAACATCCCCGACTACCACGGCAAACCGGCCGCTGGAGAAAAGCTCGAGCTGGCGCTTAAGGAGCTTGGCAGCGACATCTCCGTGTTCAACGCGGCGCTCGCGGAGCGCAAGGGCCCCCTGCCCAAAGGCCGCCGCATCACGCCGGAAAAACCGGTGCTTGAGCTCGGCGTTCCGCACACCTATACAAGGGAAGATAAGAAGGACAACCGCGGCGCCTTCGGCAAGGCCCTCGCGGAGGTCGGCGAACTCAACTATAAAAAAGAGGGCGCGACGCCGATGCTCGTATTCGACTGCGACCTCGCCGGTTCGGTAAAGGTCGACGGCTTCGCGAAGGTCTGCCCCGACAATTACGTGGAGGCCGGCATCCAGGAGCATACGACGGCGACCGCCGCCGGCGCGGCGTCGGCCGCGGGAGTCGTCTCCGTGTGGGCCGACTTCGGCGTCTTCGCGAGCGACGAAGTATATAACCAGCAGCGGCTCAACGACATCAACCGCGCCGGCGCGAAGACGGTGCTCACCCACACGGGGCTTGACGTCGGAGAGGACGGCATGACGCACCAGTGCATCGACTACGTCGGCCTCTTCCGCAACACCTTCGGCTGGAACGTAGTCGTTCCCGCCGACCCGAACCAGACCGACCGCGCGACGCGCTGGATGCTCGCGGAACCCGGCAACGTCTGCCTCGCGATGGGGCGCAGCGTGCTGCCAGTGATCCTGAAAGAGGACGGCACGCCATTCTACGGCGAAGGCTACGAGTTCCGTAACGGCGCGATAGACCTGCTGCGCGACGGGACTGACGTCGCCATCCTCGCGATGGGACACCTCGCGGGACGCGCCGTCGAAGCGCGCGAACTGCTCGCGAAAGAGGGGATCAGCGCCAGGGTGCTGCACTGCGCGACGCCGCTTTCGATGGACGAAAACGAGCTGTTCACGCTTGTGGGAGAGCTGCCGCTCCTCACCTGCGAGGACCATCACGCCGACACCGGGATCGGGGCGGTCGCCGCGCTGGCCTTCGCGCGCGCCGGCAAGGCGGTCAGGATAAAGAACCTCGGCGTGACGCGCTACGGCCTTTCGGGCTCAAACGGCGACGTCCTCGCCGACATGGGGCTCGACGCCGACGGGATCGCCGGCGGAGCGAAGGAACTGCTTAAATGATCCAGGCGGGAGACCTCGTATTTATCTGGAACCCCAAAAAAGGAGACAGTTTTCTCGTCAAAGTGCAGCCGGGGCAGAGCCAGGGCACGCACTTCGGGCAGATAAAGCATGCCGACCTCATGGAACACGACTACGGCGAAGGCCTCCGCACCCCCAAGGGCGAGGTCTACTTCCTGCTCAGACCGACGCTCGGCGAGTACACGCGCCGCCTCAAAAGGCAGACGCAGATCGTCTTCCCCAAAGAGGCGGGCTTCATCATCGAACACCTCAACATCTTCCCTGGCTGCACCGTCGTGGAATGCGGCACCGGTTCCGGCAGCCTCTGCTGCACCTTCGCCCACTTCGTCGGCGATACGGGAAAGGTCTGCACATACGACCGCCGCGAGGAATTCTCCGCGCTCGCGCGCAAGAACGCCGAAAAATGGGGCGTGGCGCACCGCATAGAGTTCAACGTCCGTTCGCTCGACGAGGGCTTTAAGGAACGCGGCGCAGACGCCGTATTCCTCGACGTCCCGACACCGTGGGACTATATCGACAAGGCCTACGAGGCGCTCGCGCCGGGCAACCATCTCGGCATCCTCGTGCCGACGACGAACCAGATCTCCGAGACGCTGCGCGCGCTTCAGGAATTCGGCTTCGCCGACGTGCAGGTGGTCGAGATAATGCTGCGCTACTTCAAGACCGAACCGAACAGGATACGCCCCGAGGATATGATGATCGGTCATACCGGCTACCTTATCTTCGCCGTTAAAACCCTGCCGCTGCCGGAGATAAAGGCGGAGGAAAGTCCAGAATCCTCCCGCGCGGAGGCGGAGACAGAACCTTCGGCGCTTCCAAAATGCGAAGCGCCGGCCGGGGACGCCGCCGCGGACGCCCCCTCCGCCGTTAAGGGACCCTGCATATAGAGGCGGCGGATTGAACGAGAAAAGGCTCCTGCTGCACATATGCTGCGCGCCTGACGCCACAGTCCCGTGGCCCTCGCTGATCGGCGAGGGCTGCGAGACCGCCGGCTATTTTTACGGCGGCAACATCCACCCTCGCGAGGAATATGACCGGAGGGCGGCGGCGGTCTCCGCGCTGGCCGGGCACACAGGCGCGGAGGTATTCCTGGCGGACTATGCGCCGGGACCGTGGTTTGAAGCGGTGCGCGGCCTCGAACAAGAACCTGAGCGCGGCGCGCGCTGCCGAAGATGCTTCGAGACGCAGCTCGCCTCCGCCGCCGAATGGGGGGCGCGGGGCGGATTCACTCATCTCTGCACGACGCTCACCATCAGCCCGCACAAGGACGTGAACCTGATCAACGAGATCGGCGCCCGCGCCGCCGCCGCCCGAGGCCTCGTATGGGTGGAAAGGGTCTGGCGCAAGGCGGATGGCTTCAAGCGATCCGTTGAGATAAGCAAAGAGCTCGGCCTCTACCGGCAGAACTACTGCGGCTGTATTTTTTCAAAGAACATAGAGTTATAATCATAGGACAAACTGATTCGGAGAGACCTCTCCCGGGCCTCGCGCGCGGGGGTTGGCTTTTGCTATCAGGGACTATTCCTCCGGAAACCTGAACGGACATATAAAAAGACCACTGACCAGAGGTGAGCGAAATGACAGACAAACCGAAAACAAAACTCCCTTCGGGAAAACTCTCGCCCGAGGCGCTCAAGCGCAACGTCCTTTCTTACGTCGGCGCGCCGCGCCCCGAGGTGCTGATCGGCCCCGGAGTCGGCGAGGACGCCGCCGTCATCAAATGGCCGGAAGGGAAATATATGGTCTTCGCCTCCGACCCGATCGTCGGCGCCGAAAGCGGCGCGGGGCGGCTGCTCGTGAGAATAAACTCCAACGACATCGCCTCCAAGGGCGGCGACCCCGCCTACCTTACGGTGACGCTGATCCTGCCGCCCTCCCTCGGCGAAGAGGGCGCGGCGCGCATCATGAGCGAGATCGACGAGGAATGCCGGGCGCAGGGCATCGCCGTCGCCGGCGGACATACGGAGTTCAACGACCGCTACGACCGCCCCGTGATCATGGGCGCGCTCGTCGGCACCGCCGACAGGGTGATGCGCGCGACCGACATCTCGGAGGGCGATCTGCTGATCGTGACGAAACATCTCGGCATCGAGGGCATGTCGATATTGGCACTCGACCGCCCTGACCTGCTCGCGCCCTTCATGAGCGAGGATGAGATCGCCGAGATACTCTCATGGTCGGAGATGACCTCGGTGCTCGCGGAGTCCCGCCTGCTGCGCCCCTATGCGAAATTCATGCACGACCCTACCGAGGGCGGCTTCATGGGCGGCCTCGATGAAATATGTTCGCTCTGCGGCCTCAAAGCCGAGCTGGACCGCGAAGCGCTGGCGATACATCCGCTGACGCGCCGCGCCGCTAAAGAGCTGGACTTCGATCCCCTGCACCTGATCGCCTCCGGCAGCATGCTCGCGGCAGTGCCGGAACGCTATGCGAAGGCCGCGCGCTCCGCTCTTGAGGCGGCGGGGATCGAATCGGCGGTCGCGGGGCGCATGGGCGGCAGGCTCGAAACGCCCCTTCCCGAACCGAAGGAAGAACTCTGGCGCCTGCTCAAAATGGAGAAAAAAGATGCGCGCTGACATCCTGCGCCGCACCGAGCGGCTCGCGAAAGAGCTCAGAGCGCGGGGAGCGGATGCCTTCGTCATCGTCAACGACGAAGATACGAACTGGGAGAGCCTGTTCTACATGAGCGGCTTCCGCGGAACGGCCGGCTCGCTGGCGGTCTACGCGGACGGCGAGGCAGAACTGACGCTCGACGGGCGTTACGCCGCGCAGGGACGGGAACAATCGCCGCATAGAGTCCTTGAGCAGAAGACGAGCCTCGAGGACGACCTGACGGAAAACCTCAAAAGGCATGGCTCGCGGGAGATACTCTGCGAGGCCGGCAAGACTTTCCACGGCACCTGGGAAAAATTATCCTCGGCAGGCGGACGCTGGCGCGACGGCGGCGCCGTCATGAGAGAACTCCGCCGCGAAAAGGACGCGGGAGAGGTGGAAGAGATAAAGAGGGCCGCCGCGATCGGCGCCGAAGCCTTCCTGGAGACGCTCGACTGCGCGAAGCCCGGAATGACGGAAAAGGCCTTTGAAGCGCTGCTCAACTACAAGATAAGCCTCCTCGGAGGCGGTCCCGGCTTCGACATGATCGTCGCCTCCGGCCTTCGCAGCGTCATGCCGCACGGGCGCGCGAGCGAAAAGACGATGGAGGCGGGAGAGTGGGTCACCGTAGACTACGGCGCGCGCTGGAACGGCTATTTTTGCGACATTACGAGAAATTTTTCCATCGGGAAACCAAGCGGAGAGGCCGCGGAGATGCACGAGCTGCTGCGCAGGGCGCATAACGAGACGGCGGCGATGCTGCGCGCCGGCGTCTCCGGCGCCGGCGTTCACAAAAGAGCCGTGGAAATATTCGCCGCCGAGGGCAAAGACGGCTGCTTTACCCACAGCCTCGGCCACGGGTTCGGCCTTGAGATACACGAGGCCCCGCTGCTATCGCCGAGGCGCGACGACATCCTGCGGGCCGGGGACGTCGTGACCATCGAACCGGGACTCTATATACCGGGCTTCGGAGGCATGAGGCTGGAGGACGACTACCTCGTCACGGAAGACGGAGCCGAAAGATTAACGAAAAAACTAAATCAGTGTTTTTACAGTATTTAAAATTAAATTAAAACTGTTATAATCATTCTTAGTTTTTTAAGGTTAAAAATCTTAAATAAACCAAAGGAGAGAGAAATTTATGAAAAAGTACGTCTGCACCGTATGCGGTTATGTATATGATCCCGAAGCCGGCGATCCCGATTCCGGGATAGCCCCCGGCACAGCCTTTGAGGACATCCCAGACGATTGGGTCTGCCCCGTCTGCGGCGTCGGCAAAGATATGTTCGAATAGAAAACGGCGCGCATAAGCGCCGTTTTCTTTATGCCGCCATATTTACCCTCGCCCTCGGCCCTCCCGCAATATTTCGCTTCGCCGCGGGCCCTCCCGCGCTGCGATTTTTCAGATGTTGAGATCTGTTCCCTAAAACTCGTCGATCTTTTTCATCAAGCCGCCGACCACGTCGGCGACCGGGTATTCTTTGAGATCGTCGGCTATCCGCCGGAATATCCCCTCTTCTTTCAGCGTAACGACCGAGACCGGATAATTCAGGTCAAGCGCCCAGGTAAGCTGTATCAGCCGGTAGTCCTGCAGCGAACGCGCGTTGGCGTAAGAACCGCGTCCCGTGGCGCGGACCTCTTCCACGAGCGCGGGCGAAAGCCCGCTGACCTTTTTATGGCGCGGCAGCATCTCATATACGGTGCCGTTGTCAATGCGGCTCTGCACCATGCGGAAGACGTCTATCTTGTCCGCGTCGCGTATGAGGGCGCACCAGCGGTAGATCGAGAGCGGCACGTCGGCCGGTATTTCGATCTTGTTATGGTGGCGCACCGCCGCCAGCACTTTCTCTTTATCGCCCCTATCGATGCCCTCCCAGTCAAAGAGTCCGGCCAGTATCTCCGCTCCGCGATCGCCGTGGTCGAAACTCGCGCTGTCCTGAAAGGTCTGATAATCACGGTATTGGGAAAACCTCGCCGTGTCGTGCAGCAGCCCCACGGCGTGGGCAAGCCAGGCGTCATTCTCCTCGCGCCATTCAAGCGACTCGGCGATCGCCGAGGCCAGCCGCTGCACGCGGAAGCTGTGCCTTCTCTTGAGCTCCTGCATCCGGGCGAGCTCTCCCTCTATCCTGAATGAATCAACGTAATCGTTGAACCATCTTTCCGTCTTTTCGCTGGAATACATCATTAAAAGCCCCCAATCTCACGAAATTATACAACAGTAAGCGGATAACTGCTCCGCAATCGCGCCGGCCGCCCCGCTTAAACTAAAAAAACGGCCCTTAAAACCTTTCATCGCCGCTCTTTTCACTAAATCGTGCCGTCATAAAGCGATTTAAGCCATTCACGCCGCCCTTCCTAGGTATATTGGCCTTGTTGGCGGCTCCCTCATTTGAGAAGATGCTGCATGTGATATACGCCGGAAACAGGTATCTGACGACAGCAATCTAAAAATACCATTCAAGGGGGAAATAAAGATGGCAGTAAAGAACGACGAAGAGATCAAGAAAAGCCTGGATATGCTCGAGGCTCACACCGGCCCGTATGACGAAAAGTTCGCGAAGTCGCACGCGGAAGACATCCACGCGATGGCAGACCGCCTTTCCGGAAAGAAGGACGACCTCTGGCAGCGTACGAAGAAATGGTTCGACGATCACTACGATCATCTGAAAGACCATTTGCACGACGACAAGGAGAAGATCGAGACACACATCCACCGCCATAAAGAGGAAAAGAAATAGCGTTAAAGCCGGCAAAAGCCCCGCCAGCGAGCGCCTCCAGCTTCGCGGACGGGGCTTTTGTCATAAATGACGGGGCTTAAAGCGCCGCCGTATACGGACAAAAGGAATGCCTCCCGCGGCTCAGCCTTGTCTGAGGCGAAAATGGCTCTTATAAAAATCGAGCAGCCCCTCGTCTCGCATTTTGGAAAGCTCGCCCGACATCGCGCTGCGGTCTACGGAGAGATAGTCGGCGAGCTGCTGGCGGTTGAAGGTTATATCGAACTCAGGGCTTCCGAGGCGCATAGACTCGGCGGAGAGATAGGAGAGCAGCTTCTGGCGGGTGGTGCGCTGCGCCATGTGCGTGAGTTTGTCGTTGAAGCGCAGATTCTTTTCGGCGAGGACGGAGAGCAGGTTTCTAAGCAGCCGCGAGTGGAATTCACAGGCGGAACTGCAAGTCGTGAGGACGCGGCGCACGTTCATAAACATAACCGCGGCGGCCTCGGCGGCCACGACGCTGACGCCGAGCGCGGCGCCGGGCGTACAGGCGTAGCTTTCGGCGAATATCTGTCCGGGCCCGATCTCCGTCACGATGTTCCTGTTGCCCCAGAAGTCTTCCTTGACAATGTGGACGGAGCCGCTCAGCACCATTCCGATAGCCTCGGTGCTGTCGCCGAAACGCATCACGAACTCGTGCCGCGCATATTTTCTCGCCTTCACCGAAAGGCAGCCGAGCATCGCCTCGATCTCACTCTCCTCTATACCTTTGAAGAGCGGTGATTTTTTTATCGTCTCAAGATATTTTTTCATATTTCTCCTTTTTGTTGTTTATACAACCGATTCATTATATTTATTGTAGTATCCTCTAAACGTAAAAGCAAGAGAGCCAGAAAATCAATAAAAATAAATATTGAAGATAAACAGGTTTGGGAGGAAAAGCGATGTTAAGGAGAATAATCGAGATAGACGAAACAAAATGCAACGGCTGCGGCGCCTGCGCCGACGCCTGCCACGAGGGCGCGATCGCGATGGTAGGCGGCAAGGCGAAGCTGATGCGCGACGATTACTGCGACGGTCTCGGGGACTGCCTGCCCGCCTGCCCCGCCGGAGCGATCACCTTCGTGGAGCGTGAGGCGGCGGCCTATGACAAAGAGGCGGCGTCGGCAAATATAGCCGCGAAGAGGACGGCAGGCGGCAGCCTGCCCTGCGGCTGCCCGGGGACTCACTCGCGCGGGATCACACGCATGGAGCGGGAGACAGAGGCGGAAGCCTGCCGTCCCCAGGCCGCTTCACGGCTCTCGCAGTGGCCGGTCCAGATAAAATTGGTCCCCGTAAACGCGCCCTATTTCGACGGGGCAAAGCTGCTCGTCGCCGCCGACTGCACGGCCTTCGCGCGCGCCGATTTCCACGAGCGGTTCATCAAGAACCACGTGACGCTGGTCGGCTGCCCGAAGCTCGACGCCGGCGACTATTCGGAAAAGCTTACTGAAATACTGAAGAACAACGATATCAAAAGCGTTACCGTCGTGCGTATGGAGGTGCCGTGCTGCGGCGGCATCGAGGCGGCGGTGAAGAAGGCGCTGCAGGCCAGCGGGAAATTCATTCCCTGGCAGGTCGCAACCATCTCCGTAGAGGGAGAGATCATCGATTAGGACCGGCGCGGACGGCACTATGACCGGTGGCTCCGCAAATCATGAAGGGAGAGATAATCATGGAAGAGAAGATGTTTTGTTTTCAATGCGAACAGACGGCCGGCGGCAAAGGCTGCATGGGAAGGGCGGGCGTCTGCGGCAAACCGGCGGATACGGCGCTGCTGCAGGATGAGCTGACAGGGGCCCTGATCGGCCTTGCGCGCGCCGCGAACGGGAAAAGCCCGTCGGAGAGCGCGGACAGGGCGATGCTCGCGGGGCTCTTCACCACGGTGACTAACGTAAACTTCGACAGCGGCACCGTAAAAGAAATGACCGGCAAGGTGCGGGCCGAGGAACAGAAGCTCGCGGGATGTTCGTGCGGCTGCGGATGCGGCGAGTATGACGTGAGGGGGCTGTGGGATGCGGACGAGGACGTCCGCTCGCTAAAATCACTGATCCTCTTCGGGCTGCGCGGCATGGCGGCCTACGCCTACCACGCGATGGTCCTCGGCTATAGCGACAGGGAGGTCAACGACTTCTTTTACGAGGCGCTCGCCGCGATAGGACGCGAAAATACGATGGATGCGCTGCTGCCGCTCGTCCTTAAAACGGGGGAGGTCAACCTCCGCTGCATGGAGCTGCTAGACAGGGCGAACACCGGCACCTTTGGGACGCCGGAACCGACCACCGTATCTTTTAAGGTCGAAAAGGGCCCCTTCATCGTCATCAGCGGCCACGACCTGCGCGACCTGAAACTGCTGCTTGACCAGAGCGCGGGCAAGGGCGTCAATATCTACACGCACGGTGAAATGCTGCCGGCGCACGCCTACCCGGAACTGAAAAAGTACCCGCACCTCAAAGGCAATTTCGGCACCGCCTGGCAGAACCAGCAGCGGGAGTTCGACGGCGTACCCGCGCCGATACTCTTCACCACGAACTGCCTGATGCCGGTCAAGCCCTCGTACGCGGACCGCGTCTTCACCACCGAAGTGGTCTCCTATCCCGGTCTGGTCCACATCGGCGAGGACAAAGATTTCGCCCCCGTCATCGCCAAAGCCATTGAGCTCGGCGGCTGGAGCGGGGATAAGAGCTTTACGGGCATCAACGGCGGCGGCCATACCGTGACCGGCTTCGGCCACGGCGCGGTGCTCGCCGCCGCGGATAAGGTCGTGGAGGCGGTAAAATCGGGAGCGATACGCCGCTTCTTCCTCGTCGGCGGCTGCGACGGCGCGAAACCCGGACGCAACTACTACACGGAGTTCGTTGAGAAGAGCCCCGCGGACACGATAATCCTCACGCTCGCCTGCGGCAAGTACCGCTTCAACGACCTCGACCTCGGTACGATCGGCGGCTTCCCGCGCATCATGGACATGGGACAGTGCAACGACGCTTACAGCGCGATCCGCGTCGCCGTGGCGCTCTCGGAGGCATTCAAATGCGGCGTCAACGACCTGCCGCTCACGCTCGTACTCTCATGGTATGAACAAAAGGCCGTCTGCATCCTGCTGACGCTGCTCCACCTCGGGATAAGGAACATCCTGCTCGGCCCGACGCTCCCGGCCTTCGTCTCGCCGAACGTGCTCAACTTCCTTGTCGAACACTACAACATCGCCCCCATCGGCACGCCGGAGGCGGATCTGAAAAAAATCCTCGGATAACATTACTGTAATAGAACGAACGGGAGGCCGGAGGCGCGTCATAACGACAGCCTCCGGCCTTTCTTCATATAGGGAGGGACAACGACTGCCGTAATTGATCTACCTTTGCCCACATAATATCTTATTTACTATTAAAGAATAAATACTGTCGCCCCAATTATAAGTGACCGTATTATATTTTGTCCGCCATACAAATAGAGGCAAGAAAAGAGAGACAAGAGATAAAAACTCTTGTCTCTCTTTTCTTCTATTAGGTATTTTTATTTTATCGACTTTATCAAGCGAGATTCTTAACGAATTAAGATTTTTAGGTAGTGCCAAGAGGGACGTTTTTCCCTTAATCTCCAAGTTCTCCAAACCACAAAAATCCAGGTGTGCGTCGAAACTTCTCAAAGCAGATTTTCTCCGTTCGGCGGGATGGCGCTCTTTAGGGAAACAATCAATGTATTACGCCTGGATTCACATTTGGATAAGGCCCCGCCTTGCGGCAGTGCTGCTTTTCGTAAGTCGTATCGTCGATGATGAAGACGTTCACACGTTCTTTCGAGGTAAGTCTTTCAAGAAAGCATGTTACGATCTTTGCCGCCAGCACCGTCGTAAAATTGAGCCAGTTGATGCTCGTAGAATTGAGAAATCTGTAAAACGTATCTTTGGCGCATAGATCAGACCTTTTAAGTTCCTCAAACAGGCCTCGGTGTAAAAACAAAAGCTCGAAAAGTTTATGGAACAGTAAGACAGACTGTATCCCCTTTTCCTTGTAAACGTTGGAACGCCTCAGAAGTTTTGAAAGCTCACAATTCCTGAAGAAAGCGTCGATGGTTGTTATAAGTTCATTTTCTTTTGTGTCTTCATATGCTATTCTATTCATGGCATGAGGCCCTCCTGCGGTTTTGTTTTCGACGATAAAATCATGGCAGAAAAGGACTCATGCCGCTTCTTTTTGGCCTGAAAATATTGAGTTTTCAAGGTGCGTGCGATGTTTTGCTAGTGCGAAGTTTCAGAATAAAAACATAAGGATGGTATTTCTTGAACAACAAACCTAATACAGATATCGTCATGTACACCACTGATGATGGTACGACAAAAATAGAAGCAACCTTTGATAAGGATACCGTATGGCTGTCCATTGACCAGATGGCAGAATTATTTCAGCGTGACCGCAGTGTTATCGGAAAACATGTGCGTAATGCGTTTAAAGAAGGAGAACTGGTTAAAGATTCAGTGTGGGCAAAATTTGCCTACACTGCTGCTGATGGAAAAGATTATAATGTCGATTATTATAATCTTGATGTCATTATTTCCGTGGGTTACCGTGTAAAGTCTGTTTTAGACGCACAACTGTCCCACCCCCATCCGGAATCATGTTAGTGAGAGTCCAATAAAAACACGATATTTCGGACAGATTTGATCATGATACGACAATGAAATACACAGTATAAAAAATGACCATGCTTGAACATTTCTACTCTTGCATGGCCATTTTCTGTTGCACCCGCTTGAAGGTGTCACTCAAAATTTACCTGCTATTGTAAATCCCTAAGTGAATGCTCCCTAACGGAGGCCTCGTCCCGCTTAAATTATTTTAAAAAAAATACATCCCGCCGGCTAAATCATCGCGAGAAAATACCTGTGCACTCGCTCGTCTCCGGTGACCTCGGGATGAAAGGCGGTGACTAGCATGTTTTTCTCACGCGCCGCCGTGATCAGCCCTTCGTGCTCGGAGAGGACCTCAACGCCCTCCCCCGCTGCCGAGATATAGGGCGCGCGGATGAAGGGCATTTCGACCCCCTTCATGCCCGCGAACTCCCCGCGCGCGATGAAACTGCCAAGCTGACGGCCGTAGCCGTTGCGGCGCACGGTGATGTCCATCGCCGCGAAGTGGCGGCGTCCGTCGTTTTCGATATTTTTCGCGAGCAGGATCATCCCCGCGCAGGTGCCGTAGACGGGGAGGCCGTCCGCGATCATCCTTTCCATCGGCTCGAAGAGCCCCAGTTCGCGCAGCAGCTTTCCCTGCGCCGTGCTCTCTCCGCCGGGCAGGATCAGCGCGTCGAGCCCCTTGAGATCGGCGCGCCCGCGTATCCCGGCGGCCTCCGCGCCGATGCGTTCAAGCATCGCGCGGTGCTCCGCGAAGGCTCCCTGCACAGCGCAGACTCCGACGCGCTTCATTATTTTCCGCGCTCCGCCATCAGCACGGCAATCTCGCTCTCGTTGATGCCGACCATCGCGCCGCCGAGATCCTCCGATATTGCCGCCAATATTCCCGGATCATCATAATTCGTGACGGCCTTGACGATTGCCGCCGCCCGCTTTTCCGGATCGCCGGACTTGAAGATGCCGCTGCCGACAAAGACACCCTCCGCGCCAAGCAGCATCATCAGCGCCGCGTCGGCGGGAGTCGCCACGCCGCCCGCCGCGAAGTTGACGACCGGCAGCCTGCCCGTGTCGTGGACCTCGCGCAGCAGCGCGCAGGGGACCTGCAATTCCTTCGCCGCCTCAAAGAGCTCGTCGGCGCGCATCGATACCACGCGCGCGATCTCCGCCTGCATCGCGCGCATGTGGCGCACGGCCTGCACGACGTCGCCGGTCCCCGGTTCGCCCTTCGTGCGGATCATCGTCGCCCCCTCCTCTATGCGGCGCAGCGCCTCCGAAAGGTTACGCGCGCCGCAGACGAAGGGCACGCGGAACTGCGTCTTGTCGATGTGATAGGTATCGTCGGCTGGGCTCAGGACTTCGCTCTCGTCGATGTAATCTATCTCGATCGCCTCGAGGATGCGCGCCTCCGCGATGTGGCCGATACGGCACTTCGCCATCACGGGAATGCTGACGGCCTGCTGGATGCCCTTGATCATCTTCGGATCGCTCATGCGCGAAACGCCGCCCGCCGCGCGGATATCCGCCGGAATGCGCTCCAGCGCCATCACCGCGCAGGCCCCCGCCGCCTCGGCGACCTTCGCCTGTTCCGGCGTGGTGACGTCCATAATGACGCCGCCCTTGAGCATCTTCGCCAGGTCGCGGTTCAATTTTATCTGTTCCATGTTGTCCATCTTTTTTCTTCCTCCAACTCATCCTAAAAAACTTCACAGCTGTGTGATGTTGTTATATGATATATTTGTCATTGCTTCAATGGACAAATATTATTTATTTTAAGATGACAGATGAGGAGAACAAATGATCTTCGACTTCATACGCATAGAAAACGGCAGCGATACGGCGCTCTGGCGGCAGATATACGAACAGTTCGCCGCCGCGGTGGACGGCGGGAGGATCGCGCCGCTTACGAGGCTCCCTTCCATACGCGAACTCGCGGCGGGACTCTCCGTCAGCCGGTCGCCGGTCGAAAACGCATACGAGCGGCTCCACCTCGACGGATACATCGTAAGCCGCCCGAAGAGCGGCTGCTTCACCGCGCCGCGCAGGAGCGGAGGCGGCGCGCGGCGCGGCGTCAAGGCCGCAAGCATCACTGAAGCGCGGTATGACCTCAGCTCCGGCAGGATAGACGCAAAAAACACGGACATCTCCGCGTGGCGGCGCTGCCTGCGCTCCGCGCTCAAACGCGAGGATGAGATCACCTCGCGCGGCGATCCCTGCGGCGAACCGGAGCTGCGCCGCCAGCTCGCCGCCTACGCCTACCGCGCTCGCGGCGTGAAATGCGGCGCCGGTGAAATCATCACCGCCTCCGGCACCCAGCAGTTACTCTCGCTGCTCTGCCGCGCGCTTGGCGGCGGAGGGCGCGCGGTGCTTGAGAGCCCCGGCTTTGAACAGGGAGAACGGGTGCTGCGCGATTACGGCTGGGAGGTCTCCGTCGTTCCGGAATCGCCTGAGACAGTCTCGCGGCTCTACGATGCCGACATCTTCGTGGAAATAGCTTCAAAGCGCCCGCTGCGCACTCTCGCGCAGAGGACCCGGCGCAGAGGCGCGCTCGCGGAATGGGCGCGCGAGAACGGCCGCCTTATCGTCGAAGACGACTATAACGGCGAGCTGCGCTACCTTGCGCGCCCGATCCCGGCGATGCAGCCGCTCGCGCCGGAAAACGTCGTCTACATCGGCAGCTTCTCGCAGCTGCTGCTGCCCTCGGTGCGCGTCGCCTACATGGCGCTTCCGGCGCGGCTCGCGGAGAGCTGCGCGGCGGCGGCCGGCTTCTACGATCCGACATCTAGTAAAATCGAGCAGCTCGCGCTGGCCGAATACATCCGCGAGGGACATCTCGAACGCCACCTGCGGCGCTGCCGAAAGACATACCTGCGCAAAAGCCGCCTGCTCTCCGAGGCGCTGGGCTCCGCTTTCGGCGCCGCGTTTGAATGGCGGCTGCTCGAAACATCGACGTCATTCACGCTTCCCCTCTGCGGCAAGGCGGAAAAAATGCGGCAGGCGGCGCTCATGGAGGGAGTAAAAGTCGACGCCGGGAGAGACAATATCCTGCTCTCCTTCGCCGGCATCCCCGAGGAAGACATCAACGGCGCGGCGGCGGCCCTAAAACGCGCGTGGGAGCGCGTCATCAGGGGGGACGATAAAATGTAAATCGGCGTAAATCGGCGTTTAGAAGTGCGAGTTGCTAAATAAAATGGGGGCTCCGATACCGGAGCCGTATTTGTATACGGCGAGGATTCGGAGCCCCCGTTTTATGACGCAAATCGCGCTTATAAACGCCGATTTACCGATTTACCGATTTGCCTCGCCTTACAGGGTGATGTATAATCTTGATGCAAAGTAGAATAATTTTATTTTGGAGGCAGATAAATGGATTGGTTCGTTTCACAGCCGGCGCCGCTACAGGCTTTAATGGCGGGGATTTTCACCTGGGGCGTGACGGCGCTTGGGGCGGCGGGCGTATTCTTCGCCAAACGCCCGAGTCAAAAACTGCTCGACGTCATGCTTGGTTTTGCCGGCGGCGTGATGATCGCGGCGAGCTACTGGTCGCTGCTCGCACCAGCGATAGAAATATCGGAAGAGCTCGGCTACCCCGGATGGCTGCCGCCGGTGATCGGATTCCTCGCGGGCGGCGGAGCGCTGCGCCTGCTCGACATGGTCATGCCGCACCTCCACCCCGCGATGGCGGAGACGCATCCGGACGGGCCGCCCTCCACTCTGCGCCGCACGACGCTGCTCGTACTGGCGATAACGCTGCACAACATTCCCGAGGGGCTCGCCGTCGGCGTCGCCTTCGGAGCGATAGGGATGCTGCCCCAGGCGACGGTCGCCGGGGCGATCGCGCTCGCGCTCGGCATGGGACTGCAAAACTTCCCCGAGGGGCTGGCCGTCTCGATGCCGCTGCGCCGCGAGGGACTTACCCGCTCCAAAGCCTTCTTCTACGGCCAGCTCTCGGCGATCGTCGAACCGATATTCGCCTTCATCGGCGCGCTGCTCGTCTATATAGCGCGCCCGCTGCTGCCCTACGCGCTCGCCTTCGCCGCCGGCGCGATGATCTTCGTAGTCGTCGAAGAGACGGTCCCCGAGTCCCAGGCATCCGGCAACGGCGACATCGCGACGACGGGATTCCTCATCGGCTTCGCGGTGATGATGGTGCTCGACGTAGCGCTGGGTTAAATCCAAACAGTGATATCGACAGATACTCCGAGTATGCTAAAAAAAATCATACATAAGTGAAAGAAACGATACCCTGAATAACTCATCGATGGTAAATTTAGCCGTAAATACAGTGTTTTTAGCTTAAAACCAGATTTTAAGCAAAAATGGGACAAATAACATTAAAACGAGATAAATAACGCAAATTCCTTCATTTATCGTTTAATTGACCATATATTAAAACCATGCTAGAATGAACGAAAGATTTAAGCTAATAATGTTTGATTATGAACACACAAAAAAGTAAAAGGCAAGCCCGTTGAAAAACGGAGCACGCAAAACTATAGGGTCTTACCCCGTCAGGGATGACAGCCAGTTACCTTCAAAGGTCCCATCAGGACGTCGCCGGCTGTATATACCGGCGGCGTTTTCTTTATCAAAAAGAGGGGGGCGAAGTGATGCGAACAGGTTTTGCGGTAAATATTACAAATAACATTACCCCCCCCATGTTGTCTGTATGTATCTGCACATCTAAACACATCCGTTAGTCATTTCATCAAACAGCGGCACGCCAGCCGTCTATATATACCGTCATGCAGCCCAAAAACCTGGGACGGCTGCGACGTGGCCTTCAATCTGCGATGTTGAAAAAACGACGGCATCCTAGCGGCCACGGCGCACCGTCCGTCATGCGGACAGATACTACACGGACGCCGGCCGACAAGATTTGCGTGGTTTCTGCGTAATGTTATTTTGGATATGATTGAAGGAGAAAGGTGTGGTTAAATTGTTGAAATTATACAAAAAAAGGACTCTTGCGTCGTTTCTTATCACAATCTTTATAATGGTCGGCACGGCGTGGGCGGGCGGCATCGCTTACAATTCGGGCGACAGTAAGGCATTAAAGGAAGATGTCGCAACCAACGACATACTCTCGCCGTACGCTAACGGGAGCAATAAACTTACCCTTACAGGGAAAGAGGGAACATCCGAGAGCGATCGTTCAGACAAAAACTTTGTCATATACGGGGCGAGCGGCGACGTCGCCGGAGACTCCTCGCTTGTCCTGGACTGGCAGGCGGAGCTGTATACCCAGGGCAAGGTGCAGTTTTTCGCCGGAGGCGACGGCTCGAATGTGACGGGCAACTCCAGCCTCACGGTCAACGCGGCGGACGATTCGATCATGTATGCGTATGGAGGCGCTCCAGGCGCCCAGCAATCAATAATCCTGGCAGGAAGCCCGAACGGCGGCACCGTCACGGGGAATACGAAACTGACGATCAACGGAGCCCTCGGAAATGCTTGTTATTTGAAGGCGAGCGGAGCGGCGATGATAGATAAAGCCGGCGCCCTTACCGTCAACGGCGACAGCACTGTGGAGATCAGCGCCTCCTGTGAGGTTGGAGACGGGATCGGCGCGAACGGCGGCCTGCATATCGTCGCCAACGGATTAAAAGCCGATGAAACGGCACGCGGCATCTTAAAGGGCAAGGCGACACTGATAATAGACAACCCGAACGCGAGAGTCGAGCAGATATGGGGCGGCAATAATTCCGTGGCAAACAGCGGCCACACGTATGCGGCGACGGAAAGCGTTGCGGTCTATCTGAGGCAGGGCAAAGTCGGCGCCGTAACGGCCGGCCCGTCAAGTTGGGGGAAAACCGCCGAGGCCGTTGTCTCAAAAGACGTCTATGTAGAGGTGACGAGCGCGGATTTCAGCTCCTTCAGCCACTATCTTGGCGGCGGCGGAGTCAGTTGGGGTGAAGGCAGCCGCGCCATCGTCAAGGGGAACACGTCGGTCGCGGTAAAGGGCGGCGGCGGCATCGACTTACTGGTCGGCGGCGGCCTGGGCCGCGCCGGCGGCAACGCCGACGTCGAGGGCAATACGAACATCGCGATCATCGGAGACGCCGGGCTCAAGGCTCTGACAAAAGACGCCTGGATAATCGCCGGCGGAAAGCGGACCGGCTCTGGCAGCGCCGCGGTCGGTGGGAATGCCACGATAACTTTCGCGGATATTGAGAAGGGCGTGTTTGCCGGGAACATAACGGGTCAGGGAATTCTGCGCGATGATAACGATAAGCCCTATGACAAGAACGACAATGACGCCTTTTACACCACCTCCGTCCTCGGCGATTCCGTCCTTGTCTTCGACAACGTGAAAGCCGACTTCTCCGACGCTAAAATAAAGGAGATGGACAGAGTCGAGATCGCCAACGGCACGGAGCTGACGCTTTCGAGCCTCGGCGGGGCGAAGGAACTTAAACTCACAGGCGCATGGTCAAGCACGGGCAAGCTCACGCCCATGAAGTTCAGCAACGCCGCGCCTTCCGATGTGACAATTGATACCTCCGAAGCGACGGGCATCCTCTACGCTGCATTCAACGCAGAGAGAACCGAGCTTTGCGTTGTAACAAGACCCGTCACAGCCTCCCCTGACAACCTGACGCTCACGTATAAGCTCGACACTTCGGCGAAACTCACCGCGCAGAGCGACATCGATGAAGAATTCACATGGAAGTCGAGCAATTTGGGCTATGTTTCAGTGGACCAGGACGGAAAGGTCACCCCAATTAACGTCGGGCGCGCAACGATCACAGCAACAGGCAAAACAAGCAACCTCGTCGGTTCCTGTTACGTCACCGTAAGGGACGCCGACGACGTTACTGTATCCCCTTCTTCCGCGGCGATAAAAGTAGGCGAAACAAAACAACTGGAAGCGGCCCATGACGGCAAAGACAAGATAACCGGCTGGACCTCTGGCAATACTGCTGTCGCTACGGTCAGCGGCAGCGGCGACAGCGCCACAGTAACGGCGCTCAAGCCCGGCGACGCAGTCATCACTGCGACAGGGGCAAGCGGCAAAACGGGGACCAGCACAATAACCGTCAATAAGTCTAATGTCACGATAAACGGCGACCTGCGCGACGGCAACCTCGTCCTCACGCTCAGGACAGACTCTGAGTCCAAGCCCATCACCGCCTCCAGCGACATCACCGAGACCTTTACATGGACGACAAGCGACGCATCCATCGCTAAGGTCGGCGAAACCTCCGGCATAGTCACCGGCGTCAGCGCGGGCAGCGCCGACGTCACGGCCACGGGCGTGAAGGGCGAAGGCGTAAAGACGATAAAAGTGATCGTCGCCGAGCCCGGCGATGTGGTGGTTACACCCGCCAGCTTCGACGTCAAAGTGGATGAAGAAAAGAGCCTCACCGTTACCTGCGACCCAGAAGACAAGATAACGAAATGGGCCTCTGACAAACCGGAGATTGCCACGGTAACAACAAACGGCAAAGTCAGAGGGGTCAAGCCCGGGACAGCCACGATCACCGCAACGGCGCAGAGCGGCAAATCCACCGCCAGCAGCGTGACGGTGAACAAATCCGTCGTCACGCTCGACAAGACGGAAATAACCCTCAAACCGGCAGCAACGGCGACCGTCAAAGCGGCGAGCGACATCAGCGAAAGCGTCAGCTTCGTCTCCGACAATGAAAAGGTGGCTAAGGTGAATGCGGCCACCGGTGAAATCACGGCGCTGGCGGCCGGCAAGACCAACATCACTGCCACGGGCGCGCGCGGAGAGGGAACCGCCTCCTGCACCGTCACGGTGGAGACACCGAAGGCCGTAACGGTCCTCCCGCCCACACTCAGCATCGAAATCGGCAAGACCGGCACTGTAATCACCAGCTATGACACGTATGAAACTGTAACGTGGAGCACAAGCGACGGGACGGTAGCCACGGTCAAAGACGGGACGGTAACGGCGGTCAAAGCCGGCATAGCTGTGATCACGGCGACTGGCAAATTGAGCGGCAACAACGCGGGCTGCACCGTCACGGTAACCGACCCGGAGACCCCTGCCCCCACGCCCACACCGACGCCGGTGACCCCAAGCACAATTGACGAAAAGAACAACCCGATAAACGACGACGAAGGCGTTCCCAATGAAGTGAAGCCCGCCACCCCTGCCGCGACCGAAGCCACGACGGAGAACAAGGCCAACCTGGCAGAGAAGTCAGGCATCGCGTCCACTAACCTTGTGTCCACCTCCGACGGTCTTATCGCCATCAGCCCCGTCCTGGCGAAGCAGGCAGTAGAAGAAGTGAAGTCCAACGATAATACAGTACAGCCGCAAACCATAGCCGCACTTCCGATAGTAACGGCTGCGGTTGAGAAAGAAAAGACGGCGGCGCTCGCCTTCAAGATGACAGGCAAAGAGCTCGGCGCGCAGGAAAACAGCGTCGTCAGTGACATAACTCTCGTCAAGGTATTCGCAAATGGAACGGGCGGCGTGTTCCAATACGCCGCGACGCCCGACGCCTACGCTGACGAACACTTCACGCTCAAAGACGCGGACGGCAACAACCTGGTCCTGACGGACAACGTCATACCGGCCAACGAATACACTCTGATAGTGTTCATCAAAGACGGCGGAAAATTCGACCTCGACAAGGCGGAGGGCTCCGTCATAGACCCGATAGCGATAGCCACGAACGCGGCGACAGAGCCGAAATCCGGCAGTTCAAGCAGCGGATGCAACGGCGGCTTCGGCGCGCTGGCGCTCCTCGGGCTCGCGCTTGTGCCGATGTTTTACGGGAAAAAGAGGTAGTCCTGTAAGCGAAGATACTACGATAAGTAAAAATTAATTATCCGACGATCCGGGCCGCTGTTTTTCAACGGCCCGGATCGTTTGCTTTACCTCTGCCGGAGAGGCGCCGCTCTCCTCATTTTTTTGTTAAAATTTTATACTTTTTAACAAGGCGAGATAAATAACGCTAACTTTTTCATTTACTAGTTAATTGACCATAAATTAAAATGATACTAGTATGTATAAAAGATTTTAACAGGCAGTATTTGATTATGAACACACAAAAAAGTAAAAGGCAAGCCCGTTGAAAGACGGAGCACGCAAAACTATAGGGTCTTACCCCGTCAGGGATGACAGCCAGTTACCTTCAAAGGTCCCATCAGGACGTCGCCGGCTGTATATGTCGGCGGCGTTTTCTTTATCAAAAAGAGGGGGGCGGAGTGATGCGAACAGGTTTTGCGGTAAATATTACAAATAACATTACCCCCCCCCCGCGTGTTCTCTACTTGTATTCATTCATCAAACACATCCGCTAGTCGTTCTTTCAGACAAAGGCGCGCCAGCCGCGCCACGCCGCCATGCGGCCCGGAAAAATTTCAGCCCCGTCTCCAAATTGGACGCGCCGCAGACAGGCGTGTGCCGTTTTATCTTTGCGCACCTCCCAAGATACACAAAGAGGAGGTGCGTCGATAAATACATCCCTCAAAGCGGCTGTTTCTTCGTGAACGGGTAGAAAAATTTAGTATTTTGAAAGAAAGGTGTGGTGAAATTGTTGAAATTTGGGAAAAAGGGAATCATCACGTTTTTAGTAGCGGCGCTGGTAATGGTATTCGCGTCGGGAGCATGGGCGGCAACATCAATCTCGGATGTAGAAGGCCTAAAGGAAGCGTTCGCAAAGGGTGGCGAGTATCAGTTAACGGAAGACTTGACACTCACAGGCGCACTTAGCACAGACCAAAAGGTCACCTTGGACGTGGCCGGTCATACAATATTTACATCTTATGATATAAGCGTTGGGGACGAGACCACTATGAAAGGCGGCAATTTGACACTTAATAATACCGCCGCTATTACCGGAGGAATTACTCTCACGGTTGTCCAAGACTACGGGGCAAAAATATACGGCAATAAGCTGCTTGTATACGGCAATACAGGACCAGAACCTACGGCTGAAAAATCATCCGTGGATTCAGTATTAACAATCAATACAGGAGTAAAAATCCATTCTGAGAGTGGCTATTATACCGTGTACGTCTGCGGTAAAGGAGCTACGCTCAACCTAAATGGAGGCGAAATCATAGCCTCGCAAAAAATAGGAGCCGCGGCAATCCAAGGTAACGGAAGGCCGGAAAATGGTGGCACAACCATCAATATCAACAGTGGAAAGGTTGAGGGAGGCCCAATTTTAGATAGCAACAAAGAAAGCGGATGCGCGATATATCATCCGCAGGATGGCGTCTTAAAAATCAGCGGCGGAACCATCACTGGGTACGACGGCGTACAGCTTAAAGCCGGCAAACTAGTTATGACTGGCGGCGTTATTAAAGCAACAGGAGCAAAACCAGAAAAATATCCGGACAGCAGTAATGGTTCCGTGGTTACTGCATGCGCAATATCGCTAATATCAAATGAAAGCTATACGGGAGATATAAACGTAGATATTTCCGGAAAGGCAGAACTGGAAAGTACCAAAGCATGCGCTGTATTTTCTAAGATAACAGTCGGCGATAACAAGGTCAATAAAATTGAGATTAGCGGCGGTTCCTTCCGCGGCGGAGATCAGGCTCTGTTACTTGAAGATGCCGAAAACATCGATATTTCCCTCACCGGCGGCAGCTACAGCAGCAATCCGAGCGCTTATGTCGCGGACAGGGAGAAGTACGTCATCGTTGAAAAAGACGGTAAATATGTCGTAGAGCAAGTATACGTTAATGTGGCACCGGAAAGCATTGAGCTTTGGCTCAACACCCAGTTAAAGAAAACGGCAAAACTGGAGCCAACCAGCAATAAAACTGGAGCAACTTTCAAATGGGAATCCTCTACGCCCACCATCGTGAGCGTTGACCAGACGGGCAACATCACCGCGCTGGCAGTGGGTTCGGCCGATGTGACCGCGAGAGAAACCGTAAGCGGCGCTTCTGGAACCTGCCAAGTTACCGTGCGTAAAGCCGGCCCAGTCACCGTGTCACCCGCCTCAGTAAACCTCGTTCTCAATGCCTCGCCGACAGCGCAGCTTACGGCATCGTGCGATAAAGCCGAGAGCGTCACGTGGCAGTCCAGCGATGGTAGCATTGTGACCGTAGACAATTCCGGCACAGTCACTGCCGTAAAAGAGGGTAAAGCTAACGTCACGGCCACCGGCAAAACAAGCGGTTTCTCTGATACCTGTGCAGTCACCGTGAGTCGGGCAAAGATCACCATGACGCCAAACACTAAAGAACTCGTCCTTAACATTTCACAGACAGCCGCACTGGCGGCTTCCAGCGATTTTGAAGAGGAGCTCGAATGGAGTTCCAACAATACCGAAGTCGTGAGCGTCGACCAGAAGGGCAATATCACAGCTCTGGCAGTGGGTTCGGCCGATGTCACCGCAAAGGGCAAAAAGAGCCTCTCCGTCGGAACCTGCGCGGTTAATGTACGCGCGGCGAACCCCGTCGAAGTAACGCCGCTCACCGAGGAATTTATTCTCAACATCTCGCCCGCGAAACAGCTTACGGCAACGTGCGATGCCGCCGAGAGCGTCACATGGAATTCAGACAAGACTGACATTGTAACAGTAGACGATTCCGGCAAGATCACCGCCATCGGCTTAGGCACGGCCAACGTCACCGCTACGGGCAGCGTGAGCGGCTTTAAGTCCGCCCCCTGCGTCGTTACCGTGCGCCGGGCAAATATCTCCGTGACGCCGACAGAGGTGGAACTCATCCTCGGTATAGCGCCGACTTACCAATTGGAGGCCGACAGTGAGGTTACCGATACTTACACCTGGACTTCAGCCAACAAGGACATCGTGACCGTCGACGATTCCGGCAAAATCACCGCCAAAAAAGATGGCACAGCTAACGTCACCGCCACAGGAATCAAAAGCGGCTCAGTCGCAAGCTGTACAGTCACAGTACGCACCGCTGAATACGTCGTCGTAACGCCTTCCAAGATGGAACTCGCCATCGGCGCGACAGGCAAGCTCTCGGTCAGAAATGATAAAAAAGACAGCATAACCTGGGAGAGCAGCGACACAGCCGTCGCCACCGTCAAGGACGGCACGGTAACGGCCGTTAAAGCCGGCATCACCGTCATCACCGCGAATGGGCTCCATACCTCGGCCGCCTGCACGGTGACCGTCACCGACCCTGCGTCGCCCGATCCCGTCACGCCGACGCCTGCCCCCGTCGCCCCGGGGACGGTAAATAAAGAAAACAACCCCGTCAATAAAGAAGAAGGCAAACCGGAGAACGTAGAGGCGGCGACGCCGGCCATTACGGAAGCTACCGAGGAAGGTAAAGCCGCCGTAGTTAGCGCGACAAAGATCGAGGAAAAGAACCTCGTCGCCACCGCCGACGGCAAACTCACGATCAGCCCCGTGCTTGCCAAGAGCGCGCTTGAAGAAGTGATATCCGCCGACGCGACAGTCGCGCCGCAGAGCGTGGCCCTGCTTCCGATCGTAAAGGCTGCGGTAACGGCAAATAACGTGGCCGCCCTCGCCTTCACGATGACCGGCGAACAGTTGGGCGCTGAGGAAAACACAATCGCGGGAGACGTCAAGGTGATCAAGGTCCTGGCAGACGGCAAGGGCGGACAGTTCAGCTATGCCTCCGCGGCGGCAGGCTACGCGGACAAGACCTTCACGCTCAAAGACGCTGACGGCAAGAGCCTCGCCCTGACGGATAAGGTCGCGAAGGCTTCGACCTATACGCTGGTAATATTCGTAGCCGACAACGGCGACTTCGACCTCGACGCGACGGCCGGCAGCGTGATCGACCCCGTGGCGGTAGCCACCAACGCGGCGACAGAGCCGAAATCCGGCAGTTCAAGCAGCGGATGCAACGGCGGCTTCGGCGCGCTGGCGCTCCTCGGGCTCGCGCTCGTGCCGATGTTTTACGGGAAAAAGAGGTAGTCCTGCAAACGAAGATACTACGATAAGTAAAAATTAATTATCCGACGATCCGGGCCAATGTTTTTCAACGGTCCGGATCGTTTGCTTTACCTCCGCCGCATTTCTGGTGAACAAATTAAATGTGAAACCGGCGGTTTTATGCCGCGCCCTTCCGCCGCTTTGGCCTGCAAGCCGGAGCGGCGTTTGGTTTGATTTATAAACGGCGGCGGAGCAAACCTGAAGGCGCCGGAAGTGAATGGCAAACGCCGATTTACAGCCATGTTTCATGTGACAGCCGCCCCGCAAAAAAGCCCGCGCTTTATGCTATACTTACATAATGTCCTGCGGCATTTTTTATTTTAATGCCTCTAATGGTGGTTTTATGTGAAAATTATTTATAGAGGCAGTTTTCACCGGCATCTGCGCCGGAATTTTTAGGAGGAATAGTTTTGGATAACCAGATAGCTCTCATCGCCGGCGAGGGATCGCTTCCCGTTGTGATAGCAAGCAGGCTGACGGATAACGGCAATCCGCCCGTCGTCTATTCTATCAGGGAGAGTATCGGCGAGCTGTCTAAGTACGCGCTTGACGTTATAAATATTACTAAGCCCGATTTCGGCTTTACGATAAAGGACATGAAGAAACGCGGCGTAAGGAGCATCATCATGGCGGGGACGGTCTCGAAGACGCTCGTCTTCAAGCCGTCGCTCTTCGACCTCACCACGCAGCGCTTTCTCGCCGGGCTGCTTTTCCGCGACGATCATTCGATCCTCGGGGCGATCGTCGATTTTCTCGAAAAAGAGGGCTTCAAGGTGCTTAGTTACCGCGACATCGTTCCCGATCTGCTCGCGAAGAGCGGACATATCGCGGGGCGCGCGCCTACCAGGGACGAGCTTGACGATTCGGAGTACGGTTTTTCGATATGCAAGGCTGTGGTGCCGCTTTCCTTCGGGCAGACGGTGATCGTCAATAAACGCTCGGTCGTCGCCGTGGAGGCGATGGAGGGCACGGACGCTACGCTGCTGCGCGCGGGCTCTCTCTGCAAAGGCGGCACGGTCGCGAAGATGATGCGCCTCGACCAGGACGAACGTTACGACATTCCCACCGTCGGCCCCGACACGCTGCGCCATATGGCGCAGGCCAAGCTCAGTTGTCTCGCGCTGCACGCCGGCTGGACGCTGATCCTTGAACCGGAGGAGTTCCGCTCCGTCGCCCTGAAGGAAGATATCTCCGTGATAGGTGTCGAAGTTTGTCGATCTTTATAAGCTCCGGCGAAGCCTCGGGCGATCATTACACCGCGAATCTCGCAAAGAGGCTGCGCGCCGGCGGTTATTCCGGCGATATATGGGGGATGGGCGGCATAGAGTCGCGCGAGGCGGGGATACGCGTCGAATGGCACGGAGAGCGCCTGCAGCTTTTGGGGCTCACGGAGGTCATTTCGGCGATCCCCTCGATTTTCGCGCTGCGCAATGAGATGGTGGAGCGCATCCTCACGGAATCGCCGGAGGCCGTCATCGTCTGCGACAGTCCTGATTATCACATGCGCCTGATATCGAAGCTGCGTTCGCGCGGCTACAGAGGGCGCATATTTTACATTTCGCCGCCTTCGGTATGGGCATGGCGGAGCGGCCGCGCAAACGACCTGCGCCGTAATGTCGACGAGTGTCTTCCCCTTTTTAAGTTTGAACATGAATATCTGCTGTCGCGGGGCTGCGTCAGCCATTGGCGCGGTTATCCGCTTGCCGAAGAGTTCCGGAAACTCGCGGCGGAGCCCTCGCCGCTTGACGGGAGTTTCGACCGTGAACGTCTCGTCGCCTTCCTTCCCGGGAGCCGGCGGAGCGAGGTGACGGCGCTGCTCCCGATGATGCGCGAGGCGGCGGCGGTTCTCGCGGAAAGAGGCTGGCAGCCGGTGTTTTCGGTCGCGCCGGGGTTGAATCCCGCCGTGCGCGACGGCATGATCGAAAAGTTTACGAAAGACGGAGTCTTATTCTACGACGGTCCGGGCCACGACCTGATGGCCGCCGCGCGCTGCGCCGTCGGCGCGAGCGGCACGATCACGGTCGAATCGCTGCTCCTTGGCTGTTATATGGTCGTCACCTATAAGCTGAACCCGATATCGGCGTTCGTCGCCCGCTGCGTCATCAAGACGCCCTATTACGCGATGGCCAACATCCTCGCGGGAGAGGAGATGTTCCCGGAGCTCCTGCAGGAAAAGGCCACCGTGGACAACATTCTCGGACACACTCTCGAATGGCTTGAGGGAGAGGGCGATTTTCGCGCGGAGACCGAAAAAACGATGCGGCGCGCGCGGCTCACGCTCGGCGAAGAGGGAGTATATGACTTCTGGAGCAAACGAATAATGGAGGCCTCCGCCCGATGCTGAAACTTACCAATAGAGATGAATGGTCATCTTATCTCAGAGTCCTGAGATACTGCACGCCCTATAAGAAACGGCTCATTTACGCCATCGTCTGCATGGTGCTCTCCGCGCTCGCCGCGATCACGCCGCCGTGGCTCATAAAGAATGTCGTCGACGACGTCCTCATCCGCAAGGAGACCTATATGCTGAACCTTCTCTGTTTCAGCGTTATTTTCCTATATATCCTGAAGGCGGTCTTCACCTACGCCAACCTCTATCTTATGACCTGGGTGGGACAGAAGGTGGTCATCGACATCCGCCTCGAACTCTACGACCACACGCAGAGGCTCTCGCTGCTGACGCTATACAGCAAGCGTTCCGGCGAGTTTCTTTCGCGCATCACGAACGACGTGGCGACGCTGCAGAATATCCTCGCCTCGGTGGTCGTGGACTTCGTCGTGCAGGGCGTCACCTTTGTCGGCATTATCGGGCTGCTGCTTTTCCTCAACTGGCGGCTGACCCTTATCACCTTTCTGGTCATCCCGGTCGCGGTCTTCGCCATCGACCAGGCTTCTTCAAAGCTGCGCAAAGTCGGCACGGTGATCCAGGAGCGCCTCGCGATGGTGGCCGCCATCGCCCAGGAGGCGGTATCGTCGATAAAGATCGTTCGCTCGTTCGCCACGGAGGAGGAGGAGTATGAGCGTTTCCGGGAGGAGAGCAACCTCCACTTCAAGGCGCTGATGAAGGGCACGCAGGTGCGCGGCGCGTTGGAGGGCATCGTCGAGGTCATCCTCATCATGGCGCTCGCCGTCATCCTCTGGATCGGCGGTCGCGACGTGATCGGCGGCAAGCTCACCGCGGGCGGGCTAATCGCCTTCCTGACTTACATCGGCCTGCTGGTGCAGCCGGTGCGCGTGCTGAGCCGCGTCGTCAGCACGATACAGCAGGGAGCCGCCTCGGCGGACCGTGTCTTTGAGATACTCGACGAAGCCAACGAGGTGCCGCTCGCCGAGCATCCCGTCGTCCATTCGCCGATGGATGGGCATGTAAGTTTTGAGGATGTGGATTTTCGTTATAATGATTCAAAGCATGTCCTCAACGGCATTTCTTTTGAGATAAAACCGGGAGAGAAGGTCGCGATCGTCGGCCCCACCGGCGCGGGCAAATCTACGATCGCCGACCTGGTGATGCGCTTCTACGACCCGCAGGGCGGCGCGGTCAAGGTCGACGGGATCGACATCCGCCGCCTTGAATTGAAGTCATACCGCCGCCAGATCGGCGTCGTCCCGCAGGACCCGGTCCTTATGAAGGGGACGCTCGCCTATAATATCGGCTACGGCTGCAAGAACATGACGAAAAGGGATCTGGAGCGGGCCGCGAAGATGGCCGGCATCTATGATTTCATTATGACGCTGCCGCGCGGTTTCGACACGGAGGTCGGCGAGCGCGGCGTGACGCTGTCTGGCGGGCAGCGCCAGCGCGTGGCGATCGCGCGCGCCGTGGTGCGCGACCCGCGGATACTGATAATGGACGAAGCTACCTCCTCGCTGGACGCGCTCGTGGAACAGCAGGTGCAGGAGGCGATGCACAACGCGATGGAGGGGCGCACCGCCATCGTGATCGCGCACCGCCTTTCGACGATACGCGACGCCGACCGGATATTGGTACTGCGGGACGGCCGGATCGTAGAGGCGGGCACGCACGACGAACTCGTGGCGGCCGGCGGACATTATTACAGGTTGTTCGCGGCCAGCAACGGAGAGCATACAGGTTAAATGTCAAGGCTCCTGCGCAGTTACTTAAAATACGCGCGCGGCGAGAGCGGACCTTCGGTGTGGAGCCTCTTATATCCATGCCAGTTTGTCACGCGCGCCTGGATGAAGCTGCGCATCGGCCTCTTCAACCGCGGAGTTTTCGCCGTCACGGACCCGATGCTGCCGACTATCAGCATCGGCAACAACAGTTTCGGCGGCACGAATAAGACCCCGATGGCCGAATATATCGTGCGCCAGTTCGCCGAGGCGGGGATCAAGGCGGGGCTCGTGAGCAGGGGATATCGCGCTAAGGAACACCCGCCGCTCTGGATCGGGCAGGACGCCAAGAGCACTCGCCGCGATTTCGCCGGCGACGAGCCGCTGATGCTCGCGAAACGGCTGCCGGATACCAAGGTGGTCGTATCCCGCAACCGCATAGAGGGAGTGAAGCTGCTCGCCGCGCTGGGAGCGGAGGTCGCCGTCACGGACGACACTTTCCAGCACCGGAAGATGGCGCGGGACGTAGATATCGTCCTTGTGGACTCGACCTGCCCCTTCGGCAACGGCCAGGTGATACCCGCCGGCTCGATGCGCGAGCCGATGTCGGCCTTCGGCCGCGCGGATATCGTTGTCCTCACCAAGGCGAATCAGGCCTCACCCGGGGATATAGCGTCAATAAAGGAAAAGCTCGCCCCCTATGTGGCGTCGGACAAGATATTCACCGCCGACATCAAGCTTGAAAGGTGGATGAAGATCACACCGGAGGGGGAGAAAAAACTCCCCGACGGCTTTCTGCCGCGCGGCCGTTATATCGCGATCTCCGCGATCGGAAACCCCGGCGGCTTTTATAATTTTCTTGACGAAATGGGCGTCGGCGTCGCGCTGCGCCGCACCTACAGGGACCACCATATATTGACGGGCGAGGATCTCTCGCGGCTGGAAGCGCTCGCGGAGGAGAGCGGCGCGGACGGCTTTATCTGTACGGAAAAGGATCTTATGAACATGCCGGGCGAGCTTTTCCTCAACCGTCCTCTGTACGTGCCGTCGATCGCGGTCTCGCTCCGCGATCCGCTTGCTTTCCGAAAAAAAATCATGGAACGGCTGCGCCCCGCCTTCCTCGTCACCTCAAACGGACACGGCGAGGACGCCATCGGCCTCGTGCTGGCAAAAAAGCTGATCGAACGTTTCAAATGCGCGCAGGTAGACGCCTTCGCCTTTGTGGGCTCCGGCAAGCCATACGCGATGAACGGCATCCGCGTCGTCTCGCCATCGTCGGAGATGCCGAGCGGCGGCGTCGTCAAATACCATCTCACGGATCTCCTGCGGGATATGCGCCACGGCCTCGGCCGTTCTATCAGAAAACAGAGGGACAAAATGCGTTCACTGCTTGGAAGATACCGCACGCCGCTCTGCGTCGGCGACGTCTACCTGTTGTCGAGCGTCCTGTGGGGACAGGGGATGAAGCCGATCCTGGTCGCCACCGCGAAGACGGTACATCTGAGCGGGCACCTGTGGATAGAGAAATGGCTGCTCCGCAAGCGCTGCATCCTCGTCTGGACGCGCGACGAGGAGACGGCCCACGAGCTTGTGGAGGACGGGGTGCCGGCGGTCTTTTACGGCAACCCGGTCATGGACCTGCTCGACGAGGTGAAGAGCCCGGCCTTCGCCTGGAGCGAACGCGGCGCGAAGATACTGCTGCTGCCGGGAAGCCGGCCGCGCGCCTATGAGGATATCAAACTGATCCTCGATACAATATCGCTGCTCGCCGCGAGGATGGAGTGCAACTTCGTAATGGTCCCGGCGCCGACGATAGAGATAAAAAAGCTGACGGAGAACCTCGACGGCTGGGAACTTTCGGAGGACGGCGGCAAACTCTTCTCAGACAGGGTCGGCGTAACGATCTGCCGCGAGCCCGTCGCCGCCGCCGCCTACGGGGCGGAGCTGCTGATCGGGCTGGGAGGGACGGCGAACCAGCTCTGCGCCGGCCTCGGGATACCGGTCGTCTCCATAATAGAACGCGGCAAACTGCGTCAGAAAAAGCTGCTGCGCGAGGCGGAGATATTGGTCCCGCCCGAGCCCGGGGCGCTCGCGGAGGCCGCCGAACGGGTCCTCTCCGACAACAGGCTGCGGCGTTCGATGCAGGAGGCGGGAATGAAAAACCTCGGACGTACCGGAGCGCTGGAAAAGGTAGTAGAATACTGCGCGGAAGAGCTTGGCTGGGATACGCGCTGCCGCGTATATGAAAAATACAGGGATCATCTTGAATCACTGGAGAAATAGAAAAAGGAGCTGAAACGGATGAAGATCGTAAAAGAGGTCAGGGTGAGGGACATTACGGTCGGCGGCACACGGCTGACGGTCGCCGCCGGCCCCTGCGTGCTCGATACGTTTGACGAGGCGCTGATGACCGCCCGCGTGATGAAAGAATACTGCGCGGAGTTTGGTTTCAATTATATCTTCAAGGCCTCCTTCGATAAGGCCAACAGGACCTCGATCGCGAGCTTTCGCGGCCCGGGTATCGAGAAGGGGCTGGATTGGCTCTCCGAGATCGGCCGGACCGCGGACGTGCCTGTGGTCACCGACATACACGAGCCGCAGCAGGCGGAGGCCGCCGCGCGGCATGTAGACCTGCTGCAGATACCGGCCTTTCTCTGCCGCCAGACCGATCTGCTCGCGGCGGCCAGCGGAACAGGCAAACCGCTCAACGTCAAAAAGGCGCAGTTTATGGCCCCAGAGGATATGGCCTCCGTCGTCGGCAAGTGCCGCGAAAGCGGCTGTGAGGACGTCATACTCTGCGAACGCGGAACGGCCTTCGGCTACCACGAGCTCTCGGTGGACTTCCGTTCGCTGCCCGTCATGCGCGCGCTCGGCTGCCCGGTGATGTTCGACGCGACGCACAGCGTCCAGAAGCCGGGGGGCAAAGGCACCTGCAGCGGCGGAGACCGTTCTTTCGTGCTGCCGCTGATACGCGCCGCCGCCGCGCTCGGCATCGACGCCCTTTTCATGGAGGTGCATCCGCGCCCCGACGCGGCCAAATGCGACGGCCCCAACTCAATCCCGCTCTCAAAGGTACACGAGGTGCTGCGTCAGACATACGAGATAGATAAGATCGTCCGCGAAAAGATCGATTTCGCGGCGCTTGACTGGTCGGAGGAATAAAAGATGAATCTGCCGTACGAACGCGAAGAAAAGCAGCTCTCCGCCGGGGAGCTGCTTGCCACGGGAAAAGAGATCCTGCTTAAAGAGGCAGGCGCGCTGCGCGCCGCCACGGAGAGAATGGGGGAGGAAATGGCGGCGGCCGCGCACCTCGTGAGCCGCTGCCGCGGCCGCATCGTCGTGACCGGGCTCGGCAAATCGGGCCATGTGGGACGCAAGACGGCGGCGACCTTCGCCTCGCTCGGCGTGCCGGCCTTTTTCCTGCACGCCACGGAGGGCGCTCACGGCGACCTCGGCATGGTCTGCCGCGAGGATGTGGGTTATTTTATCAGCAACAGCGGCGAGACGCAGGAGCTGATCGCGCTCATCCCCTATTTCAAGAGGCTCGGCGCGCCGATAATCGCCGTCACCGGCAATCATGAATCGACTCTCGCGCGCGAGGCGGACATCGTACTCAACTGCCACGTCGATTCCGAGGCCGATCCGCTGAAGCTCGCGCCGACAAGTAGCACGACGCTCCAAATGGCGCTCGGCGACGCCGTCGCCGGAATGTCGACGCTGCTGCTCGGCCTCCAGAAGGAGGATTTCGCGCTCTTCCACCCGGGCGGCTCGCTGGGCAAGCGGCTATTGCTCCGCGTCAGCGACCTTATGGGCAGCGGCGACAAGATGCCGGTCACGAATGAAGACGCGCGCGTGCGCGACGCGCTCTTCGACATCACCAGCAAGGGCTACGGCGCGACGGCGGTCGTCGACGGCGATGGAAAGCTCGTCGGCGTATTCACCGACGGCGATCTGCGCCGCTTCATCGAAAAAGAGGGACTTGAGGGGCTCGAACTCCCCGTCTCCCGCGCGATGACGAAGAACCCGCGCGTCATCGGACCGGAACGGCTCGCCGTCGAGGCGGTCCGCATTGTCGAACAGTGGGAGGTATCCGCCCTCATCGTGGTACAGGACGGAAAACCGATCGGCATGGTCCACATACACGAGATACTCAAGGCGGGGGTGGCCTAGCTGTCGCTGCTGCGCAGTCTCTACCAGCTCCCGATAAACGCCTTTTTCGCCCTGTCGCGTGACAGGCTGAAGGCGAAGTACACCGAGGGCAACGACGAACGCCAGGGAGAGATATCCCCGGAGAAACTCGTCCGGCTCGGCGGCGCGCGTCCCCTCTGGACGCACGCCGTTTCCGTCGGCGAGGTACAGGCGGCGGTACCCTTTATAAAGGCGGCGAGGGCCGACGGCTATAAGGGCCCCATCGTCCTTTCCACGACGACACAGACGGGAAAGGCGATGGCTGAACGGCTCGGCGGCGGCCTCTTCGACCTCCACATTTACTATCCATGGGATAAAAAGAGGTTTGTCGCGCGGGCGCTCGATTCACTGCGCCCGGCAGCCTTTATAACGGCCGAGACCGAGCTCTGGCCGAATATGCTCTGGGAGTGCCGCGAACGCTCCGTTCCCGCTTTTCTCATCAACGGCCGTATCTCCGACCGCACCTGGGGACGCATAAATAAAATAATGACGAGGCGCGCGGCTTCCGGCATCTACTCGCTCTTCACGGAGCTCTATCTTCGCGACGAAGAGGACGCCAGGAGGCTCGCCGCGGTCGGCGTAGACGAAAAAAAACTCCACGTTCTCGGAGACAGCAAGGTCGACGCGCTGCTGGCGAGAAAAAACGCCGCGGCCCGCGACGGTTGGCGGGAGAAGTTCGGCGCGCCGGAGCGGCCGATATTCATCGCCGGCAGCACGCACACCGGGGAAGACGAAAAGGTCATCGCAGCCTTCGGAATACTGCGAAAAAAACGGCCGGACGCAAGGCTCGTCATCGCTCCCCGCCATCCGGAAAGGGCCGGGGCTGTCGCCTCGCTCGTTCCGGAAGAATATATTACAATGAGGCTTTCGACGCTTGCGGAGGGCTGGGATGTCCTTATCATAGACAAAATAGGGGTGCTCTTCGACATATACGGCGTCGCCTGCTCCGCTTTCGTCGGCGGCAGCTTCGCCGACAAGGGCGGACAAAACATCCTCGAGCCGTTCTCCTGGGGGGTCCCCGTACAGTACGGGCCGCACATGGAGGATTTCGCACAGGCCTCGCGCGCCTTTCTCGCGATGGGCGCGGCGGCGCAGGTGGCGGACGAGGAGGAGCTTGCCGGTGTATGGAGCCGCCTCGCCGCGGACAGCGGCGACGGCGAAAGATGGCGGCGATTGAGCCGTGATTACTTTGCAAGATCATGCGGCGCTTCGATGCGCACATGGAAGTTGATAAAAAAATATCTGTGACGTGGGAGGAGTAATGTCAATGAAGATCAACCGCGAACTGATAGAAAGATTCTACGGAGAACTAGACGAACGCTCGAAAGAGGCACTCGACGCCGCCGTCGAAAAGGTCGTAGCCGTCAAGAAAGGCGGCGGCAAGGTCGCCGTCGTCACCGGAAGCGGCCCGAACCTGCACGAGGGGGTCACGACGCTCATCGCCGAGCTCATCGAAAAGGGCGTCGTTGACGGCGTCACGACGAGCTCCGCCGTGGTAAATCACGAGATGGGCGGCGCGCTGGACCGCGTGAAGATGTGCGATGCCTCGCAGTTCGGCCTCGACGAAACGAAGATGCCGCGCGGCAACGTCTTTGAATTTACCGATATGAGCGACGAAGAGCTGGCCGAGCTCTCCGGGGAGATGATCCTTGACGGGGAACTTCTCGCGAAGCGCGGAGAGGCCGAGGGTCACATGGTGATCAAGGCCGCGGCCAATATGGCCTATCCGATGGGGCTGCGCACGGAAAAGCTCGCGGAGGAGATACACTCCCTCTGCCGCCAGTCCGGCCTGCCCTTCGAGACCATTGCCGGCTGGGGCTGCGACCGGCGCACGATGCTCGGCAGCGGAGCCGCCGCGGGCGTCCCCGTGCTCGTTACGATACCCCAGCTCGTCGGCGGCGGCCACGTCGGACTCGCGGTCGGCGACAGCATCCCCATCGCGGAACGCTCCCGCCGCGTCGCCGCTATGCTCGGCGGCGCCGATGTGATAATCGAATCGGCGGTCGCGCTGACACAGGAGATACACGACGGACCGTTCGAGACCTACACCGGCCACGGCATCTGGTCCTGGTGGCAGGGACAGCCCGTCTACAGCCTCAGGGATAAGACGCTCATCCGCTTCGACCTTGACGAGAACCTGCGCCGCGCCCAGGACCTGCAAAAATCAAGCGCCCTGATCCAGGAGGCGATCGATAAAGGCCTGCCGAAGACGAAGATATCAAAGATCCCCTTCCGTATGGAGATGTCGGCCTTCGCCCGCCACGAGGGGAGCCTCCCCGTGATCGGCGATATCGGCATGATCTGGCCGGTATTCGCACTGAAGATCGCAGACGCCCTCGGCATCGGGCTGGAATTCATGAGCTACAAGCAAGAGACGGAAGAGGGCAGGGCGATGCGCGAATGGATCGTGAAAAACGTCAGGCCGCTCGACCGGACGAAAATGCTCGCAAAATTCAGAGAATGGCAGGCAAAGTGCAGATGACACAACCAAAATTTCTCGGAGTGATACCGGCGCGCTACGCCTCGACGCGCCTCCCCGGAAAGCCGCTGCTCGAGATCGGCGGCAAGACGATGCTTGAGCACGTCTATCGCCGCGCGCTCGCCTCCGGAGTATTCTTCCGCGTGGTGATCGCGACCGACGACCACCGCATCTACGACGCCGCGGAAAAAATAGGCGCGGACGTGCTCATGACGCGCGCCGACCATCCGGACGGGTCGAGCCGCGTCGCGGAGATCGCCGCGAAGATAGACACCGACTATGTCATAAACATCCAGGGAGACGAACCGATGCTTGATCCGCGCATGCTGCGCGAGCTCGCCGCCGGATTGACCGCCGACGCCGGGGCCGATTCTGCGACCGTATGCGTGCCGATCACGCGGGACGAAGATTTCAATAATCCCAATATCGTAAAGGTGGTACGCGCCCGCAACGGACGCGCGCTCTACTTCAGCCGCTCGCCGATACCGTATCCGCGCAACGATGCAGGCTGCGCCGTCTGGGAGCATCTCGGCATTTACGCCTTCACCAAGCAGTTCCTGCTCAAGTTCGTGGCGCTACCGCCGACGCCGCTGATGCAGACCGAGAGCCTTGAACAGCTGCGGATACTTGAGCACGGCTATTCAATGGCGGTGATCCCGACAAAGTACCCCTCCGAAGGACCCAACGTCAACACGCTCGAGGACCTTGAGGAGGCGCGGCGGATCTTCGCCCAGAAGAAAAACGAAGAAAAATGAACGCTGAAATCTCCTTGAAGGCGATCCTCATTCTCAGCGACGGCATCCGCGGCCACCTCAACCAGAGCCGCGGCGTCGCTCACTGGCTCTCGCGGCTGACCGGCGCGGAGATACTTGAGAGCGAGGTCCCCCTGCTTACCGGGGCCGCCAAAGCCCGCGCGAAGACCGCCGCGCGCGCGCTTGCGGGAGGAACGCGGCGCGACGCGCGGGACTGGCTCGCGGCAGCCGACGGAGACGCCCTCATACGCCGCGTCGGACAGTGGTTTGCGGAACGCAATATACAGGAGGGCTCGGGGACCGTACTGATAATATCGGCCGGCAGCACGCCCGCTCCCTATAATATCGCCCTCGGCTATATATGGCGCTGCGCCTGCGCGACGATAATGACGCCGGGCACGCTCGGCACCGATCCCTTCGACTTCGCGATCGTGCCCGAACACGACTACCCGGAAAGAAAGCCGAACATCTTCGTGACCCTCGGCTCGCCGAATCACGTCATCAGGGAAAACCTAAAAAAAGAGGCGGCCGCGCTGCTCGCGGAACACCCGTCGTCCGCGGGGGAGATCTGGTCCGTGCTCATCGGCGGCGACGACGCCAATTACGTCATCACCCCGGAATGGGTAAAGAAACAGCTGGGGCAGATATTGAACCTCGCGCAGCACGCGGGCGCGGACGTCTACATCACCACCTCGCGGCGCACGAGCCCCGCGGCTGTGAAGACGGTGAAGACGCTCGCAGCGCACTCCCCCGCCGTCAAATACCTGCTAGTCGCCTCGGAGGACGATTTCAACCCGATCCCGGCGATGCTCGGCTTTTCGAGGGAGGTCTTCTGTACGGAGGATTCGGTCAACATGGTCTCCGAGACGATCACAGGCGGACACCGCGCCGTTTTGCTGCGCGTGGGACACCGGGGCGGCCTCAAGAGCCTGCTCCAGAAGGCGACGGCCTCCTTGGTGAACGCGGGAGCTGTCTCTCCCAATATGCTCTGGGGCATACCAAAATTCGATCTCGTATTTGATCATTTCGCGAGAAACGATTCCCTGATAGAGTACAGGGACTGGCTGCGCGTGCGCCGGGAAAATTCGCAGGCTACTCCCGACGGGGAGGCGACTGAGGAATTCAACGAGGCGAAGCGCGCCGCGCAATGGATATACGACAACTGGAAGTAACATTTTTCAGCATAATGAGTAATAGAAAAACAATATATGCTATAATTTTCGATATATGCGGAGGATGCTGCGGCAGCTCCGGATACGGCAATGAGTGAAACATAAGGAAGGAATGGTAAGATGAAAAAGCTTTTCACAATGATGCTTATGGCGGCGCTCGTCGCCTGCGCGGCTTCCGCCGTCGCGGCAGCAACGGAGACAAAGGACGGCGGCTCGGCGGCTGATTCGATACTTGCACAGGTACAGGCCAATAAAGCGGCAAACAAAGAAAAGGCCGGCGACAAAAAAGAGGAATCGGCTCCCAAAAAGACCGAAGATAAAAAACCCGAGGCGGCGAAGGCGCCGGCTCCCGCGCAAAATGAGGCCCCCAAGAAAAACGAGGCCGCGGCCACGATGGATCAGATCGTCAAAGAGGCTGCGGACAAAGCGGCAAAGGAACAGGAGTCCTCACCGAACAACAAGGGCGCGGCGGCCGTCACTCCGGCGGAACCAAAGAAAGATCCGGCAGCCCCTGCCGCGGCGGTCAAGACTGAACCGGCTAAGAGCGAACCGGCTAAGGCGGTAAAGCCGACTGAACCGGCAAAGAGCGCGCCCGCGCAGCCTAAGACCGAACCCGCGCCCGCGCAGCCCGCTCCCGCCCAGCCGGCGGCCAATGCCGCCGACGCCGGCGAGGTACCGGCCGGACGGCCGTTGAAGCCGACGGCGATGCAGGCCGGAGCCCCCGAGACCAAGGAGAGCGTCGCGGTCTCCGCCGAATGGCTTAAAGCCAACCGCGGCAAAGTGGTACTTATCGACTCCCGCCCCGAGAGCCTCTACAGCGGCGGGCATATCCCCGGAGCGGTCAACGCCCCGTGGACTTACTTCGCGAACATGAACGCAAAACAGGGAACTGAAAAATGGGGCGTCATCTGGCCCGCGGCGACGATGGCCAAGCGCATCGGCGCGCTCGGCGTAGACGGCAAGAAGACCGTCATCGCCTACTGCGACGCCGGCGGCTGGGGACAGAGCGGCTGGACCCTCTGGATACTGCGCCAGGCCGGGATCAAAAACGCCAAGATACTCGAGGGCGGCATCGGCGCCTGGAAGGCGGCTGGCGGACAGGTGACAAAGACGAAAAACGTCAACAAAGCAGTCGCCTTCACTATCAAGCAGTACGTTCCGAACTATACCGCCACGACGGAGTGGATAAACAACAACCTCGGCAAACCGGGGCTCGTGCTCCTCGACGTCCGCACCGAGCCGGAGTTCCTCGGAAAAATCCGCCCGTTCCAGGAAAAACGCGCGGGACACCTCCCGGGTGCGATAAATGTGCCGAGAGAATCGTTCCTTACACAGGAGAGCCACTTTAAGCCGGCCGAAGAGGTGCAGGCCCTCCTCGCGCAGCACGGCGTAACCCCGGACAGCGAGATCGTCGTCTACGACACAGCCGGAGTCCGCTCCGCCTTCGTAACGATGCTCCTCCGCTACAGCGGCTTCACGAAGAGCCAGAGCTACGACGAAGGATTCCAGGCCTGGGCCGGGGACCCCGAACTGCCGCTAGTCAAACCGTAAATCGGCGTTTATACGCACGACTAACTTCATAACAGAGGGCTTGCCAATGCTCACCGCACACTAGTGCGCCTCCGCTTGGCAAGCCCTCTGTTATTTCGTTATTCGCACGTCTAAACGCCGATTTAGCGCCCTTCCGTCGCTCCGGCCTCCGAGCCGGAGCCTATGATTGTTGGCTTGGTTTATCTTTTTAAAAGGCTCCCTCGGATGAACAGAATCCCGAAAATCGGACAGCCAAATAAAGCCCCTGGATTATAATAAAACTAAATACATATAAAGGGGGCTCTTCTATGCGTAAACGTAAAACAGAAGAAAGAATAAAAGCAATTGAGATGCACAAACAGGGAATTCCACGAAGGCGGATTGCTGAAGAACTTGGTGTTAGTCATGATTCTGTTAAAACATGGATATCTTTATATAAGAGCGGACAGAAGGACTTACTGGATGATACAAGGAAAAAAAGAACCTACAGCAAGGCTGTAAAACTTGAAGCTGTTTCGGCTCATTTAGAAGAGGGACGTACTATGGTAGATGTTACCTCATCTTTTAACATTTCAAGTCCCTCTCTTTTAAGACGATGGTGTAAGGAATTTATCGAACAAGGGGATATTTCTAGTTCAAAACAAGACTGTCCAGATAAGAAATTGGAAGTTACAAATAGCATAGAAAAGATTAAAGAGCTGGAAATGCAGGTCGATGTATTAAAAAAAGCCTTAGAGCTGCAAAGGTGGTGATAGAAAGAAATATTAAATACAGAATCATTTTTGAATTTTCAACAAAACATTCTGTCTGTGTAATGTGTAGATTTTTGTCCGTATCTCGTTCGACATACTACAGTTGGCTAAAGCGGCGTGGAATGGAAGATAAAGACGGTCCTCTCATAGAAGCAATAAGAACGGGACAGAATATCAACAAAAACACTTATGGGTACAGGCGAATGACTCTGTGGCTCAACAACTTCATTGGCATTCATGTAAACAATAAGAGGGAAGGCGTGTTATGAAAAAAGCGGGACTTCAAGCGGAAATAAGAAAAAAGAAAAAGTTTAAAGTGATGTCAGGAAATATCCACAGCTATGAGAATATCCTGAACAGAGAATTTCGTTCCGACAGACCAAACCAGAAACTGGTTACTGATATCACATATATACGAACAAAAAGGGTAATATATTCCTCTCCATGATAAAAGATCTCTTTGATAATTCCATACAGGGATATCAAATCAGTCGTAATAATAACATTAAGTTAGTAACCGATACATTGAAGAAAGCATTTGAAAATAATAATAAGGTGGTCGCTGATGGACCAATCCTCCACAGCGACCAGGGGTTTCAATATACAAGCCATGCATATTTCAACCTGACACAAAGATACGGACTCAAGGTCTCGATGTCAAGGAAAGGAAATTGTTTGGATAATGCCTGTGCAGAAAACTTCTTTAGTCACATTAAATCAGAACTCGTCAACCGAGTAAAAATGGGAGAACTACGAGGAGGCCAAAGATGCTATAGACGAATATATAAGGTATTATAATAACGACAGGATACAGATAAAATTGAAAAAGGCTCCGATGCAATATCGAAGTCTCTTTATTGAATAAATTTTTGATACCCTTGGGAGCTTTTATAGCGTTGTCCGGTTTGCGGGACTCTGTTCATCCGAGGGGGCTGGCTCGGCGGTGTTTTTCCGCCGAGACTGGAGGAGGCTTGACCTTGGGTTTTGTTTTGATTTTAGCCTTACCATCTTCCGCATCTTCCGCGGCTGTCGCCGCGGGCACTGCGTGGCGCGGAAAACATGCGCCACGCAGGTCAACACTCCTTCCGTCAGCCGCAAAAAACACGCGGCTGCCACCTCGTATAATAAGTGCAGTCGTTGAAGGACAGGGAAAACTCAAGAGCAATCCTGTACAATAAACGACTAACGCTGTGGACCGGTTGTGCCACGTACCGCACGACGGTTTGAGGGAGGATCCGGCCACGGCTTTTTGCTTGAATGGTGATGAGTCAGATACTGCGCGACAGTTTATATCTATCGAGGTTCCATATGCAAAAAGACCGTGGGTTACAGCGTATCTTAATTGAGAAAGATGGTTTTTATTATGATCTATGTCGGCATCGACATCGCTAAGAATAAGCACGACTGTGTTATTCTCAGCGATCACGCTACTTGCCTTCGTCCTTGCTTCTCTTTGAAAAACAACTCTCAAGGCTTTGCTCTGCTAATTAATGCCATCAAAGAGGCTTGTGGCGGTGATTTCAATCATGGAGAAGTGAAAGCAGGGCTTGAAAAGCTACCGGACACTACGCTCACAACATAGTGGCTTTTCTAAACTCTAACGGTATTGATACCACAATATTCAATCCTTTTCTGGTAAATCAATATCGTAAATCACGTTCCCTGCGCAAGACAAAAACCGATAAGGCTGATGCCATGCTCATCGCTGAGCTTTTGATATCGACGGCCGCAAACCCTGCAACTCCATCTTACCACAATCAGGAAATGAAAACACTATGCAGGTATCGTTTTAGTCTCGTAAAACAGCGCAGCAAGCTCAAAGCTGACATGTCACGCTATGTCGACCTCTTATTCCCAGAACTTGGTTCTCTAGGCTTAAACCCCACTTCCTCCTCCGTCATGGCTATGTTAAAAGAACTTCCCGGTGCATCATATATTTCTATTTGTAATATCTCCCAGCTCACAGATATCCTCTCAAGCAGCTCTCGTGGAAGGTATGGAAAAGAAACGGCTGAACAGGTTAAAGCAATGGCGAAAGAATCCATCGCCACGGCCAATAAAGCGTTGTCATACATAATGTCGGATACAATAGAGCAGATCTGCCTGCTAAACAAACGTATTGCAAAAATAGACGGTGAACTGAAAAACGAGGTTGAAAAATCTGGGACAAAACTTACCTCTATACCTGGAATAGGCTTTTGTATAGCTTCCGTGATATTAGCGGAAATAGGGGATATCAACCTCTTCTCATCTGCAGACAAACTTCAGGCATTCGCGGGACTCGACCCATCCACATTCCAGTCAGGAAACTTCACGGCAAGCCACACCCACATGGTAAAACGCGGCTCTGCATATCTGCGATGGGCGATCATGCAGGGTGCTCGCTTATGTTCTCTCAACAATCTAAAGTACAAACAATATTTGGACAAAAAAATAAAGGAAGGCAAACACTACAATTCGGCTTTAGGACACCTATCTAAAAAACTGATAAGATTGATATTCCATTTACTGAAAGAAAATGAAGAATATGATCCAAAAGTAGCTTAGCCGTAAAAAACAAGAACGGGACTAGAGATAAAACATTGCCTTTACAGAGGCTTAGTATTACTTTGATAGTATCTGCTGTTTACAATTATAGATACTTTCTCTTTTTTTTTGTTTAAGGGCTTGACTTAATATAGTCAGTCTCCCTCGGCGAGGGAGGCTTTAAAGGCATAAATCGCTGTTTATCTTTTCCCTACAATCGCGTAAATCGGCGTTTAGACGTGCCGGATGCTAAATAACTTACCCTCTGAGTACCGGAGCCGTATTGGTCATACGGCGAGGACACTCAGAGGGCAAGTTATGACGCAGACGGCGCGTATAAACGCCGATTTACCTGTACCAGGGAAACTTCTCGGCCATCCCCGGCCTTCGGGGCATTCCTTTGGGGAGCGGGCCGACCTTATCCCACACCGCGAAGCAGTGGTTCATATCGCCCAGCTCATATGGCACGAGGCGCGGCTGCGAAAGTCCGAGGTTCTTCCATTTATTGCCCACGGCCGCCAGCTCTTCGCGCGCCTTCGGCCCTTTGAAGGCGATGAGCCGTCCCTTTGCCTTTACAAAGGGGGCCAGGTATTCCGCCAGGATGCCGGCGGCGCAGACGGCGCGCGCCGCCGCCGCGTCGAACTTTTCCAAATTCTTTTTCGCGTAGTCCTCCGAGCGCGAACAGACGACGGTTACGTTTGAAAGCCCCATCAGCTCCGCGATCCGCTCCACCTGGACGCATTTGCGCGTGATGCTGTCGAGCAAAGTCACATGCAGTCCGGGGCGGCATATCGCCCAGACGAGGCCGGGAAGGCCGCCTCCCGTGCCGACGTCGATCACGCTGCCGCCCGCGGGCAGCAGCGGCAGCGCGAAGGCGCAGTCGATGATGTGCCCGTTCCAGAGCGTCCCTTCGTCGGAGGGCCCCGTGAGCCGCGCCAGTTCGTTGGCCTTTATAAGCAGCGATACATACTGCCGCAGCCTGGCCTCGTTTTCGTCGATATATTTTTTTATTTCCTCGGGCGCAAGGCTTTCGATCATCAAAAAACACCTCGTTGATGTGATAATTAATAGATATGGACACCACTGAGGAGACGCATATCCGTGCCGCGCGCGGCAGGCAAAGAAAAAATCTGCCTTTTCCGCAGCAAATATTTTGGCGCGCGCCGGACGCCCACTGAATCAGCGGTTCCCTTAGAACTCTACCAGTGTATAATATAGCATGAGAGGCAACGATGGGAGGCTGACTTATGGAAACTTTTGAAAAAGGTTCGAAGATAAAGAACGGCAAGCTTAGCATTATCGATCTGCGCGGCACATGGCGCGAGATGGGACGCCAATACGGCGCGCTGATGTCGGCGGAGCTCCGCGACATATATGAAAGGGCCATATGCGGCCGCATCCTGGCCCAGGCGGATGAGCCGCAGGGCATCAAGCTTCAGGCGGAAAAGTTCTTCACGAACTATCCCTATAAGTTCAAAGAGATCCTGCGGGGCATGAGCGAGAGCTCCGGCCTCTCGCTTGAAGAGCTGAAGCTCGTCAACGCCTTTGAAGTAATCGCCGCGATGGCTCTCATGCCGCAGCAGTGCTCAGGCATCGCCGTGTGGGGCGACTACGCGGAAGGGCCTCTCGTCTACGGAAGAAATTACGATTACCTCCCCTGGTTCAAAGATTTTGACGACGACATCGTCCTCGCCTGTTTCCACCCCGGCGACGGTTCGCTGGCGGTGGCCACGCTCGGCTACGCGGGCGAGATATATGTCGTCAACGGGATGAATGAGAAGGGGATATTCCTCGAACTCAACAACGGGATGCCCTCTGGCGGCGCGCTCTGGTATGACAGCCGCGTCCCGGCGGTCACCGAGCTGTTCGGCTTCCTTCTGGACTGTTCGACGCTCGACGAGATCGAGAGCCATTTCCAGACGACGAAGGCCAATTTCGCCTATATCGTCGGCGTGGCCGACGGACAGACGGCCCGCTGTTTTGAATGGCCCGTTTTCGAGGTGAAACGCCGCGAATCGCATTCGCGCCCGGGGCTCACCGTATTGACGAATCATTTCACGGAATTTTCCTGGGGGCTCCCCCGCCCCGATGACAAGACCTACTGGATGACGCGCACGCGCCGCCAGAACCTCCTCACCCTCGCCAAGCATTTCAAGGGCACGATCAACGATAAGGTAATGATGGACATCATGGACTCCAAGATAGAGGAGCTGGGAGCGACGACCGATCTCACGCTATACCAGATGGTCGTGGTACCCGAGAGGTATGAGCTGTGGTTCAAGATACCCGATAAGCAGGAATGGACGCAGATCGACATGAAAGAAATTCTCCAGCCGCGCGAGGATTAGCCCGATGGGAAAATATTACATCGCGTTCGACTGCGGCACAATGGGGACCAAGACGGCGCTTTACAGCATAGATTCCACGCGCGTCGCCGAGGCTTACCGGGAGAATAAGATCTCTTACCCGCGTCCGGGATGGGCGGAGATGGACGCCAACTGTTTCGTCAGCAATGTCCGCGAGGGAGTGCGCGAGTGCCTCGCCAAATCAGGCGTCAATCCCGCCGAGGTCCGCGCGATCTCGGCGAGCGGCATCATCTGCGGCATCGTCGGCATCGACGAGAACTGGCAGCCGGTGACGCCCTTCGTCCCATACCTCGACAACCGCGCGAGCGGCGAAGCGAAATGGGTGCGCGAGAACGTCAAGCCGGTATGGGTCGAGGAGAGCGGCAACGCCATCGTCGACGAGTTCATGCCGCCGATGATCCTGCGCTGGTTCCTCAACAAATATACGGGCTTCCGCGATAACGCCGTGAAGGTCGTGAACAACGGCCCCTTCGTCTTAGGCACGCTCGCCGGGCTGACGGCGCGGGAGGCGTTCCTGGATTGGGCGACGATGTCCGGTTGGCTGATCGGCTACGACGCCAGGGAGCGCAATTGGTCCAAACGGCAGATGAAGGCGCTCGGCATTCCGATGGAGATATTGCCGCGAATCGTCAAGCCGTGGGATATCGTCGGCTTCCTCTGCCCCGAGGAGGCTGAGAAGATGGGGCTGCCATCCGGCATCCCCATCGCCGCCGGCGCGGGCGACACGATGCAGTCGGCGCTCGCCTCGGGACTGCTGGAACCGGGGCTCGCCACCGACGTGGCGGGGACGGCCTCGATCTTCGCCGTCGCCGTCTCGGAGGCGGACAGCCGCATCACGGCGGCGCCCGGCATGATGTTCGCCGCCGGCACGCTGGAGGACTCCTATTTCTACTGGAGCATGATCCGCGCCGGGGGCCTTTCGCTGCGCTGGTTCCGTGACAGCGTCGCCAACCGCGCGGGAGACCAGATGTTCTACGCGGAGATGGACACCCTCGCCGCCGAGATACCAGCCGGTTCGCGCGGCCTTCTCTTCTATCCCTACCTGCAGGGGGCCGGCCCTGACATGCCCGGAGCCTGCGGGGCCTTTCTGGGGCTCTTCGGCGCAAGCGACCGCGCCGCGATGTGGCGCTCGATCCTGGAAGCGATCGCCTTTGAATATGCCCAGATGATAAAGATCTACCGTGAGTGCGGCATCCCCCTGAACGAGATCATCGGCACCGAGGGCGGCAGCAAGAGCCCGTTGTGGACGCAGATAAAGGCCGACATCCTCGGCGGCGCCTACAACATCCCCACAAGAAGCGAGGGCGGCCTGATGGCCGACGTCGCGGTGGCGGCTTACGCCGTCGGCGACATCGAGAATATCAAGGAGACGATGCGCGAATGGATCACCTTCCGCGGCCGCTTCGAGCCCGACGCGCGAAACGCCGCCGTCTACGAAAAGGTCTTCGCGGAGCGCCAGCGGCTGCTGGCGGGACCGATGAAGGAACTGTTCGAGGGGCTGCGAAGTATGAGGAACATCTAAATAGCGGGCCGCCTCGCGAAGGGGCGGCTTTTTATATGCCGCATTTGCGTCTACGGAGCCTTTGATGATAGACTTTAGCGGAGATTTATACGGCAAGGGAGCAGCAATGCAGAGATTATCAGGGAAAAAATTCGCGATACACATACAGGGATGCCGCACCAATCAATATGAGGGCGAGGCGATCGCCGCGGCGCTCGAGGCCGAAGGGGCGGTTCGCGGCGAAGGATCGCCGGATATCGTCGTCATCGTCACCTGTACGATAACGGCCGTCGCCGACCGCAAATGCCGCAAGCTGATCCGCCGCGCGCGCCGGGAAAACCCGCGCGCCGTCATCGCCGCCTGCGGCTGCTACGCGCAGAGGGTGAGCGAGGCGGAACGGGAACTGCTCGATATAGACATCGTGCTCGGGAACCGTCTCAAACACCGGCTGCCTCAGCTCATCGAAGAACGGCTCAACGGCTCCGCGCCGCTCATAGTGGTGGACCAGAGCATCGAAAGGGAAAACATCTGGGACGCGCTGACGCTTGACCGACCGCGTCTCCATACGCGCGCCTTCCTCAAAGTCCAGGACGGCTGCAATCACTACTGCTCGTACTGCATCGTACCATCAGTGCGCGGCAGGCCGGTCTCGCGCCCTTTGGCGGAGGCGGTGGACGAGGCGCGCCGGATAACGGACGCCGGTTGTCCGGAGATCGTCCTTACAGGCGTACACCTGGGGCTTTATGAGGAGCTTCCGCGGCTCGTGCGCCTTATCGGCGCGCTGCCGAAGATAAGGCGGCTCCGTTTCGGCTCCATCGAGCCCTTCGCGGTGAACGGCGAGCTGCTCGCGGCGCTCGCCGACTGTCCCGCCTTCTGCGAGCACCTGCACATGCCGCTGCAGTCTGGCGACGACGGCGTGCTCGCGGCAATGCGGCGCGGCTACGGCGCGGCGGATTTCGCAAAGACGGCGCAGCGCGCGCGCGACGTCCTCGGCGACGGCCTGCATATCAGCACGGATCTGATGGTGGGCTTCCCCTCCGAAGACGGGGAGGCATTCCGGCGCAGCCTTGATTTTGTCAGAGAGCAGGGATTCGGCAAGGTCCACGTGTTCCCCTATTCGCCGCGCGAGGGCACTCCGGCCGCCGCGATGAAACGGGTCGGGGAGGCGGAGATGCGTCCGCGCGTCAACGAGGCGCTCTCTCTCGCCGCGGAGCTGCACCAAAAATTTTGC